>JBJFFC010000029.1:0-34240 GCA_051891395.1 Clostridia bacterium | reverse complement strand
TGTTCAAAGCATATATTTTTCAAAAAAGTGTGACATATGATTGACTAACCTACATACAGTTATTATAAAATAAATTTATTTTTATTGAAGTTTTGCATAAAGTTTGATATAATTATAATATAAGTCTACCTCTAATATGTGTGTAGCAATTTTTTTAGAAAGGATGATAAGAATATGGTAAAAACACCTAAGTTAGTACCTACATTAGAAGCAGAAGGCTATCAATTGCTAATGCATAATCGGCCAAGCGAAGATTATAACATTATGAAAGGCTCTAAAATAATTGGAAGAATACGTGTGTGCTTTCAATACGTTATAGCAAATACGGGAACGGAAATTTCTTATATTCCTTATGGAATTGATATTAATGTTATTAAAAGTTCCGAAGATTTACCAATTGAGCTTTTCAAAAAAATAATTATGGTAACTACAACCATATCTTAAACATCACAAAAGAGGGGGATTGCGTTGCATTCCCCCTCAACAACTTTTGAAAAGAATAAAAACAAATTGTCTAAATGCTAGGTTTCGCTTGCTTTTAAAACAAGTTCTACTTATTTTAAAAGCAAGCGAAACCATTGCAGTGTGATAATTCTACAAGTTATTCTTTTTATTTTTACTCTACATCATCATTACAGTCTTCAAATTGAGAATTATACAAATTAGCATAAAATCCATTTTTAGCTAATAATTCATCATGAGTTCCTTGCTCTACAATATCTCCATGATTCATAACTAAAATCAAATCAGCATTTTTTATTGTTGATAATCTATGAGCAATAATGAAACTTGTTCTTCCTTCCATTAGATTATCCATCGCTTTTTGAATTTCTATTTCTGTTCTTGTATCAATTGAGCTAGTCGCTTCATCTAAAATTAATATTTTAGGATTTGCTAGAATAACTCTTGCAATTGTTAATAATTGTTTTTGTCCTGCCGAAACATTGCTTGACTCTTCATTTAACACAGAATTGTATCCATTTGGTAGTGTCTTTATAAAATGATGAACATGTGCTGCTTTTGCAGCTCTAATAACTTCGTCATCTGTTGCCTCTTCTTTACCATATTTAATATTGTCTTTTACAGTTCCTCCAAATAGCCATGTATCTTGCAGAACCATTCCAAACATTTTACGAAGTTCTCCTCTCCTAAAGTCTTTTATATTATGACCATCAACCTTAATTTCCCCTGAGTTTACATCGTAAAATCTCATAAGTAATTTTACCATTGTTGTCTTACCTGCTCCAGTCGGTCCAACGATTGCTATTTTTTGTCCTTCTTTTATATCTGCACTAAAATCGTTTATAATTGTTTTATCTTCGTCATATCCAAAGTGAACATGTTTAAATTCTACATTACCTTTTATTTTTGAAGTATCAATATTCCCTTTTGCAGTTTCGATTTCTTCTGGTTGCTCTAAAAATTCAAATACTCTTTCAGCTGCTGCTATCATGGATTGAAGCATACCTGAAATTTGTGCAATTTGGTTAATAGGCTGTGTGAATTGTTTATTATATTGGATAAAACTTTGTATATTTCCAACTGTTATTGTTCCTTGAACTGCTAGATATCCTCCTGCTACTGCTACTCCAACATATCCGGACATTAGAAATAAAATTCATTACTGGATGCATCAATCCTGATAAGAATTGTGACTTCCACCCTGAATGATACAATTCATCATTGGCTTTTTTGAATTCCTCTATTTCTTTTTCTTCGCTATTAAATACTTTTACAATATTTAATCCACTATAAACTTCTTCCACTTGACCATTTACGTGCCCTAAATAGTCTTGTTGTTTTTTAAAGTATCTTTGTGATTTTCCAACAACGACTTTTACTATAAATGCTGCTATTGGCAATATGATAATTGAAATTAGTGTCATTTCCCAACTTATCGATAACATCATAATTAATATTCCTATAATTGTACAAATTGCTGTAATAATTTGTGTAATACTTTGATTTAGATTCATACTTAATGTGTCTATATCGTTCGTTATAATTGATAATACTTCCCCATGTGTTTTTGTATCAAAGTATTTCATTGGTAACTTGTTTATTTTTTCAGCTATATCATTTCTAAGTTTATATGTTATTTTTTGTGCAATACTTGTCATTGTAAATCCTTGGATGAAGGAAAATATAGCACTTATAACGTATAGACCTAGTAGAGTTAATAGAATTTGACCTATTTTCCCAAAATCAATTCCATTTCTTCCAGACAATTTTCCTATTAAACCATTAAAAATTTCTGTTGTTGCATTTCCTAGTATTTTAGGTCCAACAATTGTAAATATTGTACTTCCTATCGCAAATATAAATACTACAATAAGTGCTAATTTATATTTAGCTAGATAGCCTTTTATTAATTTTTTAGTAGTTTCTTTAAAATCTTTTGGTTTTTGCGTTGTTGCTCCTCCGCGTGGTCCTCCCATTGGTCCTGGCATATATTATTCCTCCTTTCCGTTTTCTTTATTTTTTTCTCTATCACCAGATAATTCTTCCTCTGATAATTGTGATAAAGCAATTTGTCTATAGGTTTCATTGTTTTTCATTAATTCTTCGTGTTTTCCAATTCCTACAACTTTTCCCTCTTCTAGCACAATAATTTGATCTGCATTTAAAATAGTACTAATTCTTTGCGCTACAATAATTACTGTCTTATTTTCTGTTTTTGTTGCTAACGCTTCTCTTAAAGCACTGTCTGTTTTAAAATCTAAAGCCGAAAAACTATCATCAAACACGAATATTTCTGGATCCTTAGCGATGGCTCTCGCTATTGATAAACGTTGTTTTTGTCCTCCCGAAACATTTCCTCCGCCTTGTGCTATATCATCTTTGTATTTCTTCTCTTTTGCTTCAATAAATTCCGTAGCTTGTGCTATCTTAGCTGCTTCTACCATTCTTTCATCTGACATATTTTCATCAGAATATTTTATGTTAGACTCTATTGTTCCCGAAAATAGAATTCCCTTTTGTGGAACAAATCCAATAATATCCCTTAATTCTTTTTGTGATACATCTTTAATATTTACGCCGTCTATTAAAAGTTCTCCTTCTGTAACATCATAAAATCTTGGTAATAAATTTACAATTGTTGATTTACCACTTCCTGTGCTTCCTATGATTGCAGTTGTCTCTCCTGGCTTTGCAGTAAAATTAATATCTTCTAATATTTCTGTGTCTGCATCTGGATATCTAAAACATACATTCTTAAATTCTACTAATCCTTTTTTATCTGGATTAAATTTCTTAGTTTCTTTTTTGTCTTTTATACTTGGCTGAGTATCTAATACCTCATTAATCCTATTTGCTGAAACAGATGCTCTTGGAAGCATAATTGAAATCATAGAAATCATTAAGAATGCCATTACAATTTGCATCATATATTGTATAAATGCCATCATGTCTCCAACTTGTAATAATCCTTCGTCAACACTATGTCCTCCAACCCAAACTACTAAAATCATCATAGAATTCATAATGAACATTAATAGTGGCATCATCATTGACATAGCTCGATTTACAAATACATTTGTTTTCATCAAATCTGTATTTGCAGCATCAAATCTTTTTTCTTCTCTTTTCTCTTTATGAAAAGCTCTTATAACAGGCAATCCTGTTAAAATTTCTCTTGAAACTAAATTCAATTTATCTGTCAAATCTTGTAGTTTTTTGAATTTTGGCATTGCTATGATAAATAATGTTCCTACTACAAATAGAATCCCAAGTATTGCAACTCCTATAATCCAAGCCATTGAGCTATCACCATTTGTTAATACTTTTATAAATCCACCTATTCCTATAATTGGAGCATATACTACTACTCTAAACAACATCGTAATTAATTGTTGAATTTGTTGAATATCATTTGTGCTACGAGTAATCAGTGATGCTGTAGAAAATTCATTTAATTCTTTATTCGAAAATCTTAAAACCTTTTCAAAAACTTTCTCTCTTAGAGTCTTTCCTAGTTTAGCTGCAACTCTTGATGATAACAACATGATCAATACAGCCGAAACCATACTGATTAACGCTATTCCTAACATTTGTATTCCTGAAAATAATATATAGTCATTTTGAAGTTTGTCAGTATCAACTCCTAATTCCTTATATATTTCTTTAACAGAAGATATTGCTGCTTGCTCTCTGATTGAATCTGCCATGCTATCTATTTTTTCTGAAAATTGTTTTAGTGCTTCATTTCTTTGTTCTTCTGGCATATTCTTTATAATTTCTATCAAAGTCATGTTTTCTATATATGGAATCTGGCTATCAGGAACATTTTCCATTAATTGTTTTTTTATCGTGTTTGCTGTTTCTTCATCCTTTAATGTTGCTATTTCCATAAGTGGCGTTGATAAAGTAATAGAAAGTTCTTCTTCTTTGTCATTTTCTATTTCATTTAGGATATAGATACTATTTTGTTCCACCTTATAATCTTTTCCTAAATATTTTTTTATAACTTTTTCCTCTTGGTTAGTTATGGTATCTCCTATAAGAGAATAATTACATAATATTTCATCATCTTTATCTGAAAACATTAAAATCATATCCATATTCTCTTTTGATATAATCTTTGGAACTGCTGTTTCAATGCCACCTGCTTGTATACCAACATTAACTATTTTTGAAGTATAATCTGGTAAGGCTAAATCTGTTGCAGCTTGTATGCATAATAATATTACTATTATGATGACTGACCAAAACGATTTCTTTAAATTTCTTAATACTTTTAGCATTTTTTCCTCCTTTTTCTCTATAATAAAATAACACCACATCATTATATGTGACATGGTGTCATTTTGTCAATATTTTATATGTGAATTTTGTGTGAACTTACATTTTTCTAAATACTCCTGCAACTTTCCCTAATATTTCACATGTTGGAACAATAATAGGATCCATCGTACTATTTTCTGGTTGAAGTCTAATATGGTCCTTTTCTTTATAAAATGTTTTTACAGTTGCTTCCTCTCCAATTAAAGCAACAACGATTTCTCCATTATTTGCCATACTTTGTCTTTTTACTAATATGTAGTCTCCATCTAAAATTCCTGCTTCAATCATACTTTCTCCTCTAACAGTAAGCATAAAACTTTCTGAATTTCCAACAAAGTCTACTGGTATTGGAAAAGTATCTGTTACATTTTCTACAGCAAGTATAGGTTCTCCTGCTGTTATTTTTCCTATAATTGGTACTTCTACTAATTCTTTTTGTGTATAAAAATCTTTGCTGGATGTTTTCTTTTCTTCTCCTGAACCGCCTTTTAATAAACGTAATGTTCTTCCCTTTTTGTCTTGTTTTTTGATATAACCCTTTTCATCTAATTTAGATAGGTATCCATGAACTGTTGCCGTTGAACTTAGTCCTACTGCCTTTCCAATTTCTCTTACTGATGGTGGGTATCCTTGTGTCATAATTTGTTTCTCGATAAATTTTAAGATTGCTTTTTCTCTTTTATTTAATTCTGGTTTCTTTCTAGGCATATTCTTCACTCCCATTTTCTTATTTGCACATATCTTATCATACAAACAAAAAAATGTCAAACATTTTTTTGTGTTTTTTCTTATTTTTTATCTTCGATGTTACTATTCTTAAATTTGTACTATCTTTATAAAGTCTAATAAAAATCTTTTTTCGTTTCGAGACATTTTTCGACCTTTCACGCCTCTAATTATAGAGGAGGAGATTTTTGTGTATAATATGCTAATAGTTGAAGATGAAATTATACAATCACAATTTTTAATTAATTCTATTGCTAGAGAGATACCTGAAATAAGAATATGCAATATTGCTTCTACTGGGTTAGATGCAATATGTAATACGACCTGTATTGAAATTGCCACTACCATCAGAATTTGGATAAAATACTCCATTATATATGATAGCACCATCTCTGACTCTTTTGACTTTTACAGTTAATTTTACCAGCCCATTGTAATTATCAGCTTTTCTAAAGTAACCATTAAGCCAAAATTTATCAGCTTGTCCCCAGCCTTGAAGTGTTTTTACACTTGTCCAACCATTGTTATCCTCAAACTCCAATTCACCACCAAATTGATCTAGCCCAGGTCCAAATGTAGAAGCTCCTGGATTTGACCACGCATATGCTGGTGTTACGAAAATTGAACAGCAAATCATGCACAGTACTAAGGAAAGAGTAACAATTCTCCGTATATTACTTCCTTTTATAATTTTTTGCATATAAAATCCTCCTATTTAATAAATGGTAAGTGTATCCCTTACTTTATTAAAGATAATACAATAACTGTATTATCTTTAATAATTACAACTTCTATTAAAAAGAAGTTCATTTAATTATACTATTTTTGGACATTTTTTTGACAAAAGATAAAAAAGTAAGAAAAGTTTTATCTTTTTTATCCCAATTTATTCTTATTCTCTTTCTAATTCAACTACTACATCATCACCCTTGTAATTAAAAAATACTTTTAAAGTATTAGTAGCATCATATTTAGTCAAATCAAATGTCTGCCAATATATTAAATACTTCATTTCAATATTAGAATATCCTGCATCTTGGTCTGTACTTTTGGAAGGGTAAAATGTTTTTCCCCTTTCATTTTCGATATACTCATTTTTGAATTTTCTTCTATCTAAAAATTCTTCATAAGTTTCATTTTTTTGTTTTTCAATGTATTCATCAATTTTTCTATTTCTTGTCTCTTCATCATCAGTTAAATCGTAAGGTAAATCTGGTTCTTCTTCCACTTCTAATTGAAATTTAGTACAAGTTTCAGAAACAACTGCTTTTGTTATTTTTATTTTATCATTACTACAATTTTTTACTTTATATGAAATTTCTTCTCTTCCATGGAATTTTTCAGGTACTTCTATTTCTAAATTCCAATTTCCTGTTAAAATTATATTATCCTGTTCAATATCTTCATTTTCAGAAAGCATAATTTTACTAAAGTTTATGATTATTTTTTTACTTTTAGGAAAATTCTGTGCATATATATTATAGATTAAGTTAATTGTATCACTTTCGTTTGATTTAATATAAAAATTTGATCCAGAATTTATATGTGAATCGTTTAGCTCTTCCCAATTATAATTCAGATTGTGTTCATTACAATACTTTTCAAATGTATCCTTATCTTGACAAAATAGTATATTATTATTTTCATCTGTTATAATCATATTAGGAAAGCTCATCCTAAGTATCTTGTCTTGTTTTATTGATTCATCTAACTTAATTGATAAATCTAAGTTTAAATTATAATTATCCATTAAAAATCTATTTACTTTTATTTTTGTTCCATTTGACTCAATATAATCCATAGAAGAATTATCAATATACCCATTTTCAATTGCTGTATCCATTCCAAAATTATGACTAAAAAAATTTTTAATGAAATCTGAAATATCTTTAGCAAAAACAATTGATGTTGTTAATACTAAGCAAGCACTAGTAGCCAAAGCCATTTTTGCAAAATTAAATCTTTGAAAAACCTCTTTGTTTTTTTCTGTATATAAAGTAGTTCTTATCATTTGTTTATAACTTAAAGGTAACTCTAATTCATCAGATAAAACTGTTTTTATTTTATTCTCTATATTTTTCATAGTTTTCTCCTTTATCATAAATTTTTTTGATTTTTATTTTTGCCCTTGATATCCTATTTCTAATTGTACTTTCAGGTTCTTTTAAAATTTTGCTAATTTGTTTTGTTGTTAAATCTTCTGAATAGTACAAAATCATTGCAATTCTTTCCTTGTAATTTAAATTTTTAATCAATGTATAAAAATCCAATTTAGATATTAAAATATCATTATCATCATATGAATCTGTATCATCAGACAGTTCTTCTATATATTCAAGATACTTTTCTTTCTTTCTATAAATTTTATTACATTTATTAATTAAAACTTTAATTATCCATGTTTTAAAATACTCTGGGCTTTTAATTTTTTTTATTGACCTAAATGTTTGAATTATTGTTTCTTGTACAGCATCTTCTATATCTGCTTCACAAGAAAACCTCATTCTTGCAATCTTATACAAGTCTTGTTCCATACTGATGATTAATTGAGTAAAAGCTTCTTTGTTTCCCTTTTTTGCTTCATTTATTAAATTTTCCATATCAGCCTCCATTGACACCTTTTAATATGTACATATTTAGATTCACTTATTAGAGTCTTTTGATATCATATTTTGTCTCATATATTTTTCTATTTTATATTATCATATCTATTAATCCTATGTAAAACATAATAATTTTATCTTGTTTAATTAAAGTCTATTGTCATGATATGTTTTAAGATATAATTCTAAAGATGAACTAACTAGTTTTAATTTTGCCGAAATAAAATAATAGTTAATTTGGCTATTCAAAGATTAAATTATACTAAAAAAGACAAAGGTAACAATGTCCTTTGTCTTAAAAATTTATTTTAAATATATACTAGGATCTACTTGAATTGAATCTTTCAATATTTCAAAATGTAGATGTGGTTCATCTGCAATTTCAAATACTGCAGTATTTCCTACTGTTCCAATACTTTGCCCTTTTTCCACCTTTTCTTCTTCTACTACAAATTCAGAAGTTAATAAATTAGAATATATTGTTTGGAATCCATTATCATGTTCTATTACTATTGTTAATCCATATCTCGGATCATTTTTGATTGATTTTACAGTACCTGCTTCTGCTGCTTTTACTACTGTTGTTTTATCTGCTTTTATATCAACTCCCATGTGAGTAACCCATTCTTTTAATGTTTCAGAATAAATTAAATTATCCTTGGCATACTCTCTAGTAATTTCTCCATCTACTGGCATTTCAAAACTTAACTCTTTTGTTGTCTCTGTGCTTGTAGCTTTCGTTGTATTGCTGGCAGATGCTGTATTCTTTGTATTACTTGCAGTATTTGTCTTATTGTCTACGCTATTGTTAGTAGTTATGTTATTGGTGCTTGTAGTATTTTGAACTTCATTTGTAGTATTCATTTCGTTTTTAGATTCTTCTACCGACTTTCCCATTTCTGTACTTGCGCTTTCTGTATTCTCTGTATTATTTCCAGCTATATTGGCCATTTGTTCTAAACTCATTGTTCCTTCTCTTACTTCATCACTTAAACTTTTGCTATACATTAATAAACCTATCAATATAACTGCCAATATGGCTACTCCTATCATAGAATAAATGATAATTTTATCACTCAAAACTTTACTTTCTTTATTTTTCATTCTTGCATTTCTTCTCATATAATCCTCCTTAAATACTTTATTAATACAAGTATTTCCTATTTTTAGAAGAATATACATTTATAATTCATTTACTTCTTTAATTTCCACTCCTACATAAAAGTGTTTAATAATCTCTTCATAATTGCTTCCTTCTTTTGCCATTGTATCTGCTCCTGTTTGACTCATTCCAACTCCATGCCCATATCCTTTTACAGAAAATTTTATCGTTTCACCTTCTTTAATTATTTCAAAATTCGTTGATTTTAAACCTAATAAACTTCTTGTTTCTACCCCCGAAATTTCATGATTGCCAAATTTAACTGTTTTTACTCTATTGCTATCAGTATATTCTAATATTCTTACGTCTTCATTATCATCAAAATTTATTTGGATATCATCATATTTTGTTCTTAATTTATTTAACAATTCTTTCTGACTTAAAGTAACTTCAGAACTATATTGTGTATAACCTTCTTCCCCTGCAGTTTCTACTACCTGTAAATAAGGCAGTCCTGTTCCTCCCCATACATTAACCGGAAGTTCAGTCGTTCCTCCACTATTGGCATGAAAAAAAGCATTGATTGGCTTTCCTTCATAAGTAATTATTTTTCCTTTTGTATCATTTACACATTGTTCTATTTTAGCCCAATTACTTTCTCTTTGTGATTCCTCCCATCTTGCCAATCTTGTTTCTTTTGAAACCCAAGCTTGACAACAAGTAGAATCATCACATATATCTGCATTTTCATGTTTTTTATTTTGTATCTTATATATGGTATAAGTTCTTGCAACTACTGCTTGTGCTTTTAGTGCTTCAAATTCATAGTCAGCTGGCATTTCTGCTGAAACCACATTACATAAATAAGTATCTAATGCTACTTCTTCTACTTCTCCTGTTTCATGATGTAATAACTTTATTGTTACATAGTTTTTATAATCATATTCAGATAATGTTGTTTCATTATCATCTTTAATTTCTTCTTGTGAAACATTTTTTTCTGTTTCAACTGATGTTGCAATATTTCTTTTTGTTAATAAAGCCGGCAAAAGGAAACAGACAAAAATGAACGCAAAAAAATAGATAAAAAATTTTCGCATTTTAGCTCTCATCCTTTCTTTATTTTTACCTATGAACTCAATTTCATTTTCATGCTATTTAATATTCTACGTTCTATTCTTGATACCTGTACCTGTGTTACGCCTAATATCTTAGCAACTTGTGCTTGCGTTTTATCTTTAAAAAATCTAAGTAAAATTACTTCTCTGTCTCTTTTTTCTAATCCATTAATTAGATCATTAACTGCTAGTTTATTTGTTAGCAATTCCTCTTCATTCTTATCTGTTGAAAGCTTTTCGATTAAACTAATTGTATTTCCATCTTTCGAATTTGTATAAGTAGAACTTTCAATTGATTCTACGCTCTTACTTGCTTCTTTTGCAAGTAGTATATCTTCTTTTGAAACTTTTAATTCTTTTTGTATTTCTTCTTCTGTTATTTCTTTTCCTTTTTTAATTAAATATTCTCTTTCTAATTCTCGTATCTTAATTCCTAATTCTTTAATGCTCCTACTTACTTTAATTGGACCGTCATCTCTAATATATCTCTTTATTTCTCCTATCATGTATGGAACTGCATAAGTTGAAAGTTTCACTTCAAAACTAGTATCAAATCTTTTTATAGATTTTATAAACCCCATACAACCTATTTGATATAGGTCTTCTAATTCATATCCTCTTCCATTAAATCTTCTCACAATGCTCCATATTAATCCGATTATTATCTTTTATTAACTTTTCTAATTCTAATTTATCTCCTGACTGGGCTTTTTTAATTGCTTCTAAATCATTTTCGTACATAATCTCCCCACTTTTCTTTAGTCTTTCATTAACATTTCAAAATCTTCCTCTTCCTTTTCTTCTTTCGGTTTAATTATTTTTGACATTGTAATTTTAGTACCTAATCCCAAAATTGATTCTACTTCCATACTGTCCATAAAACTTTCCATAATTGTAAAACCCATTCCAGATCTTTCTAGGTTCGGTTTCGTTGTATATAAAGGTTCTTTAGCTGTTTCTATATTTTCAATACCTTTCCCTTTATCTGATATTGCTATTATTATTTCATTTTCTTTTAATTTGGCTGTAATCTTTACAATCCCCTGCTTATTATCATATCCATGAATAATACAATTAGTAACTGCTTCTGAAACTGCTGTTTTTATATCTGCCAATTCTTCAATCGTTGGATCTAACTGAGAAGCAAAAGCCGCAACAGCAATTCTAGCGAACGCCTCATTTGAAGATTTGCTAATAAACTCCAATTTCATCTCATTATTAAAAATTTCCTTCATTTTCTTCATTCCTTTCCACGTCCAATTGGGGACGTTACGCTTTTTAAGTTAGCTGGACATCTCGTCCACTTTGGGACAGATTGCTTAGTTATTCTCCTAATAAACTTCTGCTACTGGTATTAATTTTAGAATACCACTCATTTCAAAAATTCGCTTTACACTTTGTGTTAAATTACTTACTTCTAACCTTGCCCCTAACATATTAGCAAATTTGTACCTTCCTATTATTAACCCTATTCCTGCACTGTCCATGAAAGTAACACTATCAAAATCAAATACAACTCTTTTAGGCATATATCTTTCAATTTCATAATCGGCTTTCCTCCTTATCATTTGTACACTATGGTCATCAATTTCATCTGTTATCTTAAAAACTAGAAGCTTGTCCTTTTCATAAAATTTCGATTCCATTATTTACCTCCTCCTAAGTTTTTCTTTTCGTATTATAAATCTTTTTCCATTATTTTCCAAGAGTAAAAAATAAGAAATTTTGTCGATTTGTTAGAAGTTTTCGACAAAATAAAAAAATCAAAATATTAGAATTATTTTGTCTAATATTTTGATTACTTCTTTTATTTTCATTTTTTATACAGTATAAGCAGCAGAAAATATTCCTGCTGCTTAATTTGTTCGAGATATACTACTAAAAAACTATAATAATACTTTTTGCTGAGTCCAACTTTTTTTGCTCATTCGTTCTACTGCTGAAATTATATATTGCATAATCTTTTTAAGATTATAGCTATATATTTGGTAAACCTTTTTCAATGTTGGCTTTCTTGAATATTTTGAAACTCTTTTATCTTCTCTATTGCCATCTGCATACCATCGAGAGTCCCAATCTTTTACTATTCCAACTCGTAAACCGTGAGGGTTAACTTTCTGTCCCATAGTTATAACCTCCTTTCCCTCAAACTGAGCAGTATAATTTGGTATGATAAATATCTCGAACATGTAATTACCAACTTATACTTGCATTATTATATAATATTTTTCGTATTTTTTCAATTGTATTATTTTAAACTTTCTTTTACTTTTTCAAACATTTCTTGATATTTCGCAAGTTTTGCTTTTTCCTCATCTATTTTAGCTTGAGGCGCTTTATTAACAAATCCAGGATTTGATAGCATTTTTTCACATCTTGCCACTTCTCCTTCAAGCCTCGTTTTTTCTGTTTCCAATCTCTTTCTTTCTTCTTCTAAGTCGACTAATCCTTCTAATGGCATATATAGTTCAATGCCATCTGTAACAATTTGAATACTATCAGCTGGTATTCCTGTCTTATCTTTTTGAATTTTGGCTTTTTTGGCAAAGCCAAATTTTAATAGCATTCCCTCTGCTTCTTTTAATTCTTTTTCGTATTTTTCTGTTACTAAAATTAGATCTGATTTTTTAGTTGGATGAATGTTCTTTGTACTTCTAATGTTTCTAATTTCTACTATAATCTCTTTTAGTCTCTCTATTGTTTCTTCTTGACTGTCATATTCAAACTTTGTGTTATCTCTAGTTAATTCTACTTTTGGCCAATCGCTTATCATTAATTCTTTTTCATCATAGGTTACTAGTTCAGCATAAATTTCAGATGTAACAAATGGCATAAAAGGATGTAATAATTTCAAACAATTTCTAAATACTTCATTTAAAACATAAGATACTTGTACTTTTTCATTCTTGTCTTCTCCATATAGTCTTACTTTCGCCATTTCTATATACCAATCACAAAATTCATTCCACATAAAATTATAAATCTTATCAATTGCAACTCCTAAATCATAATTTTCTATATTATTCGTAACCTCTAAAATTAATTTGTTTAATTTATTTAAAATCCATTTATCTGCTAATTTTAAAGAGCCTTCTTTATAGGTTAACTTTTCTTCATCATAGTTATTTTTTCTAAACTCTACTATTTCTTTTTCTTCTGGTCTGTTCATAATAATAAACTTAGCAGCATTCCATATTTTATTGGCAAAGTTTGATGCTTGTTCTAATTTTTCCGGCATATATCTTATATCGTTTCCCATTGTGGTTCCAGAAAGTACCGAAAATCTCAAGGCGTCTGCTCCATATTCATCGATTATTTCTATCGGATCTATCCCATTTCCTAATGTCTTAGACATTTTTCTTCCTTGGCTATCACGTACCATTCCATGAATTAGTATATCTTTAAATGGTGCTTTACCGGTAAATTCTAGTCCCTGTGACATCATTCTTGATACCCAAAATGTGATAATATCAAATCCAGTTACTAATACATTGGTTGGATAAAATGTTTTATAGTCTTCTGTATTTGTATTTGGCCAACCTAATGTTGAAAACGGCCATAGTGCTGAACTAAACCATGTGTCTAGGGTATCTTGGTCTTGATGCAAGTTTGTACTTCCACATTTCTCACATTTTTCTGGCATCTCTTTTTCTACATTGATGTGCCCACATTTTTCACAGTAATATGCTGGTATTTGATGTCCCCACCATAATTGTCTTGATATACACCAATCTTGTATATTATCTAACCAATTGAAATATTGCTTTTCATATTTTTTCGGTATAAATCTTGCTTCCTCATTTCTTACAGAATCTGCTGCTCTTTTAGCTAATTCTTTCATAGAGACAAACCATTGCTCTGATATTTTGGGTTCAATGGTATTTTTACATCTTTCACATTTTGCAACATTATGTGTGTATTCTTCTTCTTTTACTAATGCTCCAATTTCTTTTAATTTTTGAACAATTTTCATTCTTGCTTCAATTAAATCTATTCCCTTATATTCAGGTACCAAGTTCCCCATTTTATTATCTTCATCAAATACTTCAATAATTTCCAAGTTATGTCTCAATCCTGCTTGATAATCATTCATATCATGTGCTGGTGTTATTTTTACGCAACCTGTTCCAAATTCTTTTTCTACAAAGTCATCTGCTATAATTGGTATTTCCTTGTTCATGATTGGCAGTATACATTTTTTCCCTACTAAATCTTGATATCTTTTATCTTCTGGATGAACTGCTACTGCTGTATCTCCTAGCATGGTTTCCGGTCTTGTGGTAGCTACAATGATATATCTATCTTCTATTCCTGCTATTTTATATCGAATATGCCATAAATGACCTGCTTCTTCTTTATATTCAACTTCCGCATCTGATATAGAAGTTTTACAATTTGGACAATAATTTATCATTCTTGTGCCTTTATAGATTAATCCTTTTTTATATAAATTAACAAATTGTTCTAAAACAGCTTCTGATAAACCTTCATCTAATGTAAATCTACGCCTTTCCCAGTCACAAGAACATCCTAATTTTTTTTGTTGTTCTTGAATCGTTCCACCATAAAGATGGGTCCAATCCCAAGCTTCTTCTAGAAATTTTTCTCTTCCTAAATCTTGTTTTATTTTTCCTTCCTTTTTTAATTTTTCTACTACTTTCATTTCTGTTGAAATAGAAGCATGATCAGAACCAGGAAGCCATAAAGTATTATATCCTTGCATTCTTTTAAAACGAATTAATATATCTTGAATGGTATCATCTAATGCATGTCCCATATGTAGTTTTCCTGTTACATTTGGAGGTGGCATCATAATACAATAAGTCTCTTTTGTCTTATCCATATTGGGTTTAAAATAACCTTTTTCCTCCCATCCTTTATACAATTTGTCTTCAAACTCTTTTGGATTATACTTTTCATTTAACATAAACTTTTCCTCCTTTTTTAGGTGAATAAATCCATAAAACACCAAAAACTCGCCCCAAATCATAAGGGCGAGTCAAAATTTCTCACGGTACCACCTTAATTTATCATTTTTTAAAATGACATCTTAGTTAGCTTTTAACACAGCTTACGCGAATATTCCTAATTTAGATTTCTCAGAATATTAACAAAAAAGCTACCTTCTGCTTATCTTTTCTTAAGAAGTTTTCAGCCTTTGACTTCTTTCTCTATTAAAGCAAGTGTAAACATACTCCTCTTTTTTCTCGTCTTTTTATTGATGTATATATTATTGCATATTTTTTTAAAAATTACAAGTAATTTTTAAAAAAATGTAAGGCAGATAATACATCTACCTTACACTGCTTAAATGAAAAAGTAAGTTTTTTAGTAACAGTTTTATTGCTATCTAACTATGGTATATTTGTTATCGGCTCCATAGCCAATATACTTTACTGGTAATTTAGTGTGTGTTTCCACAAAAACAATAAACCTTTTTGCGTTTACCGGTAAATCATCATAAGTTTTGCAATCTTTTGGAATATCCCATCCTCCAGGAAGAGTCGCATAGACAGGAGTTGGCATAATTTTAGTTAATGAAATGTCATCTGGTATATAATTAATCATATGTTTCTTATAATCATAACCAACACAAATTTTTATATGCCCTAACTTCTGTCCTATCTTTCCGATTGTATCCAGATGATTAAGACAAAGCTCTGTATATCCCATCTGAACTTTTCCACTGCCAATAAGTACACAATCAAGCCAACCACATCTTCTTGGTCTACCAGTTGTTGTACCATATTCATGTCCAAGATCACGGATCAAATTGCCAACTTCATCATCCTGCTCTGTAAAAAATGGTCCATTACCAACTCTTGAGCAATAAGCTTTCGTTACTCCTATTACTCTTGATACATATCCTGGTCCAATTCCTCTTCCTGTTGTTCCAACCTTAGCATCGCCTTTAAATTCCTCCATTAACCGATCCAAATCTTTGTGATATGGCATTATTACATGCGCTCTTCCAGAGATTTTTAGATTTTCTGGAGTTACTTCGATACCTGCGCTTTTTAGCATTTCAATTTCTTCAATCAAAACATCTGTATCGATTACCACTCCTGGGCAAATCAAACTCAATATACCTTGATGAATGATTCCACCGGGTATCAAATGTAGCGCATATTTTTTGCCCTCATGGACAATTGTATGCCCTGCATTGTTGCCACCAGTTGCCCGGATTACCATTGATGCGTCTTGAGATTCAAAGAAAGCTGCCCTTCCTTTCCCCTCGTCGCCCCAACAGCATCCAACAATTACTGTTACATTTTTATTCATTCACATTCTCCTTTCGCGACAGTCGTCGCTGTTGGTTACCATAAAAACTTACTTGCGAGTATTATATCATCTAATCTTCTGTGTTTCAAGTATTTACTAATTTTTTATAACAAAAAAGTTATCCATAGACTGAATAACTTTTTTAAAACATTTATTTTACATTTCTTTATAATCTGATGGTATTTCAAATAAATTGTTATCTACATTATATGAAATATCTACTTTTAATAATTCTTGTTTTTCTCCTATTTTAGTTTTTATATAAACTAATTTATCATCTTTAAAATAAAATCTAGTTTTTGCTTCTTCACTTGATGTTAAATCAGATGTATCTTGCATTGTTAAATCCGTTAATATTTTGTATTCCTCATATTCATATGTTGTGCCTTCTATTTTTTCTTTTCCCTTTTCAAATTCTGCATCTTTGAAATTTTCAAGATCAACTTCTATTTTATTAAGGTCTGTTTCATTATTATTATATGTATAATATACCTTACTATTTTCAATTAATAAATAAGAATTTCCATCTCTTATAATAAATTTAGATTCTGTGCCATTATAAATCGTATCTACATATGCTTTGTCAGAACTTTTTGCATAATACATTTGGTTATTGTCATCTAATGATGTTGAAAAGCTGTAAGTTTCTTTTGATGCTAAATCCTCATATAATAAATTCAATTTAGAAACACCTTCTTCAGTATTTCCTTTTGAACTAAAATACCATATTATTCCTCCAATGATTAAAATTACCAGAATTGCTATACCCAGAATTAACATTATTTTTTTCTTTCTTTCCAATTTATATTCCTCCTTTGTAATTAAATTCTTTATAAATTATATCAATATTTTTCTTGTATTACAACAATTTGTATAAATGTAATAAAAATGTAATAGAACTAAAAAAGTTGAGCAAGTTTTTTGAACTTGTTCAACTTTTTATTTGCCTCTTTATTAACTAAATATAAATTTTTAATAAAGAAAGAACAATATATGCTACATAGTAAATCGCTTCAATTATTACGAATTTTTTAATAAAGTCAGAATTTTTCTCTACTTTAAAAACAGATTTTAATGTGAAGTACATTAATACTATTGATATTGTATTACAAAGGCTTGTAAAAGGTATTGTTATTGTAGATACAGATGAAACAATTGATGTTAATATTCCTACAACAGACGCAATCACAACTGGTATGTTAGCTGTTGTTACTACTGTAATAAGTTTTGTTAATGGCTTTTTATTTTGTTTATTCATTATTAGAACAATAACTGACATTACTAATATACTAACAATTGGAGCAATCGTTGCTGCTATAATTGACCAAATACTATTACCTATAGTTGATAAACTCCACCATGAACTATATGAGAATGAATATGAAAAACATCTTTTAATCAATTCAGCTGCTGCCCATATAACAAGAATGATGATTGCATATTTTAAATATTGACCATTATCGTTATCTACAATCTCCTTTATTTTTTCTAGTGGATTTTTAAACATTTCTGTAATAAATCCTTTTGTTTCAAGGCTATCCTTCTTAATATCAACATTTTTAATTGTGTCCTTTACCTGATTAACAGTATTTGTAGCCTCATTTTTTAATTCTTCTGTGTTTACCTTGTTTTCTTCGTTTCCTTCCATTTTATTTCCTCCTTTTATTATTTTATGATTTATAGTATATATTATTACTATCTCAATTAATCTCCTAAGTTGATTCCAACATTTCTTGCAGTTTTTACTAAGTCATCATCCATACCAACTTTTCTTAAATTACTTTCTACCGTATTACCAGATACGGCACCTATTTTTGTGTTATTTCCAACAACATCTTCTAGTGGAACAGAATCTAATTTCCCATTTTTGATAACTGCTAAAGTTCCAAATTTTCCCTCTAGGGCAAGTTCCATCGCTTTTGAGCCATATTTCGTTGATAAAACTCTATCATATGCCGTTGGAGTTCCTCCCCTTTGCATATATCCTAATGTTGTATTTCTAGCTTCTAAACCTGTTAACTCTTCTAATTGTTTTGCAATGACTTGTCCAATTCCACCTAGTTTTGTGTTATCAACTCCTACTCCATTGTCTCTAACATTTGCAACTGTCATTTCTCCATTTTTTGGTTTTGCTCCCTCTGCTACGACTACAACGCTAAAGTTCTTACCTCTTTTTTTTCTATTTTCTATTTTTGTTGCTACTTTATTGATATCATATGGTATTTCTGGAATTAAAGCTACATCTGCTCCTCCTGCTATCGCTGCCTCTAAAGCAATCCATCCTGCATATCTTCCCATTACTTCTAATACCATAATTCTGTGATGTGTTTCTCCTGTTGTATGTAATCTATCTAATGCTTCCATGGCAACAGAGACTGCAGTATTATATCCAAAAGTAATTTCTGTACAAGCAACATCGTTATCAATTGTCTTTGGAACTCCTATGACATTAACTCCTTTTGTTGAAAAATCTCTTGCTGATTTTTGCGTTCCATCTCCTCCTAGCGTAAAAATACAGTCAAATCCGAATTCTTTTATATTAGCAATTGCTTGATCTGATAAATCTTTATATTCTATACTACCATCTTCGTTTACAATTTTATAATTAAATATATTAGCATTGGTTGATGAACCTATAATAGAACCACCTTTTGGTAATATTCCTACTGCTTCTCCATCTGCTGCAGTACTTAACTTTTCAAAGTCCTTTTTTAGTAATCCATTGTATCCATCTACAATCCCATAGCATTCAACGCCGTGATTTTCCGCTGTTTTTACGATAGCCCTTATGACTGCATTAAATCCTGATACATCTCCACCATTTGCTAGTATTCCTACTTTTTTTAACATACTTCCTCCTTAAAAAATGTTGTTTATTTACTTTTATTATTATATCAGTAATTATTTTTTTTACAACACTTTTGGAAAAATTTTTTGTTTTTATTTATACTTATGTTCCATATTCCAAAACCGGATAGCCCTCTTCTCCTATTTTCCAATTGTATAATGGGACTTGGTATTCGTTTTTATGTTGTTCCACATAATAGTTTAATTGTTCTAAGATTTCATTGTTATTTTTTGAAATTCCTTGCGCATCTGAATTAGCATAAACTTTTTTAGTCTCATCAACCATTTCATTGGAATAATAACAATTCTCAAGTCCTATGGTAGCTCCTCCCCATGTTTGATAAATTGTATAACCTGTACTAGTCAATTTTCCATTACTACAACAATTGATAATATTTCGTGTTCCATTAGCATAAGCTCCTCCCAAAATTCCAGCTGTTTTACTATAGCCTCCTATTGTCGCTCCTCCTTTAATTGTTCCTATATTGTAACAGTTAATTATTTTAGTATTACCATTCGTATCATCAAAACCTATTAATCCTCCAACATATCCACTTCCAGAAATCGAACCTAAATTACAACAATTTATCATTGTAATATCTCCATATACTATTGAAACAATTCCTCCTACCGTTCCCCCCTTAACAGATGCTCTATTATAACAATTATAAACTTTACTTGTATTCGCAGTACAAACAATTCCACTAGCAGTACCTCCTGAAATCTCTCCTGATATAGTAATATTTTTTATAGTACTTCCATATACACTTTTAAACAATCCTACTTTAGTAGTCGTATTTTCATAAATATTTTTTATTTCAAATCCATTGCCATCAAAATTTCCGTTGAAAAAAATGCTGACTAACACCATCATCAGACCCTATAGCTACAAATCCTACTCCGTTTTTGTCTGTTATGATTTCTTTTAAATTTGTAGTACTATTTTCATCTATTCTATAAACTCCTTCTTCTTTATCATAGCTCCACTTGATTGTTAAATCTGCATATGATCTTGCTGATCTAAAATTTAAATTTCTTGTTAAAACAAAATTTTTTCCAGAAAATATATTACGTGTTGCTTCAATAATATTTCCTTCTAAATCGATATAATTCCCTTTTCCACTCACTATGTTCGACAGTACTACTAAATCCTCAATGCAATTAATTTCATATGGTTTATCCTTACTTCCATCTAAAAGATTACCATCTTTATCAGTCGCAATATTTCCTGGCTTTTTGTCTGATATAACTACTTCATAATCACCTATATTGCCATCTTTGTCTACATCATAGTAGCGATTACTTTCTTTAAAAACAATTTCAAATTCTTCTCCTATGTCTGTTACCTCTGTTTTTCCTTCTCCTGCTTGCTTATCTAATGCTTTTTGGAACTCTCCTTCTTCCAATTCTCCATATTTATTTTTTCCCATTGCTTGCACAGTCGCCATTTCTATCACTTCTTTTTCATTTGAAATTTCAGTTTGTTCTTTTGCATTACCTGCTTGATTTAAAATTCCATTGTCTCCTGTTAAAGTTGCAATTGTTACTCCTGCTAGAATTAAAAGTACAATAATTGTTACTACTAACGCTATTAACGTGATTCCTTTTTCTCTTTTTAAAATTTTACTCATTTTTCTCTCCCGCTTTTGTTTTTTCATTATTACCATTTTTTCTAAACAGTATACTTTGTTACTTATATTTTAGCTAAGTATGTCATTAAATGTCAATACAAATTTTGAAAAGTTTATGACATAATTATTAAAATTTTATCGTTAAGGTGATGATATGATTAAAGAAAAAAGGAAACTAAAGAGATATACACAAGAAGATATGTCTCGACTTCTCGGAATCAGTTTAAGACAATATGTTAGAATCGATAATGAAGAAGATTTACCAAGAAGAGATGTTCTTAAAAACTTGATTGTAGAATTAGATTTAACTAATGAAGAAATCGGAGAATATATTAGAAAAATGACAGAAAAAACTGCTTAAAATAAATTAGCAATTTTCTGTCATTTATTTATTTTGTTGAAATATGTATGTTCTCTATTGTTGCACTTAGTTCTCTTGATACAATATTTTGAATTTGTGCTACTTCTTCTTGTTTTATTTCTGATATGCCAACAATCACACTTACACTCTCACCATTTACAAATACAATACAATTTTCAAAGCCTTTTGTTTTGATTAAATTTTCACATATCATAATACTATTTTTTGTTTCATTTATTTTTGTAATCTCCTGAGTTGCTGCTTGCTTTTGAGTTTCTAAAGAATTACTACTATTCAATACCTTTTCATAAGTTTCTATCATTTGTGAATACATGGTATCTCTTTCTAATTTTGATTTTGTAAAATAATCATCCTTACTAGAAGAAGCAGTTGTCCTAGTCTGTGCTGTTTCATTTGTATTTGTACTTTCACTATCTGTAGATGTAGTATTGCTGATAAGTTCATTCTCTGTAGTATTTGTCGTATTGGTTTCTGTCGTATCTCCTCCAATTATATCATTGCTACTAACTAAAGTAGCATCACCTATATCAGCCAAAGCAATATCATCTTTTGCCTCCATTTGTATACTAGTTTCTAAACTTCCATCTTGATTCGTTGTATAATTCAAATATCCAGCTGTCATAAGCATAATAGCTATTACATAAATAATTACTTGGTTTTTCTTTAATAACTTTTTCATAGACACTTATCTCCTCTTCTTTCTTATTTAAAACTTAGTGTATACTATGTTGTTTTCACCACACCGCGTAAGCGATCAAACGAGCAAATTAGCGAGTGCGATTGGAGCAACTTACAGGCTAATCCTTTTATTATGGAAGTTGCGACACACAAGGTGTAAGAAAATAATATATTATACATTAAGTTAACATTTAATTCATCTCAAACACCTGTATCTTGTGTGTTGCAAGACCCGTAATCGCTTCTACTGCCTGAATAATATTAGTTTTTGTATCAGCATTATTGGCACCTTTAGCTGTAATAATAGCACCCTCTATTTTAGGTTGGACTATTTTTTGAGTAATTGGTGTTTTTTCTCCATCTTCTTCTTGATAAACAACCTCTTTTTGTGAATCTGTCTCTTGTATCTTTCTTGTTCCACCTGATGTGTCCGCTTCTTCTGTACTACTAACCTTTGAGGTTTCATTATACATGGCCACAACCTCACTTGATTCTGAATAATTAATACACACTTTTACATCTCCTACTCCTTGAATGTTGGATAATATGTTTTCTAATTTTACTTCTAAGTCATCTGTTATTTGCGTTGTACTTTGTGTAATATCATTTTGGATAGTAGTAGCTAATTGTTTTGAAGTAGTATTATTTTCTTGCTTTGTTACCTGACTTTTTCCATTCCAAATTGTGTTAATAATAACAATTGTTACAATTAGTAAAACAACAAAAAATACTAAATTCTCAATTTTCTTTTTGTCATTTCCTTGTTGCTCCTCATCATCCTTGCTTATTAGTTTTTTCAATTTATCTCTAAACATTTCTCATTCACCCCATATTCTTCTATTAAAAATTTTTTTACGTTCTGCACATCAACTTTAGTAATTGTTACTGTATTTTCTTTTTCATTCTCTGTTGCTTCCTCATTTTTTTCTATTTCTACTGTGGTATCAACCTTCTTTATTTTTTGTATTTCTGATACTATTTTATCTTCTGCGCTACCCTCTTGTTCTTCCTCTTTCTGTTCCTCTCGTAATTTTTCTATATTTAACTTTATTTTATTAATTTTAGTTTCTTCTTCCTTATCTGATATTTGTGCATCTACTTTGCACTTCGTTACCTCATATCCCATTTCTTTTACTTTTTTGGTTATATCTTTTTCTAATTCTTGTATATACAATTCTTTAATTCGTTCATCCATGCTCGTTTGATCAATTGTACTTGTTTCCCTGGTTTGATAGTTGCTTAAATCTGTTTCATCCAGATCAAAAATTTCTTTATTTTGTATAATGGGAGCAATAATGTTAAATATGACATAAACTCCCAGTACCATTTTTATATATTTCTTTGTTTTATTATTAGGTAAAAGCATCTCTAAAATAGATACAATTACAATTGTAACTCCTAATCCTTTCGCCCACGAACTTAAAAATTCTATCATCTGTTTATCCCCTATCTGTACATCATGCTACTATTCGACATTTTTAAAACTAAAGTTGTTCCTATAATTAGCATAAATGTTATGGCACATAAGATTCCTAAAAATATTTTAAAAATATCTCCTATTTGGTCTAAAAGACTCACTATTTTTTCATCTGCAACAGGTTGTACTACTGTCGATAACAACTTATAGGATATCGTAAATATAGAAAGTTTTATAATTGGCATAATACAGATTCCTACAACAATAATGACTCCTACCAATCCTACTGCATTCTTTAATACAATTCCACAACCTAAAACAGTATCTACTGCATCTCCCAAAATTTTTCCCACTACTGGTATGGCAGAACTTACTACTGCTTTTGTTGTTTTTGCTGTAATTCCATCTACGCTACTAGATAAGGTCCCTTCTAATGAAACAACTCCAACAAATACAGTTAAGACAATTCCCAAGAACCATACAATTCCGGATTTCAAAAATTTAGATAATTTATCAATTTGGACCTTGTCCGATATTTTTGAAATTACTACTAAGCTTGTAAATATCAAAACTAGTGGTATAATTAAATCTTGTATTATGTTGCCTATAAAATTAATTACAAATAATATAATCGGCTCTACCATACTACTGGTAGTTATACTTCCTGTATACATCATAAGCGTTATTAAAAGTGGTATCAGCATATTCATAAAGGCTACCAAATTACTTGTAGTACTTTGTACTAATTTTACAATATCTGTTAAATTAGACATAATAATAGTAACAATTAATATGTATTGTACATAATAAATTAGCTTGGCTATCCCATCATTTTCTAAACTTTCGCTTATGGACTTTAAGATGCTATGTATAATAATAATGGCTAAAATACTCACAATTGCTTTAACATTAGTCGTCACCTCTGCCCCTAATAAATTTAATATCTTTTTGAATAATGTACTATTATCTACTTCTCCTTTGATTGCATTATTTAAAAGCTCGTTGATATTAATATCTTCAAAAGCCTCTCCTGTGTATTGCTCAGCATTCTTTATAAAATCTTGTATCTTAAATTCTTCTTGTTGCTCTTTTAGCGTTTCTTCGCCGCTTGCATAACTTGAATTGATAGGAATGATTGCTAATATCATTGTTACTATTATTAAAAAAATCACATTTTTATTTTTCATTTGTACTTCCTTCTTCTATGGCAATATCTTCAATATAATTTCTAATAAACTTGATATTATAGGTATTGACATAGATATAATAATAATTTTTGTTCCTATTTCTATTTTACTAGCAATGGCCGCTTCCCCAGAATCTTTACAAATGCTAACTGCAAATTCAGATAAAAATGCAATTCCTGTTATTTTTATAAGTAGAGCTAAAAAAGTACTATTAATAGAAGTTTTATTAGCCAGAGACTGTAGTAAGTTTATAATTCCAGTAAGTTTGTCCATTACCAATAGTAAAATCAAGACACCTGTTAGTAAACTTATATATATAGCAAATTCAGGTCTATACTGTTTTAAAAGTATAATTATAATCAAAGCAATTAAAGCAATTCCTATTATTTTTATAACTTCCATTTCATTCCTTTCTGAGACAAGAGGGACAGTGATTAAATGTCTCATTTTTATGTCGATTTTTGTCAAAAGACAGCTTTCTACTTTTTTCTACATTTTTTATGAGACATTTAATCACTGTCCCTCTTGTCTCATAAATTAAATATCGTTCTCACTGTATCAAATAATCCGCTTATTTCTTTAATTACCATTGTTAAAACAATTACTAATCCAGCTAATGTTGTCATCATTGCTTGATCTTCTCTTCCTGCTCTTACTAAGACTTGATGTAAAACAGCTACTAAAATTCCAATTGCTGCTATTTTGAATAATAAATTGATATCCATTCTTCTTTCCCCCTAAATCCAAAAGCATTGTCTATGTTATAAACTTACTTAGCATAAGATTATTACAATAGCAAGCCCCATTATCGTTCCCAGTCTTGTATATAATTTTTCATTTCTTTGTTTTTCCTGTGTTGCTTCTTTTAACTGTTCTTCTAAAAACTTTTCCGTAATTTCAATTTGACTTATTTGTCCCTCACTATCTGTCTGACCTAATAATTTAGATAGAGTTTTTAGTACATGCTTGTCCTCATCTTTCAGGTTTGTAAGCGTTTCTTCTATTGCTTGTTCCCAAGCCTCACTTGCTGTTGTATCTTTCATTTTTTCTTTTGCTGTTTTAAATATATTTCCTATATTCTTATTCATATTCCCAGAAATCTCACCAAAAATTTCTGGAATCGGCTCATATGTAAATTTTATTTTTGTTTTTAAAATGTTTAATGCGTTTCGCATTTCTTCTAATTCTTGCAACCTATACACATATTTCTTTGATAAAAATTTTCCAATCATGCTGGAAGCTAATAAAATTAAAAATAATATAAAATACTTAATTATTTGCATTTTTCTAACTTGTCCTTTCTATTTTTAGTATTATATTCACTAGTTCTATCTTTTAGAACTAAAAGTCTATTTTTTTCATATTCTATAAGAAAATTATTTTTTCAATCTGTTTCGTTTCAATTAAATGATTTATTCCCGAATTATTTTTAATATCTTCCAAAGTTTTCCCATGCATCGTGAATATGCCTTTTACTCCTGCTGAAATCGCCTCTCCGAATTGCCTCCACATCTTCTTTTGATCCTATCTCATCACATGCAATTATTTCTGGAGCCATGGAACGAATTAGCATCTTCATTCCTTTTGCTTTCGATATATTTTCAATTACATCTGTTCTCATTCCTATATCATTTTGAGGAATCCCTTGATACATTGCTGCAATTTCTCCTCTTTCATCTACTACACCACAAGTCTTTCCTTTAAAATCCAAATTCGGAATTCCATTACTTATTTTCCTAATCGTATCTCTTAGTATAGTCGTTTTTCCCATACCCGGTGGTGATACAATTAGAGTTGTATAAATAGTATTGTTATCTCTGTCAATTACTTCTCCTAAAATTTTATTACTACAATCTAATACTTCTCTTGCAATTCTAAAATTCAAGCTAGTAACATACTTTAAATTGATTACCAGTCCATTTTCAATAACTGCTGTCCCTGTGATTCCAACTCTATGGCCGCCTTTCACAGTCAAAAAACCCTCACATATTTGATTTTTATAAGCATAAATAGAGTTATTACATAATCTTTCTAATGTCTGTAATATCTCTGTTTGACTAACCTCATATTCTATAATTACATCAGCTTGTCTTAATTTTAAAATAACTGGTCTATTACATCTTATTCTAATCTCTTGCAAATTATTTTCTATATTTCTATTTTGATTAAGTGTATTTTCTAGTAGATTAGATAAATTATATGGAAAATATCTTAAAATCTCCTCTTTATTTTTCATTTATTCTTTACCTTTCTCTATCTTACAGTGCCTAAAAAAAAGAAGCCCATATTACTATATGCTTCTTTTCTATGTTTTAGAACTATTATTTTTCATTAATAACTGCTCTATATATAATTCCTGTATCTTGATCTTTTTCAAATTCTACTCGATAACTTTTTTCTGTATCAATATCTTCCTTTATAAATGTTAAATTTTCATCCGTCGCCTCGTACTCTTCTCCATTAAAATTAATCTCTTTAATTTGCCTATCATTATCTTGTGATTCATTATTTAGTGATATGGTTGATAATAATCCTTTTACTGTCACACCTTGCAAGTTTGTGCTTTCATACATTTCAAACTTATTATTAAATGTATTGATTTCTAGCTCGCTCATTTCTGTCGAATTAATTGCTGCAACTGATGAAGAATAAATTCCAAATGAAGGGATCATATATATAATTGGATTTTCATTTTCTTCTAATCCTAGTTCTTCCATTTGTTGCTTATTAACTTGACTTATTCTTTCTATTACTGCATTTAAAAAACTATCTACTTTTTCTGTATCATAATCTGTTAATATCATACTATTTTGACTTGTAAAATCTTCTATATTAACACTATCTGTAAAGTTTAGCGTATTATTATATTGGTATTTATAAGTTATTAACCCATTTGATGTTGTCGTAGAATTATTACTATTTTCTGTTACTTCTGGTTCTTTTATTATTGTTCCCGTTTTATCGACCTCAAAAATATCATCTGTATCTGTAAATTTTATTTGTATTTCATTATCTGATATTTGCATAATTTCCATATTGCTATAAGAACTGTCAGCATTTTTCTTAGCCTCAATATCTTCTTTAGTAATTTCGGTCGTTGTATTATCCATTACCTTATCCACATTAATTTCTGTTATTAATAACAATATCTTTTCTCTCTCATTCTGAACTTGTAGTTCGCTTTTAGAATTTCGTGCATATTCTAGTATTGGATTTGCTTCATATTGTAATTCTATTTCATAATTCTCTGCTACACTTTGAATTGCTGCAAGTCCCGAATATTCAGCTTTAAAATAAATCCTAGCATTTTCATTACCTTTTTCTTCTATCGTTATAGCATAATTAACAGTATCTTTTGTACTTTCCTTTTGAATCGTAACTTTCATATCTTGCATTTCAATTAGTATTTTGCTTGTTTTTCCACTTTGACAATATACTGTAATTTCAAAATTTTCATTATTTATGTTTGAATTGTTGTTTATATTCTTTATCGTATTTTCAATACTATTTACTGTTAATTTAGATGAATTTTTATATGTTTTTAAATATTCATTTATTTTATCTAAAGTTGTTTGATCATTTTCTAAAGTTTGTAAAAGTTGTACCATAACATTTTTTAATTCTTCTCCTGTTAGTGATACTTTATATCCTTTCATATTTGAATCTTCAACTTTAGAAAATTTATTATCATTTAAGTTTGTATTTAAAACTTCCATATAGGTATTTTGCATATTACTTTTTTCATCATCTGTTAATTCAATTTTAGACATTGCTTGAAGCTTTTCTGCAATATCTGTATAATCTTCTAAATCAACGTCTGTACTTCCTGCAAGATTACTTAATTTATCCGTTTGTATCGCTATAAATTTATTTCCTACATATTTTGTTTGTAATCCAATTATATTTCCAACTTGCTTATAACTAATTGGAAAATTTACACTATCTGAATAATTCAAACTAATATCTTGGGCCGATTTTGAATTTGCTGCATCAACTTGTCCTGAAAAATTAATATTAAAATTATTTACATTATCAAATTGTTGCTGGCCTTGTTCTGAAGTTATATTAGTTGAAAAACCACCTTCGTTTATATAAGGTATCGTTTTTTGCTTTTCCCAATATTGTTTTAAATTATTATCTATAAAACCATTTTCAGAATCGCCTATTTGAGTAATATATTTAAAAAACAATTCTTTATCACTTTTAAATAAATCTGTTGCTAAGCAGACAATAACAATTCCTCCTATTAATATAATTAGTAAAACAATAATAATTAAAATCATCAATATTTTTGAACTTTTCTTTTGATTCATATAAAATTCTCCTTTAAGAAATCTTCCATGTATTACTTTTCTTTCTAACAATAAATAGATAAATAACCTATTTGCGTCATTTATCTATTTAAGCTCTATTCTATTCTTGTTCCCAGTTATGGTAAATTTCTGAAACATCATCTAATTCTTCTAGTTTTTCAATTAAACGTTCCATTTTTTCTACGCCTTTTTCATCTAAAGCCACTGTAGTAGTTGGAACCATTTGGATTTGTGCTTCTAAAAATTCCAATCCTGCTTCTTCTAATTTTTCACGAACTGTAGTAAAGTCAGATGGTTCTGTTGTAATTTCATAGATTTCTTCTTGTGACTCAAAGTCTTCTGCTCCGCTATCAACAGCAAGCATCATCAATTCTTCTTCATCCATAGTAGTAGCTTCTTTTTCTATTACTATAATTCCTTTTTTATTAAACATATATGATACACAACCATTTGTCCCTAAATTTCCTCCTGCTTTGTCAAAGACGTGTCTTACATCTGCTGCTGTTCTGTTTTTATTATCGGTAGAAGCTTCTACAATAACAGCAACTCCATTTGGGCCGTATCCTTCATATGTGATTTCTTCATAATTCTCATTACTTGTAGATGCTTTTTTAATAGCATTGTTAATTGTATCGTTAGGCATATTGGCTGCCTTACATTTTGCTATTACATTTTTTAATTTTGAGTTTCCAGCTGGGTCTGGTCCACCTTCTTTTACTGCTATTAATAATTCTCTTCCTAATTTAGTAAAGATTTTTCCTCTTGCTGCATCTGCTTTTCCTTTTTTGGCTTGAATATTATGCCATTTACTGTGTCCACTCACTTTCAATCTCCTCCTTCTTATTTTTCCTTGTATTTAAGCCCTTTTCAGGTTTCTTACTTGTATTTTTAATCCTAAAAATCCTTTTTTGATATTATGTTTACAAATTGTTTTGGTAATTTTTTCTAACCATTTTCCTATCCTAAAGTATTGTATCATATTATTTTAAATTTGTGTAGTGTTTTTCACAAATAAAACTTGTATTTTTTCTATATCAACTAATATGGTTGAACAATAATATTTTGTAGTATAAATTACTATTATTCTTGTGTCCCAAAAGGATGTTTTAATTTATCCTTTATTCCATTAGCAAGAATAGACATTGCAGATTCATATATTCTTTCTGCATCTTCTTTTGTAATTTTTAGCTGTTCTTCCATATCTAAAATCATTTTTTCTTTATTTTTCTTTCCAATAATAAAATGATTTTCTAATATGCTATTTACAATAACACATTTGCCATTATCTAACCCAGTAACTTTTTCTAATTCTTTAATAACTTTTTCCTTATTCATTCTCTTTCCTCCTTAATCTTTAATCAATGAATACACTGAAATTTTCTTTATTTTTCTTGCAAGTATGTTTCCAATAATTATTGTACTTATTATTAAAAGCAACACTATAATTGCAAATACAAAAATTGGATATTCAAAACTTACTTTATATGCTCCAACTACTTTAAATATCATAGAGTATATATCGTTTATAAATAATTTACTGACGGCTAATCCTAGTAGTGTAGAAATAATAGCACTTGGTATAAAGCCACCTACTAATTGTCTTACTAATTGTTTATTTTCATAACCTATTGCTTTAAATATTCCTAGTTCTTGTTTTTTTCTTGTAATAATTCCATTTAGCAATATGTATAGAATTAAATATATTAGTAGTAAAGTAATTCCTATAATCACAATACACATAATACTTATTAATGGTATAAACATTTCCATTGCAGAATTCATAGATTTTACATAGTTCATAACCGACATAATATCGCCATCATATTTATCTTTTATGTGTGTAATAAAATCTTCTGCTTTATCTTCATTGTCTAAATAGACATATATTGATTTTGGCGAATACTCTCTATCTAAATCTTTATATCCATCTAAAGTCGTTTCCATTATTTCTCCAAAATAATTAACTGATTGAATAAAGCCGGACAACTTTATATTTTTTATCCATTCCATTTTTGCTTAACGTAATATAATCTCCAATATTTATATTATCAGTTTCTGCGAGTTTACTTCCTATTGCTACTTCTGTTTCGTTTCTAGGATTATTGCCCTCATAACACAAGTCGTTTGCAAGATTATCAAAGTTTTCTGCTACAAAAGTTTTATAGGAATTTCCTTTATAATTTAAACTTCCATTTTCATCATAATATAAAACATTTTTTACATTACTTTCTTTACTTAATTCATATCTTAAATCTTTATCTGCTGAAACAATGACAGATGGATGTTCTTCTACTAAAGTATTTATAAAATTGGTAGGATTCATATTTACATTGTAAAATAGTATTCCTAAAAACGAAGATACAACCGTAATAAAGAATAGCACTATTCCAAGTAATATATTTTGTTTTTTCGTGTTTATAAAGTTCTTTAATATTAAAATAAAATGAATATTACCTCTAGTTTTTTCTATTTCAAAGTGATTCTTGTTACTTCTTTTTTCAGTTAGTCCTCTTATTGCATTTATAGGATTCAATTTTTTAATTTTTAAAGATGCCATAAGCGTAAATAATGTTATGAGTAATAGATTAGTTATAAGCACAAATATATTAGCAATTATATCTATTTTCCATTCCCATATAAAACCTGATTGCATTTCTATAATTTTACTTAAAATAGGTAGCAGAAAGTATGATAGTGTTATTCCAAGCGTACTACATATTACGCCACATATTATATACGGTAAAATACTAGAGGCTATAATTTCTTTACTCGTGTACCCTAAAGCCTTTAATACTCCCATATTTACAAGTTCTTCTTCTATTGTTTGTTCTATCTTAAATTTGCTTACAAATAAACTTATAATAAGTATTATACCAGCAAATACCATAAGAATTAGAACTATTATATTGGTAGTGATTAGCCTTCCACTTTTAGCATTTTCTTTTTCATTTTTATTTAAAATATTTATGTTTTGACTAGATAAATATTTAGATACATCATTATAAGTAGATTTACTTGTTTTCGATTTTATAGAAATTGTTACAACTTCTTTGTCTTTATTATATTCTAATAAATTATTATAAGAATCTTTATCTAAATATTGTCCTATAACTGATGAGGCATAATTGCCATATTGCATTTCATTAACTACACCTACAACAGTAAAAGAATAAGTAGTATTGTTTATTTTAAATTCGTATTTATCATTAAGTTTTAATCCAGAATGTATAAATGTATAGTTTGAAAGATATACTCCACTATTGTCCTTTTTATTTTCTTCAGTTATTATTTTTCTTTTATTTATTTTTGAATCTACATCTATGTTATAGAATATTTGGGTTTGTTCTTGAATAGATCCTTCCATTTTTACTGGTACAGACATCATTATCCCATTTTGTACTTGGACTTCACTAATTCCTTTAATATTCTTCATATCTCTTAATAATTCATCTGAATACTCTCCACTTGGTATTGTAAAAAATGCGTCTGCCGTATTTAATTCTTCATATAATGTATCATAATCTTTACTAACATTTTTGTTTATTATAATAGCACTTGAAAATAGTAAAGTTGCAATAAAAAGAATAATTGAAAAGAAACAAATATCTTTCAAGTTCTTTTTAAAGAAATATTTTAAGATGGTATTTATTTTATACAAAATTACCACCCCATTTCTTTTAAGAATTTATCTAATAATTCATTTCTTTCTTTATCGTTTTTATCGTATTTTCTTAAAGAAAGTTCGCCAGATATTTTTCCATCTTTTAAATATATAATTCTATTTCCTCTTAATGCACTTTTCTTATCGTGTGTAACCATAATAATACTTTGCCCATCATTATTTAATTCTGTTAAAACATCTAACACAGCATTTGAATTATCAGAATTTAATGCTCCAGTTGGCTCATCTGCAAATATAACTGTTGGCTTATTTATGGCTGCTCTTACAATTCCTGCTCTCTGACACTCTCCTCCAGATACTTGATTCATATTCTTTTTATATGTAATTTCTGGAATATTAACTTTTTTAAACAGTTCTTTTGCTCTTTTTATAATCTCTTTCTTATCATTATTTAGAAGTAGTCCAGATGTTAATACATTATCCATTAAACTCATTTTATCTAACATATAAATCTGTTGAAAAACAAATCCACAATTTTTTCTTCTAAATACTGCTAATTCATCATTATTCATTTTACTAATATCTTTACCATTAAAAGTAATACTGCCACTTGTAGCTTTATCCATACCAGATAAACAATACATTAGTGTTGATTTTCCTGCTCCACTTGATCCCATTATAATCGTAAAATCATTTCTATATATGTCTAAATCTAATTTGTTAATTATGGTCTGATTGGTATTGCCATTTTTAAAACTTTTGACTAAATTTTTCGCATTTATAATCTTTTCCTGCATTTTAATCCTCCTTTATCAATTTTGATATAAATGAAAGAGAGCCAGTCTTTGCTCCATATATCTTTTCAATAGTATCTATGAATACTAAAATATCTGATTCCTTTACTTCATTGTGATCAAACATTTCATTACTTAATATCAATGTCATTCTTACTCTTTCTTCTATGTTATCATCACATTTAAATAGTCCTGTTTCTTTTGCTTCCCTGACTATTTTGGAAAGTATTGGAACTGCCTCATCTATAATTCTATCATTGATTTTTTTGTGTAAAATAATGTTTTCTTTTGAATTTATTGTATCTTCTACTGATTGCTCATCTGGTGCAACCCTTAATGCAAGAATAGTATATACTAACTTTTTTTCTAAATCCAAATTAGATTCTACTACCTTTTTTGCTTTCTCTGCTTTTTCACCAATCATCATATTAACAACATCTTCTAACATTTGCTCTTTACTTTCAAAATGATAATAATAAGTTCCTTTAGCAATTCCTGCTTTTGCAATTATTTCATCTACCGAAGTATTTTCGTATCCTTTAGTAATGAATAATTCATAAGCTATTTTAATTAATTCTTTTTTTCTTACTTCTTTTTTCATATCGCACCTCTTTTTAGACCACCAGTCGGTTTTAATATAAGTATATTCTTATTTTTTTATTTTGTCAATACTTTTTCGACTAAAAGTCTAAAAAGTTTAAATCGAGTAGAGTAGAAAATTTTAATGAAATTTATTAAAATTTCATCCCCTCT
>JBJFFC010000028.1:0-37082 GCA_051891395.1 Clostridia bacterium | reverse complement strand
TTCGCTAATAAAATAAGACTATTTTTTAGTGAAATATTCAAAAATTATTGACAATTCGTCAATAGTCGTTAATCATAGATATAGCAATGACTTGTTATAGAAAATTATATAATAAGCAAATAACCAAACTACAGTTAGATGAAGCTGAAAAATGCTATTAAAAAATTTTAGAGTGCTAAAAAATAAAAAGGTTTTTACTGAAGAATTAGCCAAAAGTAATTGATGAAAATAGATGAAGGAAGTCGCGTATAATAAATAGTATATTCAGTAAGAAAACTAAAAATGAAAGCACTACATATGATATAATGTCAAGTTTATCATATCCAAAGTGGAATTATAAATACCATAAAGTGTTCACACCTTAATATAGAAGAAAAAATTTTTATGGATCAAAAAGAACAGAAAAAGGAAAGATATTGAGAGATCTTTGTGATTGGAATGAAGTAAAAATTATAGAGGCTGAAGTTTGCTCAGACCATGTGCATATGTTTGTATCAATACCACAAGATAAAAATTTATAGGAATATTAAAGGGCAAAAGCGGCCTCATAATTTTCCAGAGGTGGTCAAATTTGAAATACAAATTTGGCCAGCGAAGTTTTTGGTGCCGTGGCTACTATGTAGACACGGTGGGTAAGAATGCAAAAAGAATAGCAGAATATGTAAGAAATCAATTAAAAGAGGATATGATCAAATATCAATAAAAGAATATAAAGACCTGTTTAACGTGTCATAAGAGACACATATGTCGGAACAGTTATGAGTCTAAAAAGCTCTGCTTGTAGCATAGTATTTTAGGCGTTACAAGTAAAAATCTCCCGGCTAAGCCGGGGGATTTTTACTTACTTTTTTTCTTGCCCTTGGAAAAAGTTAATTTGTCTCCCCATATTGCAACAGTAGCAATAGAAAATGCCATTACTATCGTTGCAAGAAGAAATCCAGTTATGATCTCTGATGAGTATATACTGTAGAAGAAAATGACAAACTTATCCCAAGTTGTAATAAGAATATAAGTAATGATAAGGAGAGCTGTTAAAGCCATCCAAGTTGCTATTCCAAGCAATGTCTTTTTTAGTTTGCGACACGCAATTGCGAGAGAAACTAAAGCTAAGGCACTACCAATTGCATAAATAATATATGCGTATACTGGAATAGTAAACACTCCTTTAATAAAGAAGTCCAGTAAATTTACCCCTGTATATAAGAGGAAAATTATAGCAGTTGCTCCGAGGAATACGAACGTGAGTCTAAAAATCTGTCTTTTTGTCATGATGTGAGCCTCCAAAAAAAATTTTGTATTTCCCGTCTGAATGAACTTGTCCATTCAACTATCTTAATTATAGCACAAATTTTCGCAAAAAGCAAATTTTGCCCTAAATTTATGGGATTTAGAAAATACAACTAGTTAATATATAAAGCTGATTGACTATAATCATAAAATAAGAAAAGACATAAGGAAATCACCCTTATGTCTTCTGGCTTGCCATTTGGTAAATAAATTATACTGTTTTTACATTTGTAGAATCATTAGTCTTTTTGTTTTTTGTATTAGCTATTTTTGGTGATTCAGTATTGCTAACGCTATAAAGATCAACATAATCGTTCTTATCTTCTTCTGATTCATCCACTTTTATTTCAGTATCTTTTACTTTTATATTTTTATCTTTAGGTTTCATTTTTAACATTAAATTATATACAAACAAAACCAAGGCAGAAGCAATAACTGCTGTCATAATAATAACAATAATAAAAGTAAAATCTTTTGCCTGACTGAAAATAAGCCAATAGTATAAGCCGGTTATTGCCAATATACCGATGACAACTAAAATTGCCAAGATACTTTTTGTAATTTTATTCTTATTCAAATGTATCCCTCCTAAATTAATTAGGCAAGCCACTACAACGTAATTGTAGACAATTAGTATAGCACAATTTTTAGAAAACTACAAGTTTTGAAGGGAAGACAATGAAAAATAGCAAATAAAGAGGATATTTCTGAACGATTTTTTTATAAAACAAGAATAAAATAATATTTCATGAATATACATATATAAACAAAAGTAAGGGGGAATTGTTTATGGAATATGCTAAAGAAAAATTTTTTGAGGTTAGATATAACACAAAATTGGACAGGTTAGTAATAAAGAAGGAAAGATGGATAAGCAAATTAAGAAGGATCATAAAAACACATAAGTTTATAACAACGGTAAGTATAGCTTTTGCTATGTTTTCCATAGCAAATGTTGCTATGATATGCAGTTTTATGAAAATTTTGCAAAATATATAAAAGTATGATAAAATACTACTATTCTAATAGAGGGAGGATAGTAGCATTTTTTTGCTACTAAAAGTATATGAAATTAGCAGATAAATGGAAAGAATATAAAATATTAGATATGGCAGACGGTCAAAAACTAGAAAAGTGGGGAGATGTAGTATTATCAAGACCAGATCCACAAATTATATGGAAGGATAAAAGTTATCCTAAGAAGTGGAAGGAAATCAATGCAACATACCATAGAAGTAAAACAGGTGGTGGCGCATGGGAGTTTAACAAAAGGATGCCAAAACAATGGCAAGTTCATTATAATAACTTAACATTTAATATAAAGCCTATGGGATTTAAACATACAGGATTATTTCCAGAACAAGCAGTTAATTGGGATTGGATGATAAATAAAATAAAATCGACTAAAAGAGATATAAGAGTTTTAAACTTATTTGCCTATACAGGTGGAGCAACTGTAGCTTGTTTGTCGGCAGGAGCATCTGTGTGCCATGTAGATAGTTCAAAAGGAATGACAACATGGGCAAAGGAAAATGTAGTTTCATCGGGACTCCAGGATAGACCTGTTAGATTTATTGTAGACGATGTAGTGAAGTTTGTAAATCGAGAAATCAGAAGAGGAAATAAGTACGATGCTATTATTATGGATCCTCCATCTTATGGAAGAGGTGCAAAAGGAGAAGTTTGGCAGTTTGAAGATAACATTTATGACTTAGTAGAATTATGTACCAAGGTATTGTCAGATGATCCATTATTTTTCTTAATAAATTCCTATACAACAGGAATTTCTAGTATGGTTTTACAAAATATATTAAGTGTAACAGTTGGAAAAAGATATAAAGGACAATTAGAATGTGGAGAGGTAGGAATACCAATGGAAGATTCAAAACTAGTTTTACCATGTGGAATCTACGGTAGATGGGAGAAATAGAAAAAGAGAGACAAGAGGGACAGTGCTTAAATGTCCCATAAATATTAAGAAAAATATCGAATTTTGTTGGTTTGACAAAATGACAAATTACGACAAAAAATTAGGACATTTAAGCACTGTCCCTCTTGTCTCAAAAGGAGAAATAAATGCAAGATATAAAAGTAATTTATGAAGATAACCATATAATTGTAGTAGAGAAAATACCCAATATTCCATCACAAGCTGATAAAACTGGTGATATGGATATGCTGAGCTTAGTGAAAAATTATATAAAAGAAAAGTATCATAAACCAGGAAATGTATATCTGGGGTTAGTACATAGGTTAGATAGACCAGTAGGCGGAGTTATGATTTTTGCTAAGACATCAAAAGCAGCATCTAGATTAAGTGATCAAGTAAGAGAAAAGGTATTTAAGAAAAAATACTTGGCAGTTGTAGATGGAAAAATAAAAGATAAAAAGCGGTACATTAGAAGATCATTTATATAAAGATGAGAGAAACAACATTAGTAAAGTAGTAAAAAAAGAAAAGAAAAATGCCAAATTGGCTAAGTTGGATTATGAAGTATTGAAATACAATGAAGTAAAAGATTTAAGTTTAGTCAAAGTAAATTTACATACAGGAAGGCATCATCAAATTAGAGTTCAATTGTCGCATTTTGGACATAGTATTTTCGGTGATCAAAAATATGGAACAAGAGGAAAAGGAAAACAAATTGCATTATGGGCATATGAACTTACAATCAAACATCCAACAACAAAAGAAGAGTTGACTTTTAGAGATTTACCTGAGCCGATAGGAACATGGTGTATATTAAAAAATTAAATAATAATGAAAAATATTTGCATTTTAATAAAATATATGTTACAATACCTAAGTATTACGACAAACCGTTAGGAGGAATCAATAGATGGAAATAGTAAAAATGATATTAATAGTAGCTTACATTATCATAGCATTAGCGTTAATCATATTAGCATTAATACAAACAAAAGAAGATCCTGGATTATCTTCTACTATAACTGGTTCATCAACAAATAATTTCTATGAAAAAAATAAAAGTAGAACAAAAGAAGGAAAGCAAAAAAAATGGACAGTTATTTTATCAATCGTATTTGCAATATTAACAATAGTGTTAGGAATTATATATATGATATAGAAAAGTAGTAATAAGGGTGGTTTGCATATAAACTAACCCTTTTTTGTTAATGTCCATTTTTGTTCTGGACTTGGAAGGAGAGCAATGAAAGAAAAAGAAAAGAAAATTTTAGAGTTTATGAAAGATGAAGCATATGTGCCGATGAAGGCAAAAGAAATAGCTATGCTTATGAGAGTTCCTAAAAATGAGTATAATGAGTTTTTAGAGATGATGGGAAATTTAGAGTTAGAACTGAAAGTTCAAAAAAATAGAAAAAATCGATATCGAATTAGTGAAAAAACATATTATGAAGGATATTATAGGAAACATCAGAAAGGATTCGGCTTTGTAAAAATAGAAGAACAAGAGGAAGAAATTTATATTGCGAAAGAAAATTCGTTAAACGCTCTAAATGGAGATAGAGTTTTAATAGAAATTATAGAAGAAAGTAACAAAGTAAAAAAGGCTGAAGGAAAAATTATAAAAATATTAAAACATGAAAAAGATACAGTGGTAGGAATTTTTCAAAACAATAAAGCTTTTGGCTTTGTTGTGCCAGATGACAAGAATTTTGGCACAGATATTTATATTGCAAAAAAGAATTTCGGAAAGGCAAGAAGCAATCATAAAGTTTTAGTACAAATTACAAAATATCCACAAAAAGGGAAAAAGGCAGAAGGAAAGATAATAGAGGTACTTGGAAATGTAAATGAAGCAGGAGTCGATATGCTTTCCCTAATTAAAGAACATAAATTACCAGCAAGATTTCCAGAACCAGTCGTAGAAGAAGCCAAAAGATGTGGAAATAAAGTAGATAAAAAAGATATACCAAATAGAGTAGATTTAAGAGAGAAAATAATTTTTACAATAGATGGCGAAGACGCAAAAGATTTAGATGATGCCGTAAGAGTAGAAAAATTAAAAAATGGAAATTATAGGTTAGATGTGCATATAGCAGATGTAAGTTATTACGTGAAAGAAAATAGTTTATTAGACCAAGAGGCCTTAGTTAGAGGAACAAGTATTTATATGTTAGGAAGAGTAATACCTATGCTTCCACGTGAATTATCAAATGGAATTTGTAGTTTAAATGCTGGAGAAGACAGATTTACTTTATCTTGTTCAATGGAAATTGATAAAAAGGGGAAAGTAGTTTCTTCAGAAATATACAAGGGAATTATAAATGTGACAGAAAGAATGAATTACTCTGATGTTCAAAAAATTATAGATGGTTCAGATAAAAAAGTTTTAGAGAAATACAAAAAATATATTCAAGAATTTAAAAATATGGAAGAGTTAGCTATTATATTAAAAAATAGAAGATTAGAGAATGGGTATTTAAATCTAGACATTCCAGAGAGCAAAATTGATTTAGATATAGATGGACATGTTACCAATATTTCTAAATATGAAACAACTTTTGCCCATGAAATAATTGAGCAATTCATGTTAACAGCAAATGAAACAGTTGCAGAGAAGTTTTTTTGGTTAGATGCACCATTTATTTATCGTGTACACGAAGAACCTGATTTGGAAAAGATTCAAGAACTTAATAAATTTTTATTTAATTTTGGATTAAAAATAAAGGCTAATAAAGATAATATTTATTCAAAAGAGTTTGCAAAAATATTAGATGAGATAAAAGGAAAAGAAGAAGAGAAGGTAGTTTCAACATTAGTACTTAGAACTTTAAAAGTGGCTAGATATGAAGCGGAAAACAAAGGGCATTTTGGAATTGCAAGCAAATATTATTGCCATTTTACTTCACCAATTAGAAGATATCCAGATTTATTTATTCATAGAATCATATCTAAATATTTAGAAGAAAATTATGATATGAATCCAAAATTAATAGATAAATACAAGCAAGAGGCAGAAGACAGAGCAAAGCAATCTTCAGAAAGAGAGAAAATTGCCACCCAGGTAGAAAGGGAGGCAGAAGATATAAAGAAGGCTGAGTATATGGAGTCAAGAATTGGAGAAGAATACGAGGGAATAGTTTCATCCATTACTTCCTTTGGAATGTTTGTGGAATTAGAAAGTACAGTAGAAGGTTTAATTCGATTTGATAAAATGGGAGATGAATATTATATATATGATGAGGATAGAAAGAGATTAATTGGAGAAAAGACGAACAAAGTATATAAAATTGGTGACAAAGTAAAAATAAGAGTGATAGCTGCTAACAAATTATTAAGACAAATTGATTTTGAAATAGTATAATTCATATAAAATAATCCAACAAGAATAGTATAAATATTATATAAATTAGATTTTATAAAACCAAGAGAGATAAAATTACAAAACTTGTATTTTATATAAAATTATGTTAGTATACTTTTATAAAATTATCTGGTCAAGACCAGTTTATATAATAAATTATTAGTGTAGGTCAGACTAATAAAATCCATAAAATAATTATTAAGGGTGATTTTCTATGAAAAAGTATAAGTCTATATTTTTTAAAGAAACAGAAGATATAGAACAATCTAAGGATTCCAATCAGATATTAAAAAAATTAGCTGCAGTGGATGATGATAAAGAAAAATATAATATTTATATTCCGCGTTATTATATTACTGCAAGCGAATTGACAGATATATTTGATAGAGTCTTTGATCAAGGATGAATAAAAATATTGACCTAAAAAAGGGCTTTTACAATAAAACGTAAAAGCTCTTTATAATATAAAATTTTTTTGTGTGTATTATCGATACAAATTCTATCCTTGTTAGATTCATAATACTAATTAATCCACATTATAATATTAGCAAATATTACTACTAAGATCGAAAAAGAGATAATTGTAATACCACCAACTTTATTATTAAGTTCTTTTATTTCATAAATAGCATATCCAACGGCTTTTAATAGTATAAAAACACTAATCAATAAAAAAATTAAATTGTAAATTATATTCATCATAGTTAAGCTCCTTTTATATTTTGATAGCATTTTTAAATTTAGAGATATTTTAAGTTTCTGTAATCATCATACCAGATTTTACAGAAGTATTTACCTCTACATCAAAAAATGCATTTTTATAATTTTCTGACCAATTATAATCTTCATACTGCGTGATTGTAAAGAAGTTTTTTAAAGCATCCTTGCCCATACCATTTATATCAGAATTAAAATCTTTAGAAGTTTTATACAAGTAATCAGAGAACATGGACTCTAAATAGCTATTACAAGAATTGGAAATAGAATCTAAAACTTCTGATGACAAGTATTTTGAGTTTTCAGACATAGAATAAATTCTGCCAGAAAATTCACATTTTACTTTTATATATGGTGTTTGATTAGAGGTGTCAATTTTTATGTCAGCAGCACGGGTTGGACTCATATAAACATCTAAGTAATTATTGTTATTTTGAGGATCAGGTACAGAAATAAGAAACCTATCTATGTCATTTTTAATATTAAGAAATGCAATTGTTTCTAGAGCATTTAATTCCCCAACAAGTTGGGCACCTTTAAATACAGCAACACCAATGTTTTCAGCACCATTTTCTCCTGTGATAGATGATTCATTGGCTTTTATCGTATAATCTTTTTGCGAAGCGACTTCATTAGAATTATTTAGAATACCTTCATTAACACCACCTAATATGGCATAAGGTGCACAAGTTTTACAAATCAGACTATTAAAAAAATTACCTATAGTTGCATCTGGCATATAACCGGTATATTTACTAGAATTTGCAAAAATTTCGTAATATTTAGAAATAAGATTTTCGAGCTGAGGGCTAGTTTCTTCCAAGTAATATTTAGCACTACATTTGCTGACTACAAGATTACAAGAAGGTCTTACCTGTGTGTCATTAATTAAAGTATAAATTTCATCAGAAATTCCTTTAAAGGCTAAATCCTCTGAAAAAATAATGACTTTACAATGAGACATATTGATTTGTTTACCTAAATACCCATTAACTAAATTGATAGCATTACTTAAAGAGGAGGCGGTAACCGTATTTATAATAGGAGTGGGTTTCTCAGTGGAGCTAGATTCAGCAGATACAGGGGTAGAAAATTGAAAACTTACTTCTAATTTATTAGTATCAGATGAATCAATTGCTATTGCCAATACATATGCCAAATTATCTATACTAAGTGAAGAATAGGAACTGGAAAATGCAATAATAAATATGATAATTAATATCAAAATAAAAGCATTTTTTATAATTGTATTCATTCTTTAGCCACCTTTCTCTTTCGTAAATTAGCTAAAACCAATATACCAATTCCTAGAAAAAATACAATTCCAAGAACTAAATAGGGATAAATTTTACTTTCAAAATTTTGTGATATCGCATAGTTTTTAGGAAGTAAGGCAAGTCCTAAAATGAATAAACCAAAGATGTCGATAAGAGGCGTATTTGTTTCGATATTGGTAAGCTTTTTAAAGATATTCATAGAAAATTTACTAACTATACTTAAATAACAAGCAAAAGCTAAAATCCAAATTAGTAAAAATACAGATTCCAGTCTTTGAAAGAAGTTACCAAATTCTATATATCTAGCAGCATTATATAATGGTGTAATTTCACTAGTGGTTATAAAAAATGAAAACATAAATAGTAAGGTTGCAACACTTAATATCAAATATAAAGCAGTAATACCAACTGATACTAATGCTATTTTTTTCATTTTTTCAGGTTCTTTAAGAAGAGGTGGTAAGAAATAAAGATAGGCTATACCACCAAAAGAGGCAAGATTACTAAGACCTAAAACAAAGGTGTTGAACATGCCTTCTCCTAAAATTGGAAAAATTCTCTGAGGAGTAAATTGTTTTATATTGGCAAAGAACAGAAACAGAATGCTAAACAAAACAATGGGTAATATCATTAAATTTGTTTTTAAAGTAGCACTAAAATCTAATCGATTAGCGATACATACGGATATAACAAAAAATGCTATAATAAAGAAAATATCTGTCATAGGATAATAGATAACTTTTATACTTTCACAAAAATTACGAAGAAGTATACTAGAACTTATCAAAAAATAAGCAATAAAAATGATACCTACGATATTTTTAAATACTTTACCACCAATTAATTCAGAAATATCAATAATATCTAGTCCAGGAAATTTTTTAAACAAACGAAATATTATATAGGCAATAATAATAGCAATGATACCCACATAGATTAAGTTAAGAATACTTGCTGATTTCATGGAAGTTAAAATATCTTTAGGCAAAGAAAGCATGGTATGAGCAACGATAATGGTAAGAATTAGCATAATGGCTTCTATTGTACCAACTTTTGATTTTAACATGATAGGTTCTCCTTTCTTAATCTGAATTTGAATGATATTTCCATTTCATAGCAATTTTATCCTGATCTTTTTGCTTTTTTGGTGCCATGTAAGGTGCACGATATTCTCTTTTCCAAATAGGAGGTAATAAATATCCATTTCCTTTGCTATTACTTGCAGGCGCAAAAGGAACTGTAAAAGAAACACCAAAAGATTTTAAGCTACAAAGGATTGATATATATACAAAAAGTCCAAGTGAAATTCCTAAAAATCCAGCAATGAATCCAAGTAATATAAATGCAAATCTAAAATATCTTAAATGAAAACCAAAGGAAAAATCAGGAATGGCAAACGAAGCAATACCTGTAATAGCGACCACAATAATTAAAATAGGACTTACGATTCCAGCACTAACAGCTGCTTGCCCTAAGACCAAAGCACCAACAATGCCGAATGGTGGATCCAATAGCAGAAGGAACTCTTAAACTTGCTTCACGTATTAATTCAAAAGAAAATTCCATTAAAAGAATTTCAACAATAATAGGAAATGGAACATTTTCTCTTGAAGCTAACATAGAATAAAGTAAACTGGTTGGTAATATTTCTTGATGAAAGCTTGTAATGGCTATATACAATCCAGGTAATAATAAAGTAATAAAAGCTCCTAAAAATCGAAGGCCTCTTAAAAAATTGGCAAAACTAGGTTTCAAGTTGCTATCCTCAGGTGAGCTTAAGAAGTCAATCAAAATAGAAGGCATAATAATTCCATATGGAGTGCCATTTACAATAACAACAACTCTTCCTTTGAGCAAATATTTACTAACTTTATCGGGTCTTTCTGTTGAAAGTACTTGAGGAATCCCTAAAACATTAGAGTCTATAATTAATTGCTCTAATTCTCCTGCTGAAAGTAAAGAATCAATATCTAGATTGTTTAATCTATATTTTACTTCATTTACTAAATCAGAATTAGTAATATTTTTCATATAACAAACAGCACATTTAGTTTTCGTAATTTTTCCTACTTCTATATTTTCGATAATTAAATTTTCGTTATTGATAATTCTTCTGATAAGAGAAGTATTGGTCCTTATATTTTCTACAAATGCTTCATGAGGACCTTTTATTACAATTTCATTATCAGGAGTATCAACACTTCTCTGTTTAAAACCTTTTACTTCAATATCAAAAGCTTCCTCTAAGGTATCTACAAATAAAACGCAATTTCCGTGAGTTGATAGAATTGGCGGCTTCATCAAAATCTGTAATTTCCTTTACCGCATTTTGAGGCAATAAACATCCCATCAAATAATTAGGCAAATCAAATTTTTTTACTTTTCGTACGGTAATGTTGTTAGTAACTGCTTCCGAAATCACTTTGTTTTGGGGATTATCATACAGATTGTTTTTATTTCTAAGCATTAAAGGCTTTAAAATGAAATCATCCATTATTTGTGAATCAACCATGCCATCAATATAAAAAATGAATGCATTATACTGTTTCCCTCTAGCATTTAGTGTGAATTCGCGTAATATAATATCACTATTAATCATAAGATTATATTTAGTTTTCATATATTCCATATTAACATTTAGGCTTGGAAAAATTTTTACTTTTTCATTAGAGGCGTTATTTTCAGTATTAGAATCTATTGTTTGAACATTTTCCGATAAGCTAAATTGATAATCTACTTCAGGAGTATAGGCAAAAAGATTGTTAAATAAATTTTTTAAACTCATAATTTTCTCCAAATTTGTTTTTTAATAGTATTTCTTAAAAAGGTAAAAATATACTAGTTTTCAAAATAAAAAAATGTTATAATGAAAAGGAGAAAGAGGAGAAAAATATGAAAAGTAAATTTCCAACCATTATTATGAATATCATAATAATTTTAATTATGTGTGTATTTATTTTGTTTGGATATATTTTTTTTGAAGAATTTGTCCAATTGCCAACATCAGTAGAACCAGAGAATTTTCAAACAATTATTTCAGAAAATTCTAATACGATTGATACCAATATAGAAACACCACAGATTATAGAAAATCCACTTAATGATATAGAACAGAGTCAAAAAAATGGACAAAAAGTAGATTATAGTAATGTACAAGTAGATAAATACTTTTATAATCAATTAGAAGATGAGGCAAAAACAATTTATAAAGCTTTAGAAGCCAATCAAGAAAATTTAAAAACAGGCACCTATAAGATTGAATTAGGAGATACATTTTCTTCCGTATTAAGTAAGGCAAATGGGCAAGATGAGCTGGGAAGATATTATCAATCTGCTATCGAAGCTTATACTTATGACAATCCAGAAGTTTTTTATTTGAGTCCTAATAAAATGTATTTGAACATAGAAACTACTACAACTGGAAATAAAAGTATATACTATGTTTACATTAATAGTGGAAGTGAAAGCAATTATTTAATAGATGAATTTTCCTCTGAGCAACAAATAGATGAAGCAATCAATAAAATCGAGAAAGTAAAACAAAGCTTAGTTGCTAAAAAAACGGGAGATACTTATCAAGACATAAAAATGGTACATGATTATTTAGTAGATAATATTGAATATGATACAACCATAGCAAAGGCAAATATATATGATGCATATGGAGCTTTAATAAATCATGTTGCAGTATGCGAAGGGTATGCTAGGTCTTTTAAATATATTATGGATAGTATGCAAATACCATGTGTACTAGTAATAGGAAAAGGAACTAATTCAGAAGGGAAGACAGAAAATCATGCTTGGAATTATGTCCAAGTAGAAGGAACTTGGTATGCTATTGATACAACTTGGGATGACCCTGTTGTGTCAGGCGGAGGAAAGGTAAGTAATGAATCAAAATACAGATACTTTTTGAAAGGTTCTAATAATTTTAATAGAGATCATATACCAAGCGGACAATTTACACCAGATGGAAAAGTGTTTGAATATCCTAATATTAGTAGTCAGGATTTATAATCGCTTACGCGGTATTTCAAAAATAATATATACTATTGCTTTCATTAGATTTTGATTATAATTTTTGAAGCCAAAGAAAGGAATATGATAAAAAATGAAATTAGAATCGAAACAAAAAATCGAATTAGGATTAACAGCAGAAGAAGTAAAACAAAGGCAAGAAAAGAATTTGGTTAATTATGATACTTCTGTTCCTACCAAAAGTATAAAAAGAATTTTATTTGAAAACTTTTTTACCTTATTTAACTTTTTAAATTTATTTTTAGCAATTGCTATATTTATGGTGGGGTCATACAAAAATATGTTATTTTTGGCAATTGTTATTATAAACACAGCAATTAGTACCTTTCAGGAGATTCATTCTAAAAAAGTAGTGGATAAACTTTCTGTAATGGCAAGTAGTAAGGCAAGAGTAATACGCGGGCGGAAAAAAACAAGAAATAGCAATTAATGACTTAGTTTTAGACGATGTTATAGAGCTTAATACAGGAAATCAGGTTGCTACAGATAGTATAATTATAAAAGGAAATGTACAGGCAAATGAATCATTTCTTACAGGAGAACCAGATAGTATTGAAAAAAAGGATGGAGATAGGTTACTATCGGGGAGTTACATAGTAAGTGGAAAGTGTATTGCAAAAGTAGAACATATTGGAGAAGAAAATTATACCGCTAAAATTTCTAGCGGAGCAAAATATGTAAAGAAAATCAATTCTGAAATAATGATAGCTTTAAATAAAATTATTAAGTTTTTAACATTTGCAATCATTCCAATTGGTATTGCATTATTTTATACACAACTACATTTACAAGGAGCAAATATACAAAGTGCAGTTACAAAAAGTGTGGCAGCAGTGATTGGAATGATACCAGAAGGACTAGTATTATTAACAAGTACAGTTTTGGCTGTTAGCGTTATTAGACTATCTAAATCAAAGGTATTAGTACAAGAGTTATATTGTATTGAAACTCTAGCGAGAGTGGATACTTTATGTTTAGACAAAACAGGAACTTTGACAGAAGGAATTATGGAAGTAAAAGATTTTATTCCTATAAACAGTTCAGAAGATGAAATGGCAAATATTTTAGCTAATATGGCAAAATCATCAGAAGATGAAAATTCAACCATAGAAGCGATTAGAGATTACTTTGAAGAAACAACAAAAGAATTGACACCAGTACAAAAAGTAGCATTTTCATCCAAAAACAAATGGTCACGGAATTAACTTTGAAAAAGTTGGAAGTTATATAATAGGTGCTCCAGAAATTGTGTTAAGAGAAGAATTTAACACCTATAAAAATACGATAGAGAAATATGCTAAGGATTATAGAGTAATTGTATTAGCACATTCGGAAGAAAAATTTATAGGAAATAAGTTGCCAGAAAAGGTTAAATTAATTGGATATGTTTTAATTCTGGACAAGATAAGAAAAGAAGCAAAAAATACGCTAGAATATTTCAATAAACAAGGAGTAGATATTAAAATTATTTCTGGAGATAATCCAATTACCGTTTCAAAAATAGCAAAGCAAGTTGGAGTTAAGAATTATGATAAATATATAGATATGTCAACTTTAGAAAGTGATGAGAAAGTAAAAGAAATTGCTTCTCAATATGCAATATTTGGTAGAGTATCTCCAACACAGAAAAAAGAATTAGTATTAGCACTTCAAGAGAATGGAAAAACAGTAGCAATGACAGGTGACGGTGTAAATGATGTTTTAGCCTTAAAAGCAGCAGATTGTAGTATCGCTATGGCAAATGGAAGTGATGCGACAAAGAGCGTAGCACAATTAGTACTGTTGGATTCTAATTTTGCTTCTATGCCAAAAGTAGTAGCAGAAGGTAGAAGAACGATAAATAATATTGGACGTTCAGCTTCTTTATTTTTAGTAAAGACAATATATTCTACCATTCTTGCCTTGATGTTCTTATTTATGGGGGAAGCATATCCATTTGTACCAATTCAGCTAAGTTTAATAAGTATAGTTACAATAGGTATTCCATCTTTTATATTAGCGTTAGAGCCAAATAGGGAAAGAATAAAGGGAAACTTCTTAAAAAATGTTATTGTCAGGGCATTACCTACTGGATTAACGGTTGCTCTTAATATATTTGTGATATCTATCTTACATAAAAACGGAATCATTCCGACAGAACAGTATTCAAGTTTATGCGTCATTGCAACAGGAATTTGTGGACTTATCTTATTATTTACACTTTCTAAATCTAGAAAAAGTGAAGAAACCATGTTTCCTGTGTCAATTTTTAGATTGTCTCTTGCAATTATATTAACGGGAGTATTTATATGTGGTTTAACATTCTTAGATTGGTGGTTTAATATTGCTCCTCTTGAACCAATGCTAGAAAGAATTGTTAGAATTATCATAATATCAATCATCGATTTTATTGTACTTACGATTTTGTTTAAAAAATGTTTAAAAATAAAAAAATAAATATTATTGATACACAATGGAAAATAATACAGTTGATGATTATAAAAAAATAATTGAAAGTGCTATAATTCTTGGAAAATTAACCAAAAAATTAAGAAATTATCCTAAACTTGATGAAGAAGGTTTTATTAAAAAAAATTTCTCTAAAGATACTCTAAGAAAAGGTGTTGAAAAAATGAAGACGCTAATTTATGCAAATTTTTGTATGATAATTTAGAAAAAATAAGTACGGAACTGATGAATAAAATAGTATAGGACGGTTGGCAGGTCAACTAAAAAAATGCCTGAAAGGAGCGAGATTTACGAAAATAAGAATAGAGATGATAAAATTACTTTAATAGATAATACTAATATTTCTGCTGATATTGTAGCAAAAGAAATAAAAGAAAAATTTAGATTGTAAAGTAGGAGAATAGCTTATGAAAGATGATTTTAAGAAAAAATTAGCAAATTTAGATTTAGTTATTTTTGATTTGGATGGTACTTTGATTGACTCGAATGGCATAAATAATCATTTAGATGTTGAGTTGGCTCGTTTATTTGGTGAAGATAAAACCTCAGAAGAGATTTTATTAGAAAGAGATGAATTTTTTAAGAACAATAATATAGGAGATATATATTTGAACTATTGTGGATATTTAAAAACAAAATATAAATCTAATTTATCAAAAGAAGAAATTTTGCAATACCGAAGAAATTTATCAAAAAAAGTCTCAAAAGATATTAAATATAAGCCAGATGCGGACAAAATGATAAAATATTTGAAAAGTCAAAAGATAAAAATTGCTTTGGGTACGGTTTCGAGAAGAGAAACATTAGATATTTATATTAATGAAAACGAAAATATTAAAAGTCAATGTAATTTACAAGAATATTTTGATCTTATTGTAACGAAAGATGATGTTAAACTTAAGAAACCTAATCCAGAAGTTTATAACAAAATAATTGAAAGGTTAAATATTTCTGATTTATCCAGATGTGTTGTTGTAGAAGATTCTTTAACAGGTGTTATGGCAGCCCAAAATGCTAACATTGATGTTATAGTAATCTATGACAAATATTCTGATAAAGACAGAGAAAAAATAAATGAACTTGCAGATTACAATGTGGCAAATTTTAAAGAATTAATAGAATTATTTAAAGAGGGCAAAACTGCTTTTAATTAGCAATTTTGCCTTCTTTGTAGATTATGATTTTACAAAATAATACAAATCAACCCGCCACTACCTTCATTCACAATTCTTTCTAAAGTCTCTTGTAATTTAATTTGAGCATCCTCTGGCATTTTGGAAAGTTTAGTTTGTAATCCTTCGTTTACAAGTTCGTGTAAACTTTTTCCAAATATGTTAGATTCCCAAATTTGTTTAGGATCATTTTCGAATCCTGAAAGTAAGTAATTAACTAATTCTTCGGATTGCTTTTCAGATCCAACAATAGGAGAAACCTCGGTTTCTACATTTGTTTTGATTAGATGGATAGAAGGTGCAGTTGCTTTTAGTTTTACACCAAATCTAGAACCTTGTTTTACCATTTCTGGTTCTTCTAAAATTAATTCGTCAATGGAAGGTGTTACAATTCCATATCCTTTACGATTTACTTCATCTAATGCATAAGATATTTTATCATACTTCTTTTTGGTAGAAGAAAGCTCAGAAATAATGCTGAATAAATCTCCTTCATTAGAAACATTAACTCCAGTAATTTCAGTAAGTACACTATAAAATAACTCTTCTTTTAATGTTATTTCAATATTAACATTACCAGACCCTAGTTGAATGTCAGTAATGGAAGTATTTGTAATAATTTCTGTTTGTTTAATAGAATTGGCACAACCTGAAACATCCTTTAACACATTAACTTTTTCAAAGGCGTCTCTAATTTCCTTATATAATTCACTTTTTAAAGGATGTGTGAAATTTAATCCATCTATCCATCTAGGAAATTTAATTTTAATTTGTTCTACTGGAAATTCGTATAAAACTTTTGAGAACATATTGTTGATATCATCAATTGTTAAAGATTCGCAGTTAGTTGGAATAACAGAAGTTTCATATTTGTCACTTAATGTATTTGCTAATTCTTGTGTATAAGGAGAGTTTGGTTCGGCTGAATTTAAAACGATAATAAAAGGTTTGTTTAAAGCTTTTAATTCAGAAACGACTCTTTCTTCTGCTTTAATATAATCTTCTCTTGGAATGTCAGTAACCGTTCCATCTGTGGTAACTAATATTCCAATCGTAGAATGTTCTTCAATTACTTTTTTAGTGCCTATTTCGGCTGCGGTTTCAAAAGGGATTTCCTCAGAAGACCAAGGTGTCTTTACCATTCTAGGCATATCATCTTCCAAATAACCAATTGCGTTATCTACTAAATAGCCAACGCAGTCAACGAGTCTTGTTTTGAATTTCAAATTGTTGTCTAAAGTAATTTCAATAGCCTCATTTGGAACAAATTTCGGCTCTGTTGTCATAATTGTTTTTCCACCTGCACTTTGTGGCAGTTCATCTTTTGCCCTTTCCTTTTTGTATTCATTATTAATGTTAGGAATCACTAGTAAATCCATAAACTTTTTGATAAAAGTAGATTTTCCAGTTCGCACTGGGCCAACAACTCCTACATAAATATCACCATCCGTTCTTTTTGCGATGTCTTGATACAATCTTGTATTTTCCATCTATATACCTCCTTCAATTCTAAGAAAAATGTTTGTACTAAATTCTTTAGTTAATATATATTGAAGAAGATTTGGGAATATGACAAGTTAAAACGAAAAACTTGATAAACCAAAAGATATGTGATAGAATAACAATATTAAAAAGTATAGCATATAATATGTTGGTTAGGCGAAAGGGATGAAAGAGAAGATGGATAAAATGCAAAATGCGATAGATGTATTAAAAGAATATAAGCAAGATCATATAATAAATTTATACAACAAATTAGATGAAACAAAAAAACAAGAATTAATAGAACAAATAAATAGAATAGATTTTCATCAAATTATGGAATTATATGATAATACAAAAAAACAGATTGAAATTAAAGAAAATAAGCTAGAATCAATTAGTTATTGGGATAAAGAAAAATTGTCAAAAGAACAAAAAGATGAACTAGATAGCTTAGGAGAAGAAATTATACGAAATGGAGAGTATGCTGTAGTTACAATGGCAGGAGGGCAAGGTACAAGATTAGGTCATACTGAACCAAAAGGAACCTTTAAACTAGATGTGTATGGAAAAGGAAAATATTTATTTGATATATTAGCAGATAACTTAAAAGAAGCTAATAAAAAATATAATACAACAATTCCATGGTATATCATGACAAGTAAAGAAAACAATAAAGAAACAACGGAGTTCCTAGAAAAAAATAACTATTTTGGTTATGGAAAAAGCAATGTTACTATATTTGTACAAAATGAATTACCTTTAGTAGATACAGAAGGAAAACTTTTAATTAGCAAATCTTTAAAAATAAAAGAAGCCTCTGATGGAAATGGCGGTACATACGCTTCTTTAAGAGAAAGTGGATGTCTTGCCGATATGAAGGAGAAAGGCATTAAATGGATTTTTATCGGTGGTGTTGATAATGTTTTATTAAAAATGGCAGATGTAACTTTAATTGGAACAGCGATAAAAAAAGGAGTACAAATCGCTTCTAAATCAGTAGTAAAAGCGAATCCTCATGAAAAAGTAGGCGTATTTTGCAAAATGAATGGTCATCCAAAAGTTATAGAGTATGCTGAGTTACCAGAGGAAATGGCAGAAGAAGTAGATGGAGAGGGAGAACTAAGATACGGAGAATCAAACATTATGTGTCACTTATATACGATTGAAGCCATTGAAAAACTAAGTAAAGAAACGTTAATGTATCATAGTGCTTTTAAGAAAAATTCATATTTAGATGAAACTGGAAAAGAGATAGTCCCACAAGAACCAAATTCATATAAGTTTGAATCCTTTATATTTGATGCTTTTGAGTTTTTTGACGATATGGCTGTACTTAGAGTAAAAAGAGAAGATGAATTTGCACCAGTAAAAAATAAAGAAGGTGCTGATAGTCCTAAAACAGCAAAAGAATTATATGAAAAATACTGGGAAAGAAGAAAAAGGGGCAATTAGGGACACATCGGTATTTACCAGAAAGGAACAAAAAGTGGAAAAATGTAAAATTAGCCAATTATATAATTTAGATGAAACAATGGCAAAAGAATTATTAGAAAGTGTAACCTATCCATGGGAAGCGTTACCAAAAATTGCAGAATTTATAGTGAAATTAGGGAATAAGTTAGATACTAATAAATATAATAAAATAGGAGAAGATATTTGGATTGCCAAAACTGCTAAAGTAGCACCAACTGCTTTTATTTCTGGACCAGCAATTATAGGAGAAAATGCAGAAATAAGACATTGTGCATTTATTAGAGGAAAGGCAATTGTAGGAGAGGGAGCAGTTGTAGGAAATTCTACAGAATTGAAAAATGTTATTCTATTTAATAAGGTTCAAGTACCACATTATAACTACGTTGGTGATTCTATTCTGGGGTATAAATCACATATGGGAGCAGGTTCAATTACTTCTAATGTTAAATCAGATAAAAAATTAATCGTAATAAAAGATGGAGAAGAAGAAATTGAAACAGGAATGAAAAAAATTGGAGCCATGCTTGGAGATGAAGTAGAAGTAGGATGTGGAAGTGTATTAAATCCAGGAACCGTGGTTGGAAAGAATACCAATATTTATCCATTATCATCTGTAAGAGGAGTTGTCTCAGAAAAAAGTATTTATAAAAATAGAAATGAAATAGTAGAAAAGATATAAAAAATGAATTAAAAGAGAAAGACAATAAATAAATTTTTAGTCTTTCTCTTTTAATTTTTACTACATGGATTGATTTCCAGGTATAAAGTAATCAACTACACCATAGATTAAAGCTCCTATGATAGCGGCTATCCATGAAATAGAATAACCAGCTACAAAAAATTGAGTTACATATAAAATAATAGCGGCTAAAGCGAATCCAACAAATCCTTTACCAAAAGGACTAGCATGTAAACCAGTAAATTTGATAACTAAATAATCAATAACTGTTAGAACGATAGCAGCTATTGCTAATGTCCAAATACTATGGATTGTAAATCCAGGTGTAAAAAATGCGGTAATAGCTAATACTACTGCAGCAGCAACAAGTCTTCCAATGACTTGCCATACAGTAGAAGTACCACTATTTGCCTGATTTCCTTGAACGTTTGACATAAGTCTAACCTCCTTAGTTTTTTTAGTTCCTTGTGTAATTTTTTTAAGGTTCTAAAATTATTATTCACCAAAAAATTTTAATTATACACAAAAAATTGCATAGAATAGTTAAATTCTGTTAAAAATAAAAATAAAAATTAAAAAAGTAGGTGCAAAGTTGTGTTAATTACGTTTTTTAGAGCGATCGTTTTATATCTAGTTGTTTTAATTGTAATGAGATTAATGGGGAAAAGAGAAATCGGACAATTACAACCATTCGAATTGGCTATTTCAATTATGATAGCAGACTTAGCTTCTATTCCAATGACAGAAATAGGAATTCCAATATTTAATGGAATTGTACCAATATTAGGACTTTTAGTTATGCACTTAATCATTTCAATTATTAATATGAAAAGCTTAAAAGCTAGAGAAATTATATGTGGTAAACCAACGATACTAATTTATAGAGGAAAGATTGATGAAAAAGCATTAAAAAAAGAAAGATTTACCATTAATGAATTAGAAGAAAGACTAAGAGGAAATAATGTAGTAAATTTAGGAGATGTAGAGTATGCTATATTAGAGACAAGTGGTCAAGTAACAGTAATACAAAAACCAGAAAAACGTACTACTATACCAGAAGATTTTCAAATACAGCCTGAATATGAAGGAATACCATATGATTTGGTGGTAGATGGAAAAGTGATGTATAAGAATTTAAAAGCAATAGGAAAAAATTATGAATGGTTAAAAAAACAAGTAGAAAAGTTTAAAATTAAACCTGAAGAAGCTCTCGTAGTAACATTTGATGGTAAAGGACAGATATTTTGTCAGAAGAAGGAAGAGGGGGCATAGAGATGTGGAAAGAAACGATTATTTGTATTATCATTGTAGTAGCAATTATAGCTGGGAATGTTATGACTCAAAACTACACTGTGGAATCAGTTAAAGAATTGACAAGTGCATTAGAGGAATTAAAAGAAGAGTTTTTAAAAATAGAGCAGGGAGAAAAAGATAGTAAAGAGGCTAAAGGAAAAATGGAAGAGATAAAAGCAAACTGGGATTCAAGACATGATAAATTGGCTTATTATATTGAGCATGATGAGTTAGAGAAGGTAGAAACTAATTTAACAGCCATGAAGAGTTTTATAGAAACAGAAGAGTACACAGATGCCGCTAGTGAATTGGATAAGAGTGTTTTTGTTTTAAAACATATAAAGGAAAAGTATGAGTTTAATTTAGAAAATATATTTTAAAATAATATAAGAAAGAGCAGATATCTAAAAAAGTGAGTTCACTCCTGTCAAGCTTTTTCTTATAGAATATGTACAAAAATGGGTTAGGCACCTCTCAAAACAAGTTTGAGATTCTCCTAACCTATTTTTTACATCTTCTAATTACGAAAAACTTTCCGTACGCGAACTCACTTTTTTTAGATATCTGCTCTTTCTAAAATTTATAAACTCTTTGCACTAACTCTTGCATATTTCTTTAATTTCTCATAAACCAAATAATTGATTGTACCAGCAGGGAAGTGTCCATCTTTATCTTTTTTACCAGCAGGTACACCTGTTAAGACTTCAATTCCTTCTTCTATTGTGGATACAGCATATATATGAAATTTTTTCTCTTTAACAGCTTGAATGATTTCATCTGATAGTTGTAAATTATCAATATTTTGAATTGGAATCATAACTCCATGAGCCCCATCTAAACCACGAACTTTACATACTTGGAAGTAACCTTCTATTTTTTCATTTACTCCACCAATTGGCTGTATTTGACCTTTTTGATTTACAGAACCAGTAACGGCAATTGATTGATTAATTGGAATTTCAGATAGGCTAGAAAGTAATCCATATAGTTCCGTACTAGAAGCACTATCACCATCAACACCATTATATAGCTGTTCAAAACAAATACTAGCTGTTAAACACAAAGGGATATCTTGTGCAAACATTTCTCCTAAATATCCGAGTCAAAATTAATACACCTTTAGAATGAGAAGGCCCTGAAATTTCGACCTCTCTTTCTATATTAACAATACCATTTTTACCAGTATAAGTATTAACTGTAATTTTAGCTGGTTTTCCAAAAGTATAATCACCAATTGTCATCACAGTTAATCCATTTAATTCTCCAACTTTATGTCCAGAGGTATTAATTAAAAGGGAATTTTCTTTTATCATTTCTAAATATTTTTCATCATATTTTTTTACTCTTTCAATTCTCTCGTCTAAGGCTTTATCAATAAATTTGCTAGTTACAATTTTCGACCTGGAAATTTTTGCCCAAGTAGCAGCTTCGCCTACTACCTGAATCAAATTATCAAATCTAGTTGAAACCTTATTATGACTGCCAGCTAATTTGGATCCATATTCCACTAATTTAGCCATAGCCTCTTTATCTAAATGAGGAAGCCCTTCATGTTCGCAAAATCCATGTATAATTTGAGCTAATTTGTTAAGATTATTTTCATTAATTTCAGCAGATTCTTCAAATTCCACTTTAATTTTAAATAATTTTCTAAAATCAGAGTCCATTGCTAATAGAGTTTGATAAATATTACTATTGCCAATTAATATAACTTTTAAGTTAAGAGGAATTGGTTCAGGCTTTAAAGAAACTAATACCATAGAAGAACGTTGCTCAGTAGCATTTTCAATACCTAATTCTTTCATTCTTAATGCTTTTTTTAATGCTTCATAACAAGCACTATTTGCTAATAAATCTTTAGCTTGGAAAATAATATAACCTCCGATTTGCTTGTTGCATAAGACCTGGTTTTAACATAGTATGATCTGTTTTTAAGGCTCCATAGTAATTTTCATATTCTAATGTTCCAAAAATATTATTATAAGAATAATTAGAATCCATGATAACAGGAACCCCTTCTCTATTAGAATTATCAACAAATAAATTAACACGATAGTTTAAACAAGGATCTGCTTTTTTTACATTAGGTACTTGTTGGTTAGACTGAGGTTGTTTGCTTGTATCTTCTAAAAAAGTTGGTATGTTTTTTAATACATCTTTCTTTACATTATTTAAAAACTGATTAATTTTCTTATTTCTTTTATATTTTGATTTTAAAAAGTTAATATGAACATTGACCGTAAGTAAAGCCACATTTGATTGCCATTCAGAAATCTTTTTATCAGATTGACGTTCAATTTCTTTGATTTGACCAATAACATTCATAATTTGCTCTTGGACGAATACGGATTTTTCTTCGTATTGTTGTTTTATAGAATCATCTAACTTTTCAAATTCCTCTTCTTCAATTGCCTTACCATCTACAATTGGCATCATATAAATACCATTTTGAGCAGCTTTTACTTGGAAATTATATTTAGAGGCATCTTGATTTAATTTATCTAATAAGGCAGAACGCTTTGCTTCATATTCTTGTTTAATTAAAGCCTTCTCTTTTTCAAAGTCGTCATTATTAAAAGTTTTTTGAATATCTTTTTTAATTTCCTTTATAAACCCATCCATAGATTCTTTAAATTCTTTACCTTGTCCGGCAGGTAATTCGACGGCAATTGGTTCATTAGGATTATCAAAGTTATAGATATAACACCAATCAGAAGGAGCTTTTTTCTTGAGAGCTATTTTTTGTAAATAATTTTTTGTATACATGGTTTTTCCAACCCCACTTGGACCTTCTAAATATAAGTTATATCCCTTTACATCAACTTGTAAACCAAATTCTAGTGCTTTAATACCGCGATCTTGTCCAATTCCTTCTTGAATTGGTTCCAAGTCTGCTGTGGTTTCAAAGTGAAAAATATTAGGGTTACAAGACATTTTTAAATCTTTATAAGTTAATTCATTTTTATTTTTCATTTGTTTCCTCCAAAATTTTTTCTTATTATATCCAGTTTAAAGTTATTTTATATTAGTTCCTAAAAAAAGTAAAGAAATTATGAAGAAAATATAACAAAATTTTTGAACGGTCCGTTCAAAATGACATAAAACTATTGCAATCTTGAATAAAAATATATATAATAGGAACAAATTATCCAAAATTGAAAGGTTATAAAAATATGAATAAAACGAAGAGAAAAATATTTGAAACCTCAATGAAATTGTTTGCAGAAAAAGGATATGATGCAACAAGCATAGAAGAAATAACAGCAACAGTAGGAGTAGCAAAAGGGACCTTATATTATCATTTTTCAAGCAAAGAAGAGATATTTAACTTCCTAGTAGAAGAGGGAATAAAGCTTTTACAAAATAGCGTGGACATAAAAACAGCAAAATTTCCAAATTATATTGATAAATTAAAAGCAATTGTTTTAATACAAATAAAAATAGTAGTAAAATATGAAGATTTAATTACAATACTTCTAAGTCAGTTTTGGGGAAATGAAGTTAGAAACCAAATGTGCAAAAAACATATTCTTTCCTATATTAGCCAAATAGAAGAAATTGTAAGAGAAGGGATTGAAAAGGGAGAAATAAAAAAAGGAAACCCGCAAGCAATTGCTTCTGAAATTTATGGATTAATATGTTCAAGTTTAGTGTATAAAGCAAGAAGTGAAGAAGAAATTGATGTTATGAAATTATATAAAGAGTTTGAAAACACAGTAATAGAAGGGCTAAAAACAAAATAAAAGAGAGGGAAAGTAATGAGAAAACCAATTCATGAATATACAAAATTTACAGATTTAAAAGATATGCTAAAAAAATCTGGAGAGGCTTTTGGTGATAGACCAGCCTATGTATTTAAAACAGAAGAGAAAGGAAAATTTAAAGAAATTACACATAAAGAATTTAGAAATGATATCAATTATTTAGGTACAGCTTTAATTAATTTAGGATTAAAAGGAAAAAGAGTGGCTGTTATTTCAGATAATCGATATGAATGGGGCGTAGGATATTTAGCAGTTGCAACTGGTGTGGGTGTAATCGTTCCTTTGGACAAAGCACTTCCAGATAATGAGATTGAAAGTTTAATGATACGTTCAGAAATAGAAGCCATTATATATTCTAATAAATATGATGCAATTATGAATGCTGTAAAAGAACAAGGAAATACAAATGTAAGATATTTCATTTCAATGGATTTAGATAAAAAAGAAAATGATATCTATTCACTAAAAGAGTTAATGAAAACTGGTAAGGAATTAATAGAAGAAGGAAATAGAGAATTCTTAGATGCTGAGATCGATAGCGAAAGTATGGGGATTATGCTATTTACTTCAGGAACGACAGCTATGTCCAAAGCAGTAATGTTATCACATAAAAATATTTGTGCTAATTTAATGGACATTGCATCTGTTATAAAATTGGTACCAGAGGATAGAATGTTATCCTTCTTGCCTTTACACCATACCTTTGAGTGTACGGTTGGATTCTTATACCCAATCTCAAAAGGATGCTCTATTGCATTTTGTGAAGGAATTAGACATATTGCAGATAATGTTAAAGAATTTCAAATTACAGCAATGATATCGGTTCCTATTTTATATGAAGGTATGTATAAAAAAGTAATGAAGAGCATTGAGAAGAAAGGCAAACTTGAGACAGTCAAAAAAGGAATAAAAATTAGTAATTTCTTGTTAAAGTTTGGAATTGATATAAGAAGAAAAATCTTTAAAGAAATTCATGATAATTTAGGAGGAAAAGTAAGACTATTTGTTGCAGGTGGTGCAGCCTTTAATCCAGAGGCTGAAAAAGGATTTAATGAATTAGGAATCAGAACACTTCAAGGATATGGTCTAACAGAAAGCTCACCAGTAATAGCGGCAGAAGATGATAAATATCAAAGATTAGGTTCTATTGGAAAAGCTTTTCCAAGTTTAGATGTCAAAATAGATAATCCGAATGAAGAAGGAATTGGAGAATTGTTAGTAAAAGGGCCTTCGGTTATGCTTGGATATTATAATAATGAAGAAGCAACAAAAGAGACTTTAGAGGATGGATGGTTACATACAGGAGATTTAGCTAGAATAGATGAAGACGGTTATATCTTTATATCAGGTAGAAAGAAGTTTGTAATTGTACTAAAAAATGGAAAGAATATTTATCCGGAAGAACTTGAAACTTTAGTGAATAAAATAGAGGGAATAAAGGAAAGTTTTGTTTATGGAAGACCAGAAGAGGATGGAGATTACAAAATATGTAGTAAGATAGTTTATGATAAAGAACTAGTAGAAGATATTTATGGAACAAAAGATGAAGAAAAGCTAAAAGAGCTAATTTGGCAAGAAGTGAAAAAAGTGAATAAAACAATGCCAGCATATAAATATATTAGAGAAATTAGCTTAACAGATAAAGATTTAATAAAAACAACAACACAAAAAATAAAAAGATTTGAAGAAATAAAAACAGTAGTAAAATAAAGAAATAGGGAAAAGTTCACTTAGACTTTTCCCTAATATTTTGAATCTTGTAATATTTTTGTAATATTTTTGTAACATAAATTTAATAAAAAAATATAAATATAATCTTGTAGTTTTTTGTTAGTTAATGTATAATTATAGAGAAAGAGCAAAAAGCATCACGCGTAAGATAAAGGAGGTAATTTACAATGTCTAAATCTGGCATAGTAAATGTGAGAATGGTTATCACAGAAGAAAAAATGTTATCCAATATAGATAAAGTTCAAAAATTAATTAATCCGAAAAGTAAAAAGCAAATCGTTCAATTAGAAGACGATACATACTTTAAGGATTTAGTAGAGTCAATAAAAACGTATTTAATTGAATATCCAAAAAAGAAGAACTTTCCTGCAAGTGTTTATAAAGCAGCTTACGGGTTAGTTGAATTTGCTACAAATCAATTTGAGGATAACACAAAAAGAATAGAAGAATTAATTAGACAAAGAGAACAAAATATAGCTTTAGCAGGACAATTAAAAGAAGTTATGGATGTGGTTGTTAATAAAGAAAAAGACTGGAAAGACCAAGTAAAAAAAGCAGAAGAAACTTTTGCAGAAGATATTATTGAGACATTAACAATTGTTGGAAAGGCTAAAAGTACAAAGTCACAAAATTATCAAGATGCTGTAAAACTTTTAAATGCTAGAATTAATAATTTAGAATCAAATTTACATATAGAAATAGATATGGAAAGAATTGAAGATAGATCAAAAGCTTTAAGCTATATAGGAATAGAAATAGCAGATGCCCTAAAATCAATTCCAACACCAATAGAAGAAATAGGGGAGCAAGTGGTTCAAGAACCACAACAAGTTGAAGTAGGAGAGCAACAACAATATATGCAAGAAACTACTTTTGAAGCAAAACCAAGTTTATGGCAAAGATTTAAAAATAGTAAACTTGTAAGAGCAGTAAAGGCTATTACAAGAATTAGAATTGTAATAGATGCTCCAGATGCACTTCCAGAAGGAAGAGGAGAAAATCAATAAGAAAAAATATAAATTAAGAAGTTAGTTTATTTAAGCTAACTTCTTTTTTCGCATTTGACTTTATTTAGGAAATATAGTATAATATAACACAGTGTGAATAAAATTGATCGGAATTTATTAAAATATCAATGGAGTTATATGTTATGGTTAAGAGATGTAAAAAGCCGCATATAATTAAGCTCTATTATTTTGTACAGATGAATTAAAAATAGTAAATTAGGTCAAAATTAGTTTAGAAGGTTAAACTAATTTTTTATATAGTAGGAAAATTCTCCTAGTAGGAGATTTTTCTGTACTAGATAATTATGGGAATTGTTAGATTTTCTAGCAATTTGCATTGCATAGAAAATCTTAAATTCGTTTTTTTAACAATTTTATAAAAAAGAAAGGAGAATATATGACAGAAGAAAATAAAAAGAGAGTAAATAGCAGAGAAGTAAAGGAAGATTCTACCAAGAGAAGTAGAACAAGAACAAAAAATATCGATAATAAGCGAGAAGAAGCAAAGGAAAGCAAAACAACAAGAAGACCATATAAAAAAAGAAATACTAATAAATCTAATAAACAGGAGGATACCATTTTTAAAAAGTCCAAATTAAAAATTATCCCATTAGGAGGATTACACGAAATTGGAAAAAATATTACAGTATTTGAATATGAAAATGAAATTATAGTAGTAGACTGTGGACTATCTTTTCCAGAGGATGATATGCTTGGAATAGATTTAGTTATACCAGATATCACATACTTAGAGAAAAATGTGGATAAGATAAAAGGATTAGTTATTACACACGGACACGAAGATCACATTGGATCAGTTCCTTATTTATTAAAGAAAATAAATATACCTATTTATGCTACTAGATTAGCAGCAGGACTAATTAGAAATAAATTAGAAGAACACAAATTATTAAGAAGTACAAAATTGCATGAAGTTATGCAGGGACAAACAATAAAGTTTGGAAAGAATTTTAAAGTAGAGTTTATAAGAAGTTCACACAGCATACCAGATTCCGTAATGCTAGCAATTACAACACCAGCAGGAACAGTATTGCATACAGGAGATTTTAAAATTGATTATACTCCAATCGATGGACAATTAATGGATTTTGGAAGAATTGCCGAATTAGGAAACAAAGGAATATTAGCATTAATGTCTGACAGTACAAATTCAGAGAGAAAAGGATTTACTATGTCTGAGAGTTCAGTTGGAGAAGTTTTCGACAAATTATTCTTGAATTCTACAAAAAGAATAGTAGTTGCAACTTTTGCATCCAATGTTCATAGAGTACAGCAAATTGTTAATTCTGCTGTTAAATATAATAGAAAAATTGCTGTATGTGGTAGAAGTATGATTAACATGATTACAACGGCAAGAGAGTTAGGGTATATTAAATGCCCAGAAAATATATTTATTGATATTGATATGATAAATAAATATCCAGATGAAGGACTTGTTATTATAACAACAGGAAGCCAAGGAGAACCAATGTCGGCTTTAACAAGAATGGCAGCTGGAGATCACAGAAAAGTTAAAATAACACCAAATGACTTAGTAATTATTTCTGCAACACCAATCCCAGGAAATGAAAAGTTTGTATCAAAAGTAATTGATGATTTGATGCAAATTGGTGCAGAGGTGGTTTATAGTTCACTATATGATATTCACGTTTCGGGTCATGCTTGTCAAGAAGAGCAGAAATTAATTCTTGCTCTAGCAAAACCAAAATATTTTATACCAGTACATGGTGAATATAGACAATTAATTGCACATAGTGAAACTGCTCAAAGTATGGGAATTGATAAAGATAATATTATTATGCTAACCAATGGTAGAGTTTTAGAAATAGACGAGAACGGAGCAGAATTTACAGGTTCCGTACCAAATGGAAGAGTATTAGTTGATGGACTTGGTGTTGGAGATGTTGGAAATATTGTATTACGAGATAGACAACATTTATCACAAGATGGCTTAATTGTAATTGTATTAACAATGGATTCATCAACAGGAGAAGTAATAGCAGGACCTGATGTTATTTCAAGAGGCTTTGTATATGTAAGAGAAGCTGAAAATTTAATGGATGATGTAAAATCAGTTGTTAGACATGAAATAAAGAAATGTGAAGAAAAGGGAATTAGAGATTGGGCAACCATAAAATCTACAACAAGAGAAAATTTGAGAGATTATATTTTTGCTAAAACAAAGAGAAATCCTATGATAATACCAATTATTATGGAAGTTTAAAGAATATTAAAATTAATAATGAGGAGATTAACAGTTATAGAATGAAAGATCCAATTATTAAAAAGAATGACACTCAAGAAGATAATAAAGATCAAGAAAAGAGCGAGATTCAAGAACAAATAAAAGAAAATAATAAAAAAATGACACTAGCAATTATATGTAATTACTTGAAATATGGATACAATTTAGAAGAAATAGAACAATATGCTAAAATGGAAGGATACACAATTGATGAAAAAGACATTGAAAATGCTAAGAATATAGAAAATGGAAAAATAAAAATAGCAACAGTACAATTTATTTACAAAGTTATTAAAGTAATAGATTTATCATACGATGAATTGTGTGCGATGAGTAAAAGTGAAGGATATATTATACTGAAAAGTAGATATGATAAAGCAAAAGAGCAAATTATAAAGGAAAGAAATAAAGGAGGAGACGCAAGATAATGGCAGATTATAGAGATTTAGCAAATTTAATATTTCCAGAAGCAAAGGAAATTTCATATTACGAGGAAAAATACCCAAAAAGAAATTTAAAAGAAGGAGCAATCGTTACAAGATTTGCTCCTAGTCCAACGGGATTTATGCATATAGGAGGGCTATATCAAGGATTAATTGCTAAGAAGTTAGCAAATCAAACAGAAGGTGTATTTTTTCTAAGAATAGAAGATACCGATCAAAAAAGAGAAGTAGAAAATGGAGTTACTGGAATTATAAATTCACTAGAAAAATTTGGGATTGAGCCAGATGAAGGAATGACTTCTGAAACAGAAGAAAAAGGAAATTATGGACCATATAAACAATCACAAAGAAAAGAGATATATCAGTCATATGCAAAATATCTAATTGAACAAGGAAAGGCTTATCCATGTTTTTGCACACCAGAAGAGGGAGAAGCAATAAGAGCAAAACAAGAAGCAGCCAAAGTTAGACCGGGATATTATGGCGTATGGGCAAAATGTAGAAATAATACAGTAGAAGACATGATAGAAAAAATAAAAAATGGTGAGAGTTACATTATTCGTTTGAAATCACCTGGAAGGGAAGATAAAAAAATTAAGCATAAAGATGTCATTAAAGGGAATGTAGAATTTCCAGAAAATGACCAAGATGTGGTAATTATAAAAGCAGATGGACTTCCAACTTATCATTTTGCACATGCAGTAGATGATCATTTAATGGGAACCACACATGTTATTCGTGGGGATGAATGGTTATCTTCTGTACCATTACATTTACAGCTATTCTACGAACTAGGCTTTAAAGCACCTAAATATGCTCATATTGCACCAATTATGAAAAATGATAACGGAAATAAGAGAAAATTAAGTAAAAGAAAAGATCCGGAAGCAGCAGTTAGCTATTATGAAGAAGAAGGAATACCAGCAGAAGCTGTAGAAGAATATTTATTAAACATAGCAAATTCGAATTTTGAAAATTGGAGGAGAGCGAATCCTGATAAAGAAATATCAGAATTTGAACTTCAATTAAACAAAATGAGTGTAAGTGGAGCTTTATTTGATATGGTGAAATTATTAGATGTTGGAAAAACAGTAATATCAAAATTTACGGCAGAAAAAGTCTATGAAGAAGCTCTAAAATGGGCTCAAAGACATGATAAAGAATTAGAAAAGATGCTGGAAGATAAAAAATATTCGTTAGAAGTATTTGGAATTGAAAGAGGAAATAAAAAGCCTAGAAAAGATATTGCGAAATGGTCAGACGTGAAAGAAAATATAGAATATATGTATGATGAGAAATTTTATGAAAAACAACAAGAATATCCATATCAAGTAATAACAGATAAAGAAGATATAAGAAAAATACTAACCTTATATATAGAAAAATATTATGATGAAAAGGATGAAAAACAAATTTGGTTTGATAAGATAAAAGAACTAGCAGGAGAAATGGGGTATGCCAAAGAAGTAAAAGAATTTAAAGCAAATCCTGATCAATACAAAGCACATGTTGGAGATGTGAGCACAGTTCTAAGAGTGGCTTTAACTGCCAGAACCAATACACCAGATATGTATGAAATTATGCAAATTTTTGGTAAAGATAGAATTGCTGAAAGATTTGAGAAAGCAAAAGAACAACTATAATTTAGAAACATAATAAAATTTCTTAAGGAGAAAATTTGATGAAATATGATATAGGAGATATTGTGAAAACAAAAAAACAGCATCCATGTGGAAGCAAATTATGGGAGATAACAAGAGTAGGAGTAGATTTTAAACTAAAATGTCAAGGATGCGGACATGTGGTGATATTACCAAGAGAAAAGGCTCTAAAGGCAATTACAAAGAAAATAGAAAAAGCTTAAATAAAAAGAAACGGAACTCTGTCCAATTGGACAGAGTTTCGTTTCTTTTATTTAGCAAGGGGAAAGCTTTCCCCTATATAAAATCACGCGCATTCCAGGCTCGAATTTTTCTGCATCCCGTACAGAAAGCTCATAAGGCTCTTCATGCTACCGAAATACAATTGAGACTTTTCCTCCACGAGGTTTAAGCTCTTTCACAGTTAGGTATTTGGGTCTGGAATTATTATGATTTTTTTTCTTCATACAGATTACCTCCAGTAATTTTATGAGATAAAGTATAACATAATATTTTGAAGAATGCAAGCAATTTTATTACAGTTTAGACTATATATTGTTCAATTACTTTCCAAACTTCATCTTTGTAAATTTTCCTTTCTGATGAAAAAGGAAGAGTAGTAATATCACCAATCGGATTAATTTGTTTTTGTAAATCTAAAACTGCTTGTTCTACCTTAGTTATCGCTATCTTATCTGCTTTATTAGCCAAGATTAAAAAAGGTAAACCTGAAGATATAATGTAATTATACATAAGTTTGTCATTTGCAGATGGAGAATGTCTAATGTCTATTAAAAATATAATAAGAGAAATTTCTTTTCTGTTAAATAGATATTCTTCAATAAATTTTCCAACTTGTGCTTGTTCTTTTTTAGACATTTTACTGTAACCATATCCTGGCAAATCAACAAAGTAAAAAGTGTCATCTATATTATAAAAGTTAATTTGACGAGTTTTTCCAGGTTCACTACTAGTTCTAGCTAATTTTTTACGATTAATCATAGTATTAACAAAACTTGACTTTCCAACATTCGATTTACCAACTAAAACGATTTCAGGTAAGTGATTTTTGGGATATTGCTTGGGACTAACTGCTGAAATTTCAAATTTTGGATTTTTTACTAACATAACTATTTTCTCCTTTTTGACACAATAGGGACAGGTCTTATTTGTTTCATATTTTTTGTCGTTTTTTGTGAATTCTTTTTTTGACATTTTTCTATCTAATTTGTGAGACAAATAAGACCTGTCCCTCCTGTCTCACTTTTTTATTTCTATCTTTTTTAATCCGCCCATATATGGTCTTAAAACCTCTGGAATAATTACACTTCCATCAGGCTGATAATTATTTTCTACAATAGAAATCAGCATTCTAGGTGGAGCAACTACAGTATTATTTAAAGTATGGGCGAAATAATTTCCATTTTCACCTTTAATTCGAATGCCAAGTCTACGAGCTTGAGCATCTGTTAAGTTTGAGCAGCTTCCAACTTCAAAGTATTTTTTCTGTCTTGGACTCCAAGCTTCAACATCGCAAGATTTTGCTTTTAAGTCGGCTAAGTCTCCACTACAACATTCTAAGGTTCTAACAGGAATATTCATGCTTCTAAAAAACTCGACTGTATAGGACCACATTTTATCATACCAGTTCCAGCTATCTTCTGGTTCACAAACCACTATCATTTCTTGTTTTTCAAATTGATGTATTCTATAAACTCCACGTTCTTCAATTCCATGTGCACCTTTTTCTTTTCTAAAGCAAGGAGAGTATGAGGTCATAGTATAAGGCATATTAGATTTCTTTAAAATTTGGTCTTGAAATTTACCTATCATAGAGTGTTCGCTTGTACCTATTAAATACAAATCTTCACCTTCAATTTTATACATCATTGCATCCATTTCTTCAAAGCTCATAACACCAGTTACAACATTGCTCCTAATCATATAAGGGGGGATGCAATAAGTAAATCCCTTATTAATCATAAAATCTCTTGCATAAGTTAAAACAGCGGAATGAAGCCTTGCGACATCACCCATTAGATAATAAAAGCCATTACCAGCTACACGTCTTGCACTATCTAAATCGAGACCACCTAATGCTTCCATAATTTCTCCATGATAAGGAATTTCGTAATCTGGAATAACTGGTTCGCCATATTTTTGGATTTCTACATTCTCACTATCATCCTTACCAATAGGAACTGATTCATGCATAATATTAGGAATTTTCATCATTCTTGTTTTTATTTCTTCAGAATAATTAATTTCTAATTTTTCATTTTCATCTAGTTCTTTATTAATTGCATTTACTTGAGATTTTATTTCTTCAGCCTTTTCTTTTTGACCGTTTTTCATAAGCATGCCAATTTGAGAACTTAGAAGCTTTCTTTTGGCTCTTAAATTATCACCATTTAATTTAGCTTCTCTATTTTTTATATCTAATTCAATTACTTCATCTACTAATATAAGTTTATTGTCTTGAAATTTTTTTCTAATATTATCTTTTACTACATCAGGGTTCTCTCTTAAAAATTTAATATCAATCATAACTTTCCTCCATTGTCTTGCTTAGGATGTTTCCGAATGGACATTTTTAAATTAGTTGTCCAATTTGGGACACATCTTCAAATATCTTTTATTTTATATAATTTTTTTGAATATCTTCGACTAATTCGAATCTTACTTTTTGACCAGTGATGTTATCAGGTCTTTCAGGTATTGATTCTAAAAACATTTTTTCAGGTCTTACCCAAAGCATATGACCATCTTCTCTTTTATATAAGGGCTTATAAACAACCATTCTTTCTTTCGTTTCTGAATCATAAGCAACATCTTCCACAAAATAATAATTACCTTTAAAATGACGGTAAACTCTACCAATTTTTACTTCTTCCATTGTACAACTCCTTTTATAAAATATGATAGTATTATACCTTATTTTCTAATAATTGGCAATAAAACTGGGTAAAATAAAAAGAAAAACAATGAATTTGAATAATTATTTAATGTGAATTATCAAGAAAGAGAGGAAGAATGTTAATTGAATTTATAAAGTTTTTAATTTATTCAGGTGTGATTGTATTAATTTCAAAATATATTCTAGTTACAACTTTAAGAAAATTAGCAGAGACCTTAAATCTAAAGCCAAAAACGGTAGGAGATATTGCAGGATATGCAACGTCTATGCCAGAATTACTAACAATTGGAGCATCTAGCTTTAGTGGACTAATATCAGCAAGTATTGTTAATGTAATTAGCTCTAATGTGATAAATTTTATACAATATATATCATCAATATTTTTGAATAAAAACCAAAATATCTTAAAAAATAAAGCAATTAGGATCGATTTGATTTTGGTTTCTATAACCATTATAATACCAATCTTATTATTTATTTTTGACATAGAAATAAAGCTTGCGATTGTACCAATTTTCATAATTTTATATATTCTTTTTATTTATTTAAATGGAAATGCTCATAAATTATATTTAAGAAGTGAAGATTTAAAATTAGAAAGTAAGATAGAGGAAGAAGAAAAGTGGGAAAGGAATAATAAAAAGAAAACTATGAAATATATTTTATATTTATTAGGTACAGGTATTCTACTTTTTATTGTTGGCGAATTGCTTGGTAATACATTGGAAAATCTTTGCAATCAGTTTCATATTCCGCAAACTATAATAGGAATATTACTTGGCTTTATTACAAGTATTCCAGAATTAATTACTTTTTTTGAATCACAGAAACATTATAAAAAGAAAAAAGAAGATGCAATTTTAGGAGTAGTCGAGGCAACTAATAATCTTTTCACTTCTAATATTTTAAATCTTTTTGCAATACAATCGATAGGAATTATTATCTATAGTATTTTTTCATAAAAGGCCGAAATTTAAATTTTGAAAAACACTTGACAAATATAGCAAAAAAAGTGTATAATAATAAACGTTACAAGAAGAAGTCAAACTTCTCACCTTATCTAAACGAGGAAAAAGGTTAGAAATTTAATAAATAATGGCAGAATATGCTAAGTTTATTTTGAATTTGACTTGTAACAAAAGTCAAATTTTTTTATTATTGGAGGTGTTTTTTATAAAACAAGAATTACCAATCAACAGACAAATCAGAGCAAAAGAAGTTCAATTAATAGGAGAAAATGGAGAAAAACTAGGTGTAATTTCTTTTAATGATGCTTTAGCCAAAGCTGAAGAAAAAAACTTGGATTTAGTATTAGTTGCACCAAATGCAAATCCAGTAGTTTGCAAAATAATGAACTATGGAAAGTACAAGTTTGAACAAGCTAAAAAAGAAAAAGAAGCTAAGAAAAAACAAAAAGTTTTAGAAGTAAAAGAAATAAGAGTTACTCCAAATATTGAAGAACATGACTTTGGTTTTAAATCTAAAAATGCAAGAAAATTTTTAACAGATGGAAACAAAGTAAAAATAACAGTTAGATTTAGGGGAAGAGAAGTAAACAACTCAAAAGCAGGAGAGTTAGTTCTAAATAAGTTTATAGAAAATTTAGAAGATATTGCAACTGTTGAAAAAAAACCTAAATTAGAAGGTAGAAATATGTTTACAATTTTAGCTAAAAAAGCAGATAAATAATCTGTTAATATAGAAAGCAATAAAAAGTGAAAGGAGTTTATAATTATGCCAAAATTAAAAACAAATAAGGCTGCAAAGAAAAGATATTCTTTAACAGCTAAAGGAAAAGTTAAAAGAACAAAATCAAACAGAAGACACTTATTAGCCAATAAAACAAAAAGACAAAAGAAATCAGGAAGAATCCAAAACGGATATGCAGATAAAAGCTGCGAAAATACAATCAAAAAATTATTACCATATGGAAATTAGAAAAAAGGAAGGTGAATCATAAATGGCAAGAGTAAAAACAGCAAGAACAACAAGAGCAAGACATAAAAAAATATTAAAACAAGCTAAAGGATATTATGGAGCAAAAAGTTATAGATTTAGAAATGCTAATCAAGCAGTTATGAAATCTTTATCATATGCTTATGTAGGAAGAAAAGATAAAAAGAGTAATTTTAGAAAATTATGGATAGCAAGAAT
>JBJFFC010000027.1:0-2071 GCA_051891395.1 Clostridia bacterium | reverse complement strand
CCCGAGTTTTGTAGTTTAAAACTGTAAAAAAGTCTGTTTTTTGTTGTAAATACGCTTTTCTTTTTAATTAATTTATGCTACTATATACTTGTATAGTTAGTATAGGCGGTGTTAGCATGTATCTTGATTGCTTTAAATGTTATGGTAAGCCTTATTTGAGAATTGTTGAAAATTATACTGTTGTTGAAAATGGTAAAAAGAAAAATAAAAGAAAGACAATTAAGAATTTGGGATATTTAGAAAAATTTGATGATGGTAAACCAGATTTTATTAAAAGAATGAAAAATCAACTCAAATCAGGTGAATTAAAAATCGATGGCATCGATTCTAACGAATTTAGAGCTAGAGCTAAACTTTTTAATAATGCATATTATAATTCTGAACAAGATACTTATAAATATTTAAACCCCAAAAATTTGGGCTACTTCTTTTTGGAAAATATTTACAATAAACTTGGTATCTATGACTTATTAAGAGAAATTAAATCAAATTCTAAAATAGAATATGACTTAAATGGAATAGTTAAAATGTTGGTATTTGGAAGAATATTAAATCCTAGTAGCAAAAAGAAAACTTTTGAAAATCGAAATATATATTTAACACCTGTAACAACTTGCAATAATTTAGAAGATGTATATAAAACCTTAGATGTTCTTAATATTAATTCTAAAAAAATACAAAATAGAATGAATACTAAAATTAAAAATTCATCAATTGGTAGAGATACTTCTTTAACTTATTATGATGTTACCAATTACTTTTTTGAAGCAATGTATGGTGATGATGATATTTATGAATTAGATGAAAATAATGAAATTGTTAAAGGAGAAGATGGCAAACCAATAATAGTTAAAAAAGGATTTAGAAAAAAAGGTGTATCTAAAGAAAATAGTAAAGGACCAATAGTACAAATGGGATTATTTATAGATAATAATGGCATACCAGTATCACATAAATTATTTCCAGGTAACACTCAAGATAAGACAACTTTTAAAAATGTTTTAGAAAATGATGTTGATGACATGAACTTAGGTAAAATTGTAGTAGTAGCAGATAATGGAATGAATACACAAGAAAATAAATATTTAATTACTGAAAAAGGGAATGGATACATAGTGTCAAAAAGTGTCAAGAAAAGTTGGACTAAAATAGGATCATGGGCATTAGAAAATAAAGATTATACAGAAATTAGGAATTCACAAGGAGAAATAGTATTTAAATATAAATCTAGAATAAATGAAATAGAACTAACTTATAAAAAAGAAGATGGTACAAAATCAAAAAAGAAAATAAAAGAAAAAGAAATAGTTTATTGGAGTAAAAAACATTATGAAAAAGAACTTCATCAAAATAAGAAGTTCATTGAATATTTAGAATCTTGTAAAGATAATCCTGATAAGTTAAAAGACAAACAAAGAAAGAGTCAAGAGTTTATTAAAATAGTTGATGTTGATAAAGAAACTGGTGAAATAATTCATCCAGAAAAAGTAATAGTATTTTTGGATAAGAAATTAGAAAAATACAAAGAAACATTAGGATTCTATTCAATAGTTACATCTGAGATTGAAGAAGGTAATAAAGAAATAATTAATAGGTATCATGGACTTTCTAGAATAGAAGATTCATTTAGAATAATAAAAAGCGATTTAGAAGGAAGACCTATATATGTATGGATAGAAGAACATATAAAAGCTCATTTTCTAATATGTTTTATAGCATTAACTATTATAAGAATAATACAATATAAGATATTAAAATATGAAAATAAATCTACATTAAATGTAGATGGTTGGGAACAAGGTATTACTGCTGAAAAACTAAAAGAAGAATTAAACAAATTTGAAGCTGATCCATTTGATGTTAATAGTTTTAAATTTAGAAAACCAACAGAAATTATTTTGAAACTATTAAATATATATAATGAAGAAAAATTTAATTTTCTATTACCTTCAAAAAAGGAGGTAATGTCACTTAGAAATAAAATATTAAAAGAAGAAATCTAGGTGATTACGTTGTGGAACTTTAGAAAGCTATCAAAACCTTATGATAACTGGGATTGCTGGCTTTTTTT
>JBJFFC010000026.1:0-38998 GCA_051891395.1 Clostridia bacterium | reverse complement strand
GCTAGACAAGTAGGTGTTAAATACATCGTTGTTTACTTAAATAAATGTGATATGGTTGATGATCCAGAATTATTAGAATTAGTTGAAATGGAAGTTAGAGACTTACTTTCAGAATATGGTTTCCCAGGAGATGATATTCCAATTATAAAAGGATCTTCATTACAAGTATTAGAAAGTTCATCAACAAATCCTGATGATGAAGTATACAAACCAATGAAAGAATTAATGGATGCAATTGATAGTTATATTCCAACACCAGAAAGACCAATTGACCAACCATTCTTAATGCCAGTTGAAGACGTATTCACAATTACAGGACGTGGAACAGTTGCAACAGGTAGAGTAGAAAGAGGTCAAGTAAAACTTCAAGACGAAGTTGAAATCATCGGTCTTACAGCAGAAAGAAGAAAAACTGTTGTTACAGGTGTAGAAATGTTCAGAAAATTATTAGATCAAGCTGAAGCTGGAGATAACATTGGTGTTCTATTAAGAGGTATTGATAGAAAAGACATCGAAAGAGGTCAAGTTCTATGTAAACCAGGAACAATCAATCCACATACAAAATTCACTTCTGAAGTTTATGTATTAACAAAAGAAGAAGGTGGAAGACATACACCATTCTTCAATGGATATAGACCACAATTCTATTTCAGAACAACAGACGTTACAGGTGTTATTGAATTAGCAGCTGGAACAGAAATGGTTATGCCAGGAGATAACGTATCAATGACAATTGAATTAATTACACCTATCGCTATCGAAAAAGGATTAAGATTCGCTATTCGTGAAGGTGGTAGAACAGTTGGTTCAGGTGTTGTTGCTGATATCTTAGCTTAATTAAAAACATAAAAAGAGGTTTAAGAGTACTTAAATCTCTTTTTGTATCTATTAACTGAATGATCGTTACAATTCACAGCAATTTAATATTATAAAGTATTGCAACTGATAATAATATCTATTTTATTCTTGTTCTTTGCTGTCGCAATCAAAGATTGCTCTATTCGCCTAGGGTCATTCCTATTCTGGGAGCTTCCCTGCGCAGAACCACGAAAAAATAGATATTATTATCAGTTACAGGACTCAAAAGTGTATAAGTTGTGAATAGTAACGAATGATCATCTAATAATAAAAAGATTTCAAAATTACTTGCTTTTTTTTATAAAGAATAATAAAATAGATATGTTAAAAATATAATGAATTAAGATACTTGGAGGAAATAAAATGAAAATAATATTAGATGCAATGGGTGGAGACAATGCACCAGATGCCAATATTAAGGGAGCAGTCAATGCAATTCATAAAGTAAAAGCAGAAGTTGTTTTAGTAGGAAAAGAAGAAGTAATTAGAAGCAAAGTAAAAGAATTTTATGGAAAAGAGATAGAAGAGATATCAGATAGATTAAAAATAAGAAATGCAACAGAAACAATAGAAATGGAAGATACACCTACACTTGCTATTAAGCATAAAAAAGATTCATCTATGGTAGTTGGATTTAAAATGTTAAAAGAAGATGAAGGAGATGTATTTATTTCTGCAGGAAATTCAGGAGCATTGCTAACAGGAGCGACTCTAATTGTGGGAAGAATAAAGGGAATTGATAGACCAGCATTAGCGGGAATTCTGCCGGCATATAAAAGCCAATTACTATTAATTGATGCGGGATCTAATACAAATTGTAAGCCAATCAACTTATTACAATTTGCTCAAATGTCTACTATTTATTTAAGAAATACATATGGCATAGAAAGACCTGCAATTGGACTTTTAAATATCGGAACAGAAGAAACAAAAGGAAATGAATTGGTAAGAGAAAGTTATCATTTGTTAAAAGAAAAAGCAGAAGAACTAAATATTAATTTTATTGGAAATGTAGAAGGAAGAGATGCTTTTTCTGGAAAAATTGATGCGATTGTTACAGATGGATTTACAGGGAATGTATTTTTAAAAACAACGGAAGGACTAGGAAAATTTGTAAAAAGAAGTCTCGTAGAAAGTTTTACTCAAAATATATTTGCTAAAATCTCTTATTTAATAGCAAGAAAACCAATCAAAACACTTTCAAAAGCTATGGATTATAAGTCGTATGGTGGTGCTCTGTTCTTAGGTGTAAAAAAGCCAGTAGTAAAAGCACATGGAAGTAGTGATGCATTATTATTTGAATATACGATAATACAAGCTGAAAAATTTGTAGAAAATAAAGCAGTAGATAAAATGATAGAAGAATTTGAGAGCCAAAGGAAACAACAGCAAGAGGGATGAGAACTGCAAGAAATAAAGCTTTTTGACTTAGTAGTATAAATTTTAAAAAAAACAAAATTTTACTTGACAAATATAGAAACATATAATATAAATGAAATATAATAAAGAAAATATCAAATGAATATATCATTTGCAAACTTGAGAGGAGGTGAACTCTAGGTAATGAGTTCAGAAGAAGTTTTAGAAAAAGTAAAAGGAATTATTGTTGAACAATTAGGCGTTGCAGAAAATGCAGTTACAATGGAAGCATCATTTATAGATGATTTAGGTGCTGATTCATTAGATATCGTTGAATTAGTAATGGCATTAGAAGAAGAATTTGATATAGAAATTCCAGATAGCGATGCAGAAAAAGTTGTAACAGTTGGAGATGTAGTTGACTACATAAAAGAAAATGTGAAATAAAAAAAGAAGCGATAAGCTTCTTTTTTTTTATATATGATAAAAGGATTTAAATGAACTCGGTAATAGAATTAAGAAAATTGGAATAGTTTTTTAGAAAGTCTAATGTATAATCAAAAAAATTCTTCCTTTGAACAGTATTATTTGCTAATACGTCACAATGTAAAATAAAACTGCTATCAGAAGTAACTTCAATGCCTCCTAATATAGTGTTTTCATATAGAGGAGCTTCAAAATCTTTATCCATATAAATATTTATTTTTATGGATTCAATATCACTTTTTCTGATTGGAATTACAGGCGTTTCTAGTTCGGAATATTTAATTTCTAACCTAGATGATAAACCTTTGTCAATATTAAAATAATTTTGATTTTCATTTTTCCAATTAGTAAATTCTTTATTCACTAGTTCACTAATATTAACATATTGGAAATTCTTAAATGCATATTCGATTAACTTTATACTATCATTTGTTCTAAACTTTTTAGTATCACATCCAAGAACAACACAGATTATATCCATATTACCTCTTTTACAAGCTGTTACTAAACAACGATTAGCACCATTTGTAAATCCAGTTTTTACACCATAGACACCGTCTAGATATCCCAGTAGTTCATTCGTATTATTTAAACTTTTTGGATAGCCATTAATGGTAACAGTATAATTTTTTGTTCCAACGATTTGAGTAAATGTAGAGTTTTTTAAAGCATAATCAGTAAGAATTGCTAATTCATAAGCGGTTGTATAATGCTCATCAGAATCCAATCCATGTGGTGACTCAAAATGTGTATTATTTAATCCTAATTCTTTTGCTTTTGAATTCATTAGCTCACTAAATCCTTGTATACTACCACCAGCACTTTCTGCTAAGGCTACAGCAGCATCGTTTCCAGAACATAATAGTAAACCATATAATAAGTCTTTAATTGTTATTTTATCACCAGTTTTTAGTCCTAGTCTAGAACCACCAGTACCTGCAGCTTTTTTAGACACTTCAATAGTTTCAGATAAATTGCAATTTTCTATAATGATAGTGGCAGTCATTATTTTTGTTGTGGAGGCCATTTTTACTTTATTATATTCATTTTTTCCATATAACGTTTTTTTACTTAACCTATCCAACACAATACAAGATCTAGCATTAAGATTTAAAGAAGAGACATCTGAACTGTTTGTTTCAATTGTGTTATTTTCATCATCTTCTATTTCATATGCTACATCTATGTCGTCATTGGACAATTCAATATCATCGGCAAAGATATAAGAAAAGTTAAATAATAAGAAAAAGATACAACTGGAGGTAAATATTTTTATAAAAATATTCTTCATATTCATTTTATCACCATTAAAGTATATTAAGAATATCAAACGAATATGCTTTAATTCATATAATGAAAATTGGAAGATAGAAATAAAGATAAAAATAGATAAGAGAGGATAAAAACTACGGAAATCAAAATAAATCAAGTTAATTCACATAAAATCTTGATTTTGTTTAAAAAATGTAATATAATTGTAATAGATGACTTTTTTATTGATACGAAACATCTTATAAGTGCTTCCGTAAGGGAATTTTACTTAATAGAAAATAATAAAAAATATAAAAAAAAAAGACCTATTGACTAATATGAAAAAAGGAGTAAAATGATATACAAGAGGATATATAGGTAAGAAAAGGAGATAGTTTTATGAACTTAAAAAGAATCTGTACAAGTTTGGTTATTGCAATTTTGGCAATGGTACTAATAGCAGGATCAAGTACTGTATTTGCAGCAACAGCATCAACACCATTATATTTAAAAAATGAAGAATTAAGAACATATGATGAGCCTAATATGGCATATGCAATAAGAAATCCAAATGATGGAGGACATATAATATGGAATATCGTGAAGTATGATAGTCCAACATCAAATAGCTATACATCAAAAAATATATATTGTATAAATCCTAACATAGGTTTTGGCAGTGATGAAAACGATACAACCAATAAGAATCCTAATGGTAGTGCAACATATGATACTTATTATAATATGAAAACACAAAGTGATACTGTTAAAGGTTTAAGTTCAATTACAGATAAAGAGATTACATTAGAGGATAATACAAAGATTAGTAGCTATAATGCTATCTTAGCATTAGGTGATATGTTATATTTACCACATGAATCTGAAAATCAAGATGAATCTGAAAATCAAGAAAAAGAAGAATTGCTTAAAGTGGTAAGAGAACTTGCTAAGACAGACAGCTATGCTTCAAATTATGTTGAAGGAATGGAGACATATCCATTAACAGATGATGATATAAATGCTGTACAACAAGCTGCAATTTGGTATTTTTCAAATTATGGAGAAGAAAAATATAATCAAACCAATAGTACCTCATGGCTAAACTACAAGAAGGAGGGAATGACTGGTTATACATCATTATCAGATTATAATCAAGGTACTAGTGAGGGAATAATTAGAAATGCTCAAGCAAATGTATTGTATAAATATTTAATCGATACGGCTAAAGCAAATGCTAAAAATTATTCAAGCTCAAGTAGTAGCACTGGTGCACCAGCAAAAGTAAATACTACTGCATTGAATTATGAAGAATCAAATTCGAATTATATTATAGGACCAATCAATATTACTGAAAATGCTGGAAATACATTACCATATACAATTGACTTTGTTGTAAAGAACGGAGAAACAGAAATATCAAATTGTAAATTATTGGATAGTAATAAAAATGAAGTAGCATCAGGAACAAAGGTTAAGGATTTAGTTGGACAAAATTTCTATATTTCAGTACCAAAAGATGATATAGCAACACTTTCAGTATCAATTACAATAAATTATAGTGATACAACTCTTACTTTATGGACAAAAGCGACAGATATAAATGCTACTCAACCAGTAATGATGCCAGAAAAGAAACAAGAACAAGTATCAGCAACATTAACAGTCACACCAAATTCTAAACCATTTGATTTAGCTTTAAGGAAATACATAACAAAGGTAAATGGAGTAGAAGTAGCAAATACAAGAGTTCCAACTATTGATGAAAGCACAATATCATCTACTCAAACAGCTACCTATAAACATAGAAAAGATCCTGTTTTAGTTGAAAAAGGAAATATAGTTACCTATAAATTAACAATTTATAATGAAGGTGAAAAAGATGGACGTGCAACAAAAATAGTGGATCAATTACCAACGGGATTAAAATTTAGTAAAGTAGTAAGTGGTAATTTTGATGGATCTTATGATGCAACTAATAATACAGTGAATTTAGTAAGAAAGTCAAGTAATACAACTAATTTACATGCATACTCAACGGGAAGTCTAACTTCTGGTTCAGGTTCAGAAACGATAGAAATAGAATGCGAAGTTACAGCAACAGCTAATACAACCAATAGTAAAGTGTTAACTAATGTAGCATGGATTGCAGAAGAGATAGATAGTGATGGTAATGTAATTACAAATCAAGAAGGATTAGATATAGATTCAGAACCATCTACAAAACCAAGTGTAAATAAAGATAATATGGAGAATTACACAGGTAATGGTAATAAAGAAGACTTAAGTGATTCTACCTATTATTATAAAGGACAACAAGATGATGATGATTTTGAAAAACTAGTATTAATGCCACAATCTTTTGACTTAAAATTAATTAAAAGAATTACAGCAGTTAATGATCAGAATGTAACAGAAAGAATTGAAAGTATAGATGTAAGCAATTTAAATAAAGTAGATTCTAATGGTAACTTTTTAGTAGATACTACTTCAGAAAAATATACAACAGCAGAATATGAATTAAATAAAGAACCTGTTAGTGTAAAAAAAGGTGATATTGTTACTTATACTTTTAGAATTTATAATGAAGGAACCATAGATGGATATGCTTCAGAAATAACAGAAGATATACCAGAAGGATTAGAATTTTTATGGTCTGATGCGTTAACAGATGAAGAGTTAGAAGCAGATACTACTTTAACAGATGCAGAAAAAGCAGCAATTGAATTTAATAGAGATTACTATTGGACTTTTGCAGACAATACATTAACAACAATAAAAACAAATTATTTAGATATATATGAGGGGCAACCAGCTCCAAATGACGGAACAGAAGATAAAAGAGTAAAAAGTACGAAAAATTTAATTAAAGCATTTGATAATACAAAGGGATATGTAGATACAGAAACAGAAAAAAATCCAGATTATAAAGAAGTATCTGTTATGCTTAAAGTTGTATCAGAAAATGTAACAGGAACAGTAATTAGAAATGAGGCTTGTATATCAGAAGATACAGATGAAAATGGTGATCCAGTTGACGATAGAGATTCTGATACAGAAAAATGGGTTAAATATGAAGATGATGAAGATTATGATAATATTATCTTAAAATCTTTTGACTTAGCACTAAGAAAATTTATTATAGCAATTAGTGATGATACCAATATAGAAAATGAAGAGTATTTAAAAAATGAGGATGGTTCTTATAAAAGAGCACCAAAAGTTGATACATCAAAATTAAATACATTAGATGAAAATGGTAAGATGATAACAACAGCTATCTATAACCACACAAAGGAACCAGTTTTAGTAAAGAAAAATGACATTGTAGTTTATAACTTAAGAGTTTATAATGAGGGAGAAATAGATGGTTATGCATCTGAAATAAAAGACCATTTACCACCATACTTAGAATTTGTAGATAGTGATTTTAATGAACAATATGGATGGGAAGTTTCTGAAGATGGAAGAACAGTAACTACTAGATATTTAGAAAATGAATTAATAAAGAAGGCAGTAGAAACACCAGATAGGCCTACACTGGATGTACCAGGCGGTGAAGGTGTGCAACCATATGTATTATCTTATAAAGAAGTTCCAATTATGTGTAAGGTAAAAGATACAGCAAAAACAAGTGAAAACATAACAAACATAGCTGATATTACAGAATATCTAGATGAAAATAAAAAACCAGTAAATGATAGAGACTCACAAAAAGATAATGTAAATCTTCCAGAAGATGACAACTTACCAGGATATAAAGATGACGAAACAGGAGAATATATACCTGGACAACAAGATGATGATGACTTTGAAAAAGTAATTGTAAAAGAGTTCGATTTAGCCTTAAGAAAATGGGTGACACAAGCAATTGTTATAGATAGCAATGGGCAAACAGTTACAGAAACAGGTCATGATGCATGGGATGATCCAGAGCAAGTAGTAAAAGTTGAATTACATAGAAAGAAACTAAACGAAGTGACTGTTAAATTTAGATATTCAATACGTGTCTATAATCAAGGAGACATTGCAGGATATGCAAAAGAAGTAACTGACTATGTACCAGAAGGATTAAAATTTGTAGCAGAGGATAATCAAGGATGGACAGATGAAGGAAATAATGTAATTTCAACAAGATTACTAGAAAATACATTATTACAACCAGGAGAATATGCTGATGTAGAAGTAATACTTACGTGGATAAACAATCAAGAGAACATGGGAGTTATGACAAATACAGCAGAAATTTCTGAAGATTACAATGATTATGGTGTGCCAGATAAAGACTCAACCCCAGACAATAAGAAACCAGGAGAAGATGATATCGATGATGCACCAGTTATGTTATCAATTAGCACAGGACAAATGAGAATATACTTTACATTAGGATTTGTTGTATTAATTACAATAGCAGGAGGAGTAGTACTAATTAGAAAATTTGTCTTATAGAATTAAGAAAATAAAAAAGAAAGAGTTTAACTGAATATGAAGTTAGACTCTTTTTAAACACTTGCCATAACAGATAAAATATTGTAAAATAAAACTATTAAATTAGAGCTTTGGAAAGGAAAAATAAGAAAAATGAATTATAAATTAGAAGAATTAGCAAGAGATGTGGAGAAAGAAATTAAGCCAACATTTGAAAGAATTGAAGAAATTTGTCAAGAAAATAGTAAAAAAGTATTAGAGGCTTTTCAACAATGCGATTTACAAGAAAATCACCTAAATTCCTCAACAGGATATGGAATTGATGAACCAGGAAGAAACAAAATAGAAGAAATATATAGTCATGTTTTTAGGGCGGAAGACGGTTTAGTAAGAACTCAATTGATATCAGGAACACATGCTTTATCAGTAACTTTATCAGCTTTATTGAGACCAGGAGATACTATGATTAGTATAACAGGAGAGCCATATGATACTCTACAAACAGTAATTGGAATTTCTGGAGAAAGTAAAAGCTCATTAAGGGAGTTTGGTATAAAGTATGAACAAATTGAATTAGTAGATAACGATTTTGATATTGAAAAAATAAGTCTAAGATTATCTAAGAGAGATGTAAAATTAGTAGAAATACAAAGATCTAGGGGATATTCAACAAGAAAAAGTTTGACCATAGAAAAAATAGAGAGAGCTGTGAAAGCGATTAGAGAAGTTAATAAAGATGTTATTATTATGGTGGATAATTGCTATGGAGAATTTGTACAAGAGAGAGAACCAATCGAAGTGGGAGCAGATATAGCAGTAGGGTCACTTATGAAAAATTTAGGCGCTGGAATTGCTACTTCTGGAGCATATATTGTAGGAAAGAAAGAATTCATTGAATTGTGCGCAGAAAGATTAACTTCTCCAGGAATAGGAAAAGAAATAGGTCCATCTTTAAACCAAAATACGTTATTGATAAAAGGGTTGTTTTTTGCGCCATCTGTTGTTGCAAATAGCATGAAAACAGCAGTATTTGCTAGTCGAATTTTAGAAAAATTAGGATATCATGTAGAACCAAAGTATGATGAGCAAAGAGCGGATATTGTTCAAACAATACATTTGGGTACAGAAAATGAATTAGTTAAATTTTGTCAAGGAATTCAAATGGGTTCACCGATTGATTCAAAAGTAATTCCATATCCAGGAGAAATGGGGGGATATGTGGATAAAGTAATTATGGCTGCAGGAACTTTTACTCAGGGGTCAACCATAGAACTTAGTTGTGATGGACCAATTAGACCACCATATATTGCTTATATGCAAGGCGGACTTACTTATGAGTATGGAAAAATGGGGATTTTAAAAGCAATCGAATATATGAAAAGGAAATAGAGAAAATAAAAAATAGAAAGGAATCAAATGAAAGTAATCGTAATAGGTGGAGGACCTGCTGGAATGATGGCAGCAATATCCTCGGCAGAAAATGGAAATGAAGTCATTCTTTTAGAAAAAATGCAATCATTAGGAAGAAAATTACTAATCACTGGAAAAGGAAGATGTAATATTACATCTTCTCTAGATATGGAAGCATTTATCAAAAATACACCAGGAAATGGAATGTTTTTGTATAGCTGTTATAAGCAGTTTACGAATCAAGATATGATTCGTTTTTTAAAGGAAGAAGGATTGGAAGTAAAAGAAGAACGAGGAAATCGAATATTTCCTGTGACAGATAAATCTTTAGATGTTTTAAAATGCTTTACGAAAAAAATAAAAGAGTTAAATGTGAAAGTAGAGTATAATACAACAGTACGAGAGATACTAGTGGAGAATCATCAAGTAATAGGAGTAAGAACTACTAACAATGTAATAAAAGCAGATAAAGTTATACTTGCAACAGGAGGAAAAAGTTATCCATTAACAGGTTCTACAGGAGACGGATATGAATTGGCAAGAAAATTGGGACATACGATAACTAAAATAAAGCCATCACTCGTGCCATTAGAAAGTTATGATAAAGATATATGCAAAAATTTACAAGGGTTAAGTTTGAAAAATGTAAAAATACAATTAAAAGATATAGAAAAGAATAAAATTATTTATGAAGACTTTGGAGAAATGATATTTACACATTTTGGAGTTTCAGGCCCCACGATACTAAGTGGTTCAGCACATTTAGTACGATATAAAAATATCGAAGAAAAATTAAGAAATAAGAAAATAATTTTAAGTATAGATTTAAAACCAGCGTTATCAGCGGAGAAGTTAGATGATAGAATTCTAAGGGATTTTGAAAAACAGAAAAATAAGCAATTTAAAAATAGTTTGGATGAATTATTACCACAGAAATTAATTAATGTGGTAGTAAAAAGAAGTAATATAGATTCAAATAAAAAGGTGAATGAAATTACAAAAGAAGAAAGAAAAAGATTGGTATCATTATTAAAAGGATTTTGTTTAGAAATGAAAGGATTTAGGCCAATAGAAGAAGCAATTATAACAAGTGGAGGAGTCAATATAAAAGAAATTAATCCGAAAACAATGGAATCAAAAATTGTGGGAGGATTATATTTTGCTGGAGAAATTATTGATGTAGACAGTTATACAGGAGGATTTAATTTACAAATTGCATATTCAACAGGATATGTTGCAGGACTATAGGTTAATTCTGTCAACTTAGAGTGGATATATTATTTTTTTACACCTTGTGTGTCGCAACCTACTAAATTGAAATAAAAATGTAGGTTGCTCCAATCGCACTCGCTAATTTACTCGTTTTACTGTCCACTGTTAAAGCTTTGCTTGTTACAGTGGCAGTATGCGTTAGCTGATCGCTTACGCGGTGTTGCAAAAATAATATATACCCTCTAAGTTGACAATATTAGATCTAAAATATGTCCTATGAATTTTGTCGAATTTTGGAGGAAGTGCGAGAGTTAAATGAAAGAGTTTATAACAATTGCAGAAAATGTACAAACTGAATTTGTTGAAAAAAAATCAAAGTTTATAGCAAATCTATTTTACATAGAAAATAGCGAAGAAGCAGAGAAACTAATAAAAGAAACGAAAAGAAAATACTTTGATGCTAGACATAATTGTATAGCTTATAGAATCATGCAAGGTGATAATCTTATTGAAAAATCAAGTGATGATGGAGAACCGTCGGGAACAGCTGGAGCACCTATGCTAACTATTTTACAAAAAAATGATTTAGTAAATGTATTAGTCATAGTGACTAGATACTTTGGAGGTATTTTATTAGGTACAGGAGGACTAATAAGAGCTTATTCAAATAGTTTATTGCAGGCAATAGAAATAAGTCAAAAAATAAAGAAATGTTTTGGACAGGAATTGGAGATAGGATTAGAATACAATGAGTTTGAGAATTTTAAATATTATTGTAAAAATAACATGATAAACATTGTAGATTCACAGTATAAAGAAAATATTGTATGTAAAATAGAACTGGAAGAAGAAAAAAAACAAAAATTGGTGCAAGATTTTGATATAAAAAATATAAATTTAAATTATATAAAAGAATTATCCAAAAAATATATAACGAAAAGCATATAAAAATACAACTTTTGTAAATAAATGGAAAAAAATTCCATAAAAATATTGCAAATCCTAAAATAAAGTTTTATAATCAAATTGTAAAAAATTTACAGTAAATATTTTAGGAGGGAAAAAATGAGAGAAAAAGTTTCTGTTTTAATTGCAGATGATAATCAAGAATTTAGTCACACACTATCTACTTATATAAATCTTCAAGAAGATATGGAAGTAATAGGAATGGCAAAAGATGGAAATGAGGCAGTTGAAATGATAGCTAACACGAATCCGGATGTAGTTTTATTGGATGTAATAATGCCACATCTTGATGGGTTAGGTGTATTAGAAAAAATAAATGGAATGAAAAGTGATGACAAACCAATTTGTATTATGTTATCAGCAGTAGGACAAGATAAAATAACACAAAAAGCAATATTATTGGGTGCTGAATATTATGTTGTAAAACCATTTGATATAGAATTATTAATAAAGAGAATTAGGGAGATAAAATATTTCAAACCAAATCAAACTTCAAATAATTTTATAGCAAAAGAGACAAAGCAACAATACATAGATATATCAAGAGAAGATAGCAAAAAAGAAGAAAATTTAGAAGCATTAGTTACTAACATAATTCATGAAGTTGGAGTTCCTGCACATATTAAAGGATATCAATACTTAAGAGAGGCAATTATGATGGTAGTTAATGATATCGATGTAATTAATCAAATTACAAAGAGTTTGTATCCAAAAATAGCTTTTAAATTTAATACAACACCAAGCAGAGTAGAACGTGCTATCCGCCATGCCATAGAAGTGGCTTGGGGAAGGGGACAACAAGAAGCGGTTGAGAATATTTTTGGTTATACGATTTCAGCAGCAAAAGGAAAGCCAACAAACTCAGAATTTATTGCAATGATTGCTGATAAACTAAGGCTTGAATTGAAGAGTGCATAAGTTTAGTAAGATGAATAGTTATGACAGATTTATAAAGTAATATACTATATGAAAATATCATAAGATAATAAATCGTTCTTCCTCGCAAGAGGGAGTTTTCTTTTTTATATGTAATTAATTTATTAAGATTTGTATAAGCCTTAAAAAAATGGAAAAAATAATATAAATACATAATTCTAAGGAGGTACAAATGAACGAAAGTAATTTAAAAAATATGGTAGTATTAAAAAACTTGCCATCTAATATTGTAGAAGAAGCAATTGTTATATTAAAGACAAATAAAAAAGTTAAAAAACTCGAAAAAATAGAAAAAAATAAGGCAGTAGAAGATACAGAAAAAAAGACAAAAGAAAATGATTATATTTTAAAAGAGGCGGAGATGTTAGTTTCTAATTATATTTCAGGTTTAGAGGAAAAGAAAGAGACAAAAAAGATAAAAAATCAAAAAATGAATCAGAAATATAAAAGAATTAAAAATTATGCTTATGTAACAAGTTTAATTATTTTAATAGAAACTATGATACTATTTATAAAATAAGTAATAAAACACTTTTTTCTAACATATAGTTTACAAAGAAACTAAGGAAGAGGTGTTTTTTTTATGGAAAGAACAATATCAGTAGAAGAAAAAATAAGACGAGCTGAAGAAATATATGAACGAAGAAAACAGGGAAATAATAAGCCAGTAGCAACGGTGAGTGTTAATAGTGAAAGTAAGAAAGATATAAAATTATTAAAAAAGATGATTATACAGATATTGATATGTGTATCGATTTATTTGATAGTGTATACAATTAAGAATAATGAGTATGTATTTTCAGAGGATTTTACTAATAAAGCAAATGAGATACTATCTTATGACACTAATTTTTTAGCATTATATAATAATTTAAAGGAACAAATTCAAAATATTTTCCATAGCCAACAAAATGAAGAACAGCAAGAAGATAATACAGAGGAAGGTATTGGGGGAGCTGAAGAAGGTATAACAGAGAATTCAGAGGAACAAGCAGAAAATGCAGAAGAAGTAACCGAATTGTCTCAAACGGAACAGGATATTATGAATATAAAGAATACAACAACTTTTATAAGACCTATCCAAGGAATCATTAGCTCAAAATATGGACAAAGAGATTCGGCGACAGGAACTGTTCCTAAAAATCATACGGGAACAGATATTGCTGCAAGTTTAGGAACGAAAATAGTATCAGCCACTGATGGAGAAGTTGTTTTATCATCAGATCAGGGAGATTACGGAAAACATTTAAAAATTCAAATAGGGGAAGTAAGTATAATTTATGCACATTGTAATGATTTATATGTAAAGCAAGGAGATAAAGTTACACAAGGACAAGAAATCGCAGAAGTTGGTTCGACTGGAAATTCGACCCGGACCACATTTGCATTTTGAAATAAGGATTTCGGAAAGAACAGTAGATCCACAAAGTATTTTAGAATTGTAAAGGAGAAAAAATGCGATTTAAGATTGATTTAAAAATATTTTTGTTTTTAATATTATTTTATTTTACGAAACAAATAGAAACATATGTTATGATTATTATTTTTGCAATAATTCATGAATTAGGACATTTAATAGCTGGTTTAGCTATGGGAATGAGACCAGAAAAAATGGAGTTAAAGCCATATGGAGTAAGTATTTCTTTTAAGTTAACGCCAAAGGATTATAACCAAAAAATAATAAGAGGAAATCTTTTGGAGGTAAAGAAGATTTTTGTCGCTTTGGCAGGCCCCTTAACGAATTTACTAATTATTTTTATAGCAATAAATATAGAAGTTGATTTATTTTCTAATTTAATGATTATATACGCAAATTTATTGTTGATATTATTTAATTTATTACCTATATATCCTTTAGATGGTGGAAGAATATTAAAAGGAATTTTACATATATTTTTTGGAAAAAGAAATTCTGAGAAATATATTAATACTTTTTCTTTTCTTATATTAATATTGGTAACATTTATAGCAAGTATTGGAGTTTTTTATATGGAAAACATCTCAATATTTTTAATTACTATTTTTCTTTGGATGCTATATTTAAAAGAAGATATAGTCTATAGAAAGAAAAATAAAATTTACGATTTAATAGAAAAAACTATTGAAATTGAAACCAATAAATAGTAAACTAATACCAAAGAGAAAAGGAGAATTCAAAGGATGAAAAACTTTTTTAAAAGTCAAAGAGGTATTAATCTAGTTACATTGTCAGTAACGATAATAATAATATTAATTTTAACGAATATAATACTTTATAATGTAAAAGATAATTTAGGTGTTCAAAATTTAAAAAATATGCAAGCTGACATAGAAAATTTGAGGGAGAAAGTTTCTAATCATTATATGCAATATGGAGATATACCGGTATATTATATTCAAGATGATGATAATAAAAAGGTAAAGGTGGAATATAGCAATATCTCTAATATAGATGTTATTAGTGAAGAGGAAAGTAAAAGTAATTTTTATGTCATTGATCTATCAGCTCTTGATAATTTAACATTAAATTATGGACAAGATTATAAAAAAATAAAAAATGGAGTGGCTACAACAGAAAGCCAAATCAAGCAATTAGAAGATTTATATATTATAAATGAAGATAGCCATAATATTTTCTATGTAAAGGGGATTTTATATGACGGAGAGAGATTTTATACAGATTATACAAAAGAAAATGTCGACAAAGAATCTGTTGTATTGATAAATGAATCAGAGCTAGATGATAATTGGTCTCCAATTTATAATGAAACTGCTATTTATAAAGATGAAAATGAAGATATAGCTTATATACCAAAAGGATTCCAAGTAAGTAGAACACTTGGAGAAAATACTATTAATGCTGGACTGGTAGTAAAAGGAACAGATGGAAGTGAATTTGTATGGATACCGATAGATAAAAATACATTATCTACTGGAGGAACAGATGGAAAAATAATGGCAAGAGAGATTTCCGGAGAAGATGTTAATGGAAAACAAAATTATGAAGGTGTTTTATATAATTTTAGTGAAACTAGTATTACATCAACGGAAATGAGTGAGTATGGACAAGAAACAGATAAAAATAGAGAGCCAGATATTGTTTCTATGTATGATAATGATATAAAATACAATGATGGATTATTTTCGAAGGAAATATTGCAACAAGAATATAATGCAATGATAGAAAGTGTAAAAAAATATGGTGGATTTTATGTAGGAAGATATGAAACAAGCTTGAGTGATATAAATGATAGTTCATCAGAAGTAACAGGAATAGCTCAATCAAAGTCGAACGTAATACCGACATCAGCTAATAATGATCAAACTAATATGTGGTATGGGTTGTATGATAAAGAAAAAAAGTATACTGGTGCTAATAATTCAGTACAAAGCAGTATGATATGGGGAAGTCAATATGATGCGATGTTAAATTGGATTATATCAAGTAATAGCATAGATAAAGAAAAAATAATAAAAAGTGGAAATGCTTCACATAGTTTAAATAATATATATCAATCAGGAATAGAAGAAAATGATAAAATTAATAATATTTATGATTTAGAAGGAAATTTATATGAATGGACATTAGAAGCTAATAGTTCATACTTTAGAGTTTTACGTGGTGGTGATTGTAGTCATGCTTATTTTCCTAGTTCTCGTACTACGGATAATCCATATAGTAATGGTATCAGTAAAATTTCATATTATGGCAGTCGCCTTACATTATATATAAAATAAGAAAATTTGGAGCACAAATCAATATGCGAACTTTGTAATGTTTTTAATGGAGAAATATTACAAAGTTCGCTTTTTGTAAACATTTTGTAACATTTTAGAAATAATTTTGTTATTTTCCTGTAAAATTCATTGACTTTTTAGCATTTTCGTTATATTATAGAACTGTTAAAAATGTGTTTTTAAAATCCTAAGGAGGAAAATTATGGGAGAAGTAATCGTTATTACATCAGGTAAAGGTGGAGTAGGAAAAACAACAACAACAGCAAATTTAGGGTCAAGTTTAGCATTAGAAGGAAAAAAGGTGGTTCTAATTGACACAGACATAGGGCTACGCAACTTAGACGTTGTTATGGGATTAGAAAATAGAATTGTATATGATATCGTTGATGTTGTAGAAGAAAAATGTAAATTAAGACAAGCTATGATAAAAGATAAAAGATTTAAAGAATTGTACCTACTACCAGCAGCCCAAACTAGAGATAAAAGCGCAGTGAATGAAGAACAGATGAGAAATTTGGTAAATAAATTAAAAGAAGAATTTGATTATATACTAATTGATTGTCCAGCTGGAATTGAACAAGGATTTAAAAATGCCATTGCAGGTGCAGATCGTGCTATTGTTGTGACAACTGCAGAAATATCAGCCATAAGAGATGCTGATAGGATAATTGGATTATTAGAATCATCGGAAATTAAAAATCCTGAATTAGTAATAAATAGAATTAGACCAAACATGGTAAGAAAAGGCGAAATGATGGACGTCGATGACATTGTCGATCTTTTATCTATTGATTTAATAGGTGTTGTTCCAGATGATGAGTATATTATTACACAAACAAATAAAGGTGAACCTGTTATTCAAAATAAAAAAGCGCCATCAGGAAAGGCATATATAGAGATAGCTAAAAGAGTCTTAGGAGAAAAGATAGAGGTAACAATTCCTGGTAGAGAAAAAGGATTTTTTGCAAAATTAAAAAGAATATTTAAAAAAGCAAATTGAGATTTTCTAAGCAAGTTTGCTTGCAAGAAAATCTATAAATTTGCATATGTATCTTCTACGTCAAGTACACGTTTTACATGTACTTTCCTAGAATATAAAAAACAATAAAGCATTTGGGGGTAAGTAGGAATAATGTTTGAAAACATAATGAAATTTTTTAAGAAGTTAAACAAGAAAGAGAATAATGTGGTATCTAATTCTAAGGATGCAGCAAAAGAAAGACTACATTTAGTTTTAATGCAAGATAGAGCAAATGTTTCAGCAGACTTCTTAGAATTGATGAAACAGGAAATTATTGAAGTAATTAAAAAATATATTGATGTGGACGAAAGTGCTATTGATGTAAGACTTACTAACAAAGAAAACAGTGATGGTACGAATGGGGCACCAGCATTATATGCTAATATCCCAATCTTAAACATAAAAAATGAAGCAAGAAAAGTAGATGTTAAACAAGAAAATGATAAAAGTAAAGAAGTAAAAAATGAGACGGATAAAAAAACAATAGAACCAAAAGAAGATTCTAAGAAAGAGCCAAAAAAAGAAGTAGAAAAAAATCAAGTTGAGAAAGCACAAGAAGTAGAATCTAATGTAACAGCGAAAACTAACAAAGAGGTAAAAAATAATAAGAAATCAAAGGACGAAAACAAAAAGGAAAATTCGACAAAAGAAGAGATTAAATCAGAAAATTAATTAAGAAAAAGAGTGGTTTAATGAGGAAAAGAGAATTAAAGAATATAGAATGGAGTTTATTAATAGTTGCAATTATCCTATGTAGTGTAGGTTTAGTTGCATTATTTTCTGCAACACAAGAATCAGAATATGATGAATTTAACAAACAAATCATATGGCTTGTAGTAAGTTTAATAATTATGGTATTAGTAATGCTAGTTGATTACGATTTAATTGTAAAAGCATCTCCTGTATTTTATGGAATATTTATTATATTACTAATTGCAGTATTATTTACACCGCCAGTAAATGGTGCAACAAGCTGGTTTGATATAGGATTTTTTTCTTTTCAGCCTGGTGAATTTGCAAAAGTATTTGTTATTTTATTTTTAGCTCTAGCTATAAAGAAAATGCAGGAAAGAAACAAACAAGATATTAATAAACCAACAAGATTATTAATATTAATGGCCATTTTAGGGATACCAATTTTATTAATAGCAAAACAACCAGATTATGGAACAGCCTTGGCTTTTATAGTAGCTACTGCTATGATGTTGATAACAGCTGGAATTGATAAAAAATATATTATTATTACAGCGATATTGATAGTTGTATCAGTCCCATTATTATATAATTTTGTTTTGCCTGAACATGCTAAAAAAAGAATTGATATATTTTTAAATCCAGAATCCGATCCAAGGGGGGCAGGATATAATATAATTCAGTCAAAACTTGCAATTGGCGCAGGTGGGCTTACTGGAATGGGAGTTTTAAAAGGAAATCAAACGCAATTAGGATTTTTATACCCTAAAACAACAGATTTTATCTTTGCTGTAATTGGAGAAGAAATGGGATTTGTAATTGCAGGAGCTGTTATTATACTATATGTATTCCTGATAACAAAATGTTTATATGTTGCAAAAACTGCAAAGGATGAAATGGGAGCGTTAATTGCATCTGGGATTACTGGAATTTTCTTATTTCATATGGTAGAAAATATAGGAATGGTTATGGGGTTATTGCCGATTACAGGAGTTCCACTTCCATTTATAAGTTATGGAGGAAGTTCCTTAATTACAAACTTCATTTGTATTGGTTTATTATTAAATATTAGTAGTAAAAGACAAAAAACAATATTTGTTAAATAATATCTACATATATAGTGGGAGAAAAAGATGTATTTAAAAAAGTTGAAAATTGGAAATGTAGAATTGGAAAATAATCTAATATTAGCTCCTATGGCAGGTGTAACAAACCTGCCTTTTCGAATGATATGCAAAAAGTTTGAACCAGGAATGGTATGTACAGAAATGGCAAGTGCAAAAGCAATGTTTTATAATGATCAAAAAACAAAGAGATTGTTAAATATTGAAGGAGAGAAAAGGCCAATTAGTTTTCAAGTTTTTGGTAGCGAAGAAGAATCTATGGGGTATGCAGCAAAGAAATTAAGTGAATTTGCTGATATTATTGATATAAATATGGGATGTCCTGCTCCTAAAGTTGTTAAAAATGGTGATGGAAGTAAACTTTTATTGGATTTAGAAAAGGCTAAAAGCATTATGTCGCAAGTAGTTAAAAATTCTAATGTTCCGGTTACAGTAAAAATAAGAATGGGATGGGACAAGGAACATATTGTTGCAACAGAAGTTGCTAAAATGGCAGAAGAGATTGGAATTTCTGCTATAACAATACATGGAAGAACAAGGAGTGAGTTTTATACAGGAAGAGCGGATTGGGACATTATCAAAAGGGTAAAAGAGAGTGTTAATATACCAGTTATAGGAAACGGAGATGTAGTGGATGAAGAAACAGCATATCAAATGTTTGAAAAAACTGGTGTGGATGGAATTATGATAGGAAGAGGATGCTTTGGGAATCCTTGGATTTTTAGAAATATTAAATATTTTTTAGAAACAGGAAAAAAATTACCGTTACCATCAAATGAAGAAAAATTAGATATTATAAAAGAACATATTAATCTTGCTGTGGATGAGAAAGGAGATATTGCTATAAAAGAACTTAGAAAACATATTGCTTGGTATACCAAAAATTTAAAAAATTCAAGTGAATTTAGAAATAGTATTAATGTTATAGAAACAAAGGACGAACTGCTAATGAAGTTAGATGAATATTTTCAAACATTATAGAATAAAAATGTAGTGGATTAGTAATAATCTACTACATTTTTTTTGAATAGAAAAAAGTTCTAATTTTATAGTGTACAAGAATTTAGGAGGGAATAGTTTGAAAAATAAGAAAATACAAATTTGTATATTTATAGTAGTTGTTTTATTTATTATAATTTTTTCAATAGTTTTTAAAAATAATACGGCTAAAAAATCAAAAATTGGAAATAATAGTAGTAGTCAAGAAATTTCAGATTATATTTTAAATATTAGTTCGTATGAGGTAACAATAGAAGTAGATGTGAAAAGTAATAAAAATGAAAATAAATATATTATAAAACAAATATATAATGGACCAGAAGATAATATGCAGGAGGTCTTAGAACCAAGTAATATAGCAGGAGTAAAGATTATAAAAACTGGTAATAGTCTAAAGTTGGAGAATTCTAATTTAAATTTGGTATCTATGTTTGAAAATTATGAATATATTTCGGAAAATAGTTTAGATTTAAGTAGTTTTATTAAAGAATATAAAAATGACCCAAAAGCCATGATGGAAGAAAAAGATAATAAAGTAATGATGCAAACATCCAGCGGAGATAAATTAAAAAAACACAAAACTTTGTACATAAATAAAGAGACTGGAATGCCAGAAAAAATGGAAATACAAGATGATAACAAAAATATAGCTGTTTACATATTATATAATGAGGTGAAAGTAAATAGCTAAAATACTATTTCTTTACTTTGAACAATATTTAAAACAATACAAAATATACTTGACAATACAGTATTATTAGGAGTGAAGAATATGCAAATAAAAAGAGGCGATATGTTTTATGCAGATTTAAGTCCAGTGGTTGGTTCAGAACAAGGAGGAATTAGACCAGTATTAATTATCCAAAATGACTTAGGCAACAAATATAGTCCAACAGTAATTGCAGCTGCGATAACGTCTCAAACAGGTAAAAATAAATTACCGACTCATATAGAAATCAATTCTTCTTCATGTGGATTAAAAAGTAATTCAGTAGTTTTAGCTGAGCAAATAAGAACAATTGATAAAAGTAGATTGAAAGAAAGAATAGGACATATTGATGACGAAAAAATTATAAATCAAGTTAATAATGCACTAGGTGTAAGTTTTGGATTAGGAGATTAATGGACAATTGGGGACGGTTCTTTTGGCTCCATCCCCAATTGTCCCTATTTATTCAAACTTTTAGTTTCTTTATTATTTTAATTTCATGATATAAATTATCAATGATTGCTTTTCGGGTTTCGTAAGCTTTTTTATATTCATCATAAATAGATAGATAGTTTTCTAATGTTTCATTATTTTTTAGTAGCACTTTGATTCCCTCATAATAATAGTTTTTATCTTTTTCCTTTTTGGAATTTTCCATTTTTTCTTTGTATTTTGAAATTTGGTCGAGTCTTTTTAATTCACTTTTTAAATCCTCTAAATAACTTTGCGTACAATAAATTTCATATTCAATATCATCGATTACAACTTTAAATAAGGTTTTCACAATAATGGGATTATTTTTCCCTAGTTTAGCATTTTCCGAGAGTACAGAAAGTGCATCTGATTTTTTTACTTCATGATTCGGTTTTGTATTTTCAATTAAAATTTTTAAAGTGTCTGAAATACCAATATGTGATTTGTATTGTCTCTTACTAACAATAGCATCATATTCATCTGCTACACGAATAATTTGCCCTTCATAAGGGATATCTTTTTTCGTCAGTCCCTGAGGGTATCCACTACCATTTAGTGCTTCGTGATGATATAAGGGACCAGCGGCATAAGGTCGTAGCTTTAAATCTTTTATACACATATTATATCCTAATGTTGTATGTGTTTTCATAATTTCATATTCTTCATCAGTTAGCTTGGCGGGTTTTTGTAAAATTTCAGGAGGAATAAAAAGCTTTCCGATATCATGTAAATAAGCGCAAATAGTGCAATATTCCGTAAATCCTTTATTACAATGAAGATATTCGCAAAGTCTGCAGGTTAAATTAGCAACATTTTCACAATGTTTTCTTGTAAATACATCTAAATGGTCAAGCATATTTAGCTGATATCTCATACTTTCATCTAAATTATATGATTTTAAACTTGTTTTATCATAAAAATCAAATTCGTTATTCATTTTTTATCTCCTTGCTTTTTAAATTATAACTAGTATAACATTAAAGTTACGAAACTGCAAATGAAATATTTTGACGAAATATGAAAAAAATTGAAAAAATTTGTAATAAATACTTGATAAATATTTTATAACCATGTAGAATAGATATAGAATAAAGGGGGGAATTAAAATGACAAGAGCTGAATTAAAAAGCCAAGCAAAGCAACAAATAAAAGGAAAAATAGGACTTTTGTTTGTAATGTTTTTAATTATGTTTGTAATATTTTTTGCTTTAATGTTTGTACCTATGGTAGGAGGTATATGTTCTTACTTATTACAAGTTGGATTTGCTATGAGTATGGTAATGATTTACTTATCATTAACGAAAAGTGAAGAAATATCAATGGGTAGCTTATTTAAAGGTTTTAACATTTTTGGAAAAGCGTTATGGTTGAATATTATTACTGCTTTCTTTACATTTTTATGGACATTATTATTTATCATACCAGGGTATATAAAACAAATTTCTTATTCAATGGCACCATACATTTTAGCTGAAAACCCAACAATGACGGCTAGAGAAGCTTTGAGCAAGAGTAAAGAAATTATGAATGGCCATAAATGGGAATATTTTGTATTACAACTTTCATTTATCTTATGGTACATGTTAGTAGGTATTACATTTGGTCTTGCAGCAATATATGTAACACCATATATAAGTGCAACAACAGCTAATTTCTATAATTCTATTAAAAATTAATAAAAAATTATGAATTATAAACTTTGATGTCCTTTTTAGAGGGCATCGTTTTTTATTTAAATAAAATCATTGAAAAGTAGCATGATTTATGGTAATATAAATAAAGCAAAAAATGAATGGAGGAAATAACATATGTATAGAACAAAAACATGTGGGGAATTGAATATTCATAATGTTGGAGAAGAAGTAGAACTTAGTGGATGGATTCAAAAAATAAGAAATTTAGGTGGGATGATATTTATAGATTTAAGAGATGAATTTGGAATTACGCAAATTATAGTCAATGATGAAAAGATACAAGAACAGGCAAAAGAACTTAATACAGAAAGTTGTATCCACATAATAGGAAAAGTTGTGGAAAGAAGTAGCAAAAATAATAAAATTGCTACCGGAGAAATTGAAGTGGTGACAACTCAAATAGAATTATTAGGAAAATGTAAAAATGTACTTCCTTTTGAAATTAACACAGATCAAGAAGTAAGAGAAGATCTAAGATTAGAATATCGTTTTTTGGATTTAAGGAATGAAAAATTACATAACAATATTTTACTTCGTTCTAAAATTTTAAAAGTATTGAGAGATAAAATGGATGAATTAGATTTTACAGAAATTCAAACACCAATTTTGGCAAATTCATCACCAGAAGGAGCAAGAGATTATTTGGTACCAAGTAGATTAAACCCAGGGGAATTTTATGCACTTCCTCAAGCACCACAACAATTCAAACAATTATTAATGGTAGCTGGTTTTAACAAATACTATCAAATAGCTCCATGTTTTAGAGACGAGGATCCAAGAGCAGATAGAGCACCAGGAGAATTTTATCAATTAGATTTTGAAATGAGTTTTGCAACGCAAGAGGATGTATTTAAAGTAATAGAAGAAGTAGTGCCATATACTTTTAAAAAGTTTACAAATTGGAAAGTTGATGAAGGTCCATTTATTCGTATACCATATAAAGAAGCTATGGAAAAATACGGAATTGATAAACCAGACTTAAGAAATCCATTAATTATACAAGATGTAACAAAAGTGTTTGAAAAATCAGACTTTAATGCTTTTAAAGATAAAACAATAAAAGCAATTGTTATTCCAGATGGAGCAGAGCAAGGAAGAAAATTCTTTGATAAAATGGGTGAATTTGCAACAACTGATGAAGTTGGAGCAAAAGGCTTAGCTTGGACAAAATTTGAACAAGATGGAAATGTAGCTGGTGGAATTGCTAAATTTATTACAGAGGATATCAAAGAAAAATTGAAAAATGAATATGGCGTAAAAGAAAATTCAGCTATCTTTTTTATTGCAGATGAGTTTGAAAAGGCTCAAAAGATTGCTGGGCTTGTTAGAATTGAATTGGGAAAGAGACTTGAGTTAATTGAGAAAAATGTTTATAAATTCTGCTTTATTGTAGATTTCCCAATGTATGAATTATCAGATGAAGGGACAATAGACTTTAGTCATAACCCATTCTCAATGCCACAAGGTGGATTAGAAGCATTAGAAGAAAAAGAACCATTAGATATTTTAGCATATCAATACGATTTGGTATGTAACGGATACGAGATGGCATCAGGCGCAGTAAGAAATCACAACCCAGAGATTATGATAAAGGCATTTGAAATTGCAGGATATACAGAAGAAGATGTAAAAAATAGATTTGGAGCATTATACAATGCTTTTCAATATGGAACACCACCACATGCAGGAGCTGCACCAGGAGTTGATAGAATGGTAATGTTAATTGCAGATTCTCAAAATATAAGAGAAATCATAGCTTTTCCTAAAAACAAAAAAGCAAGAGATTTACTTATGAGAGCACCATCTGTTGTATCAGAGCAACAATTAAAAGATGTACATATTGAATTAGGAAAATGAGACATCGGGGACAGGTCTTAAATGTCTCATAACTTAAGCCGAATAATGTCGGAAAAAAGAAGAAACAAAAAATGACAAAAATTTTGAGACATTTAAGACCTGTCCCCGATGTCTCAAAATTTGTTGAAGGGAGAAAAATATGGAATATAGATATAAACCAAGTGATAGAGTATGTTCGCAAGAGATGATTATAGAATTAGATGGTGATATTGTAAAAAAAGTCACAATACTTGGAGGCTGCGCAGGAAATACGGTAGGAGTATCAAATTTAGTAGCAGGTATGAAAATTGATGATGCAATTAAAAGATTAAAGGGTATTCCTTGTGGTATGAGGGGAACTTCTTGTCCTGACCAATTAGCAATTGCTTTAGAAGAAGCAAAAAAATATAAAAAAACCTTGTATTAAATTTTTAATTATGATATAAATATACTATAAAAGTAAAGCAAAATTCAGAAAGGCGGAATTTTTGTGGAAGAAGAAATTGAAAAAGATGCAAAGACAATATTAATTGTTGATGATGAACAACCAATTGTAGATATATTGGTATATAATTTAAGAAAAGAAGGATATAATACAATAGAAGCAAGTGATGGAATTACGGCAGTAGATATGGCTTTAGAACAAAAGCCTGACTTGATTTTGTTAGATATTATGCTTCCAAAAATGGATGGACTATCTGTATGTAAAAGAATTAAGAACTCCCTAAATGTTCCAATTCTTATGCTAACGGCAAAAGATGGAGAAATTGATAAGATATTAGGATTAGAATTAGGAGCAGATGATTATATAACCAAACCATTTAGTGTTAGAGAATTAGTAGCAAGAGTAAAAGCAAATCTTAGAAAAGTAGAAGCTGTTTCTAATAGTAAAACGGTAGAATTGCCAAAGGATGACAAGAAAAAAGAAAGTAAAATAGCAGTTGGAGATTTAGAACTAGATTTGGACAAATTTGAAGTAAAAGTAAGAGGAGAAATCATAGATTTAACATTAAGAGAATTTGAAGTCTTGAAATTCTTAGCTTCTCAACCAGAACAAGTAGTAACAAGAGAAACTTTACTAGAAAAAGTATGGGGCTATGAGTATTATGGAGATATCAGAACAGTTGACGTTACAGTAAGAAGGATTAGAGAAAAAATTGAAAAAGATACATCAGCTCCAAAAATATTAATTACGAAAAGAGGAGTAGGCTATTATATTGCATCAAAATAATAAAAATGAATTATTAAAAAACTTATTATGTACTAACTGGTCATAATAAGTTTTATTGTTTTTGTTCTTTCTTGGTGTTGAAAAATGTAGAGAAATGTGGTTAAATAATGATAAAGATTTGTCTGGAAGGAAAAAGAAGATATGAATAGAATAAATACAAGAAAAATAATGGTAGGAAATGTACAAATAGGAGGACAAAACAAAGTAGTCATACAATCTATGTGTAATACCAAAACAAAAGATGTAAATGCTACAGTAAATCAAATTTTAGAATTAGAGAAGGCTGGATGTGAAATTATTAGAGTAGCTTGTTTAGATATAGAAGATGCAAGAGCTATCAAAAAAATAAAAGAAAAAATACATATACCAATTGTAGCAGACATACATTTTGATTATAGAATTGCTTTAGAAGCAATCGAATCAGGAGTGGATAAAGTAAGGATTAATCCTGGAAATATTGGTTCTGAAGATAGAGTAAAATTAGTTGTAGATGAGTGCAAAGAAAAGGGAATACCAATTAGAATAGGTGTAAATGCAGGTTCTTTGGAAAAAGACTTGTTAGAAAAATATGGGAAACCAACAGCAAAAGCTATGGTAGAAAGTGCAAAAAGACATATTGATATTTTAGAACGATTAAATTTTTATGATTATGCCTTATCATTAAAAGCGTCTAACTTAGATTTGTGTATAGAAGCCTATGAAGAAGCTGCAAAAGAATTTGCTTGTCCTCTTCATTTAGGAATAACAGAAAGTGGAACGGAGTTTAGTGGAACGATAAAATCTAGTATAGGATTAGGATATATGTTAAGGCAAGGGATAGGAGATACCATAAGAGTGTCTTTATCCGATGACCCAGTTAAAGAGATAAAAGTCGCTAAAGAGATCTTAAAAGATTGTAACTTATATTCAAAATCTCCAACTTTAGTAGCATGCCCGACTTGTGGAAGAACACAAATTGATTTAATACCAATTGCAAAAGAGGTAGAAAAATTTTTACAAACAATAGAATCGGATATTACCGTAGCAGTAATGGGGTGTAGCGTAAATCGGACCTGGAGAAGCAAGAGAAGCCGATATAGGAATTGCAGGAGGAATAAAAGAGGGACTTTTATTTAAAAAAGGGGAAATTGTAAAAAAGGTAAAACAAGAAGAAATCGTGGAAGTATTAAAACAAGAAATTTTAAAAATAGTTTAAATCTCAATGGGACAAAAGGAGAGAATATGAATATTATTGTGGGAAAAACAGCTGGTTTTTGCTATGGTGTAAAACGAGCGGTTGAGGGTGCAAAAAATGAAATAAAAAATGCTAAAGAACAAATATATTGTTTGGGAGAAATTGTACATAATAAACAAGTGGTTAATAATTTAAAAGAAGAAGGATTAATTTTTATTGAAGATATAAAGGAAATAACGGGAAAAACTATAATTAGAGCTCATGGTGTTAAGAAAGAAATATATGAAGAAGCAAGCAAAAGAAAGATAGAGTTAAAAGACTATACTTGCCCAAATGTCTTAAAAATTCACAAAATAGCAGAAGAATATGCTGAGAATGGATATTTTATATTTTTATGTGGAAGTAAAAATCATCCTGAAAATATTGGAACAATTAGTTATTGTGGAAAAAACTCATATATAATAGAGAAAGAAGAAGATACGTTAAAGGCTTTAGAAGAACTAGAGAAATCAGGAATTAATAAATTACTAGTTATTTCACAAACTACATATAGTTTAGAAAAGTTCTACATTATAGAAGAGATTATAAAAAATGAATTACCAAAAAATAAAGAATTGGTTGTTAAAAATACAATTTGTAGAGCAACTGAATTAAGACAGAAAGAAACAGAACAATTAGCAAAAAAAGTAGAATATATGATTATTATTGGAGGGAAAAATAGCTCAAATACAAGAAAATTATATGAGATATCTAAAAAAAGTTGTAAAAACTGTGTATGTGTGGAAGTAGCAAAGCAGTTAGATTTAGAAAAAATAAAACAGCAAGAAAAAATAGGAATTATGGCTGGAGCTTCAACTCCTCAAGAAAGTATAGAGGAAATTGTTAATACAATAAAAAATTTGAACTAAATTTAAATAAAATAGAAATAGAAAATGGAATAAGTAGACCTTATTCCATTTTCTATTTATTGAGCATTTGTTAGGGTTTGTTTCAGAGTTACTTTTATAATAGTTCCTTCTTGGACTTGTTCATCTTTTGCATAATCTTGAGAAGCGACTGTTCCAGTACCTTCAATTTCTATATTTAAATTCTTTTCTTTTAAAGCGCTAGTAGCTTGAGAAGCAGTCATTCCTTTTAGATTTGGCACAGTCACAGAAGTTGAGACATTACTATCTTCACCATAAAGAACAATAATTGAATTTTTTGATAAAGAAGAACCAGGTTTTGGTGTTTGATCTGCTACAAGAATGTTATTGGCATCACCACTTACATATGTTTTAGTTGTAAATCCGGTATTTTTTAATATCTTTTCAGCTTCAGCTATCGTTTTATTTCTTACATCTGGTACAACAATTAAGTTATCAGAAGAGGTAGAAGATGTAGAATCTTCAGTAGAAGGAATTCCTAAAGAAGGTAGTATTTCTGATAACATTTGAGATACTACTGGACCAGCTATTGTACCACCTTGGTGTCCAGTTTTTCCTTTAGGGTCATATAAAGTAAGGAGTAATACAACTTGGGTGTCTTCCACAGGAGATATTGCTACATAAGAAGCGACATAACCTTCTTCTTCTCTACCTACTGGTGGTTCAGATGTTCCTGTTTTACCACCAATTGAGTAACCAGATACAGCTGCAGTTTTACCGGTTCCAATAGTTGCAACAGATTCCATCATAGATTTAATTTCTTCTGATGTTTGCTTAGAAATAACTTGTCTAACTTCTGTAACTGGCACTTCAGTTACAGAACCTGTATCTGTATTAGTGACTTCTTTTACAATTCTAGGTTGCATTAAAACACCATCATTTGCTACACATGAGATTGCTGTTATCATCTGTAAAGGTGTTACATTTAGTCTTTGTCCAAATGACATGGTTGCTAGTTCGACTGGACCTACTTTATCTAAGTTTTGAAAAATACTACTTTGTTCACCATATAAACCAGAATTTGTAGAATCAAACAATCCAAATGCTTCGTAATATTTATATAAAGTAGGAGCACCAATTCTTTTTCCTAATTGCATAAAAGCTGGATTGCAAGAATTGCATAATGCTTGTCTTAAAGTTTGAACACCATGGGGCTGTGCTCTCCAACATTTAATTTGAATAGGAGAGGTTGAAGAAAAGTCTTCGAATTCCTCATAGCCTTTACAATAGAAATCATTGGCTTTGTCAGTTGTTGTAATATTTTCTTCTAAAGCAACAGAGGCTGTAATTACTTTGAATACAGAACCGGGTTCGTAAGTTTCAGCTACAGATTTGTTGGACCACATTTTATATAGAGCCTCACTTTTTTCTTCGCTAGAGAGAGAATCATAAGTTTGTGCTAAGGTGGTGTTCGGCGTATAAGGGGAGTTTAAATCATAATCAGGATAACTGGCCATTCCTAAAATATCACCATTTTTAGGATTCATAACAATAACATTACCACCCTTTTTACAATCATTATCTTCAACTGCTTGTTTTAAATATTTTTCTATAATAGTCTGGATGCTAAAGTCAATGGTAAGAGTTAAGTCACTACCATTTTCAGCAGAAATATAAGTCTCTTCAGCATTTGGTATTTCTTTTTGATCACTGCCTTTTGAACTAACGATTTTTCCAGGAGTACCAGTTAGAACAGAATCCCATTTTGATTCAATACCACTTAAGCCTTGATTATCATTACCGCAAAAACCGATAATGCTAGAAGCAACTGTGCTGTAAGGATAATATCTTTTGGTGTCTTCGTCTATATTGATACCAATAGATATATTATTATCATCCATCCATTGTTGTAATTCATCCACTTTTTCTTGTTCCACTTTTTTTATAATTGTTTCAACTTGTGAATCACTAGTAACTTTTTCTAAGACTTCATTATAATCAAGTTCAAATATATCTGATAATCCTTTGGCAACAGTTTCTTTTAATTTTTTTGTATCTTCATCATTATTTTTAGCAATTTTGGCAGGATTAATTGTAATAGTATCTACTTGAGCACTTATGGCCAAAGCTTTTCCGGTAGAGTCATATATATTCCCTCGTTTAGGACTGATAATCTGGTTGATTACTTGCTGATTATAGGCAAGTTCCTTTAATTCATTTCCTTGCACAAATTGTATATATCCAATTCTTCCAATTAATAATAAAATAATAAGAATCGTTACAATTAAAATAGTTTTTAATTTTTTAGAATGAATAAAATTTTTAGATTCAAATGAAGATTGCATTTTTACTACATTTGAATTTTTGGAATTACTTTTTTTCGATTTATTTGTTGTATTCTTTTTTGTATTTTTATTATTTTCCATACATTCGCCTCTTTTGTTAAAATTTGCAATTATATTGTATATTAAAAAAATAGAAAAATCAATAAAAACTTGAAAAAACAGGCTATTTGTAATAAAATATAGTTACAGCTCAGTAGCATTTTAGATTTATAAAGTCTGTGCAAGATAGCAATATTTATTTTATTCTTGTTCTTTGCTGTCGCAATCAAAGATTACTCCATTCGCCTAGGGTATTGCTACTCGGGTAGCTTCCCTGCGCAGAACTACGAAAAAATAAATATTGCTATCTTGCACAGACTTAAAAATGTATATGCTGTGAATTGTGACAAGATTCAGAGAGTGTATGAAAAGGAAGGATTGTTATGGAAAGTATATTAGAAGAAACTAGATTTATTATGAAAAAATATAATATAAAAGCAAATAAAGCATTGGGGCAAAATTTTTTAATTAATGAAAATGTACTGGAAAAAATAGTTGAAAGTAGTGAAATAGAGAAAGATGATTTAGTAATAGAAATAGGACCTGGACTTGGAACTTTAACGAAATATCTTTTGGAAAAAGCAGGAAAAGTAATTTGTATTGAATTAGATAAAAAAATGATAAAAATTTTAGAAGATAGATTTAGTTTATATGATAATTTTGAAGTAAGAAATCAAGATGTGTTAAAAGTAGACTTAAAAGAAGTTATAAAAAAAGAAAAAGAGAATAGATTCATAAAAAATGTAAAGATAGTAGCTAATTTACCATATTACATAACAACACCAATTATCATGAAACTATTAGAAGATGAGTTAGATTTAGAGAGCATAACTGTTATGATACAAAAAGAAGTAGCTGATAGATTAATAGCAATTCCTGGTAAAAAGGATACGGGAGCTATTACCTATTCTGTTTATTATTATTCAATAGCAGAAGGAATATTGGAAGTGGATAATAATTCATTTGTTCCAGAACCAGAAGTAATTTCAAAAGTAATAAAGTTAAATATAAGAAAAAAGCCACCAGTAGAAGTAAAAAATAAAGAAGTTATGTTTAAAATCATAAAAAGTGCATTTATGCAAAGAAGAAAAACTTTATTAAATGCATTAACCAATACAAAAGTATTTATTAATAAAGAAGAAGGAATCAAAATTTTACAAGAACTTAATTTAAGTGAAAATGTTAGAGCGGAAAATTTGAGTATACAGGATTTTGCTAATATTACAAATATCATTTTGCAAAAAACTATTTAAAAATATTCAATAACGTGTTATAATAAAATTAGAATATAAAATAGGGAGAATAAGATGAATCAGATTTTAATTACAAAAAAATTGTATATTACACCTGAGTTAAAAAGAAAAAAGAAAGTCTACAAATTCAATTTCTTTTTATCTGTTTTATTGGTGTGCATTTTAATTTCTCTATGTATTTATGCAGAGTATGATAGAAATAAAAGTGAGGAAACCTCACAGGGGATTATGAGTGAATTTAATACTGATAATGAAGATACAACTATAGCCAAAAATAACGTTTTAATTGCTGTTTTGGATGAAAGTGAACAAACACCTAATACAGCTGATGGAACAGCCAAAAATAATTCGACCGTAGTAAATAAGCAAAAAGTAGAAACTACAAGTGATGGATATAAATATACAACAATTGCTACTATAAATATTCCTAAGATAGATGTGCAATATCCAATATTAAATGGAGAAACAGGTTCGGAAGCAGAAACAGAAGCTTTACTTAAAATTTCGCCAACGAAATTTTGGGGAGCAGATCCGAATGAAGTAGGGAATTTTTGTATTGTAGGTCACAATTATAGAAATACAAAGTTTTTTAGTAAAGTACCAACCTTAGAAAATGGCGATGTAATAGAAATAACAGATTCATCAGGAAAAACACTTAGATATTCTGTTTATAACAAATTTGAAGTAGACCCTGAAGATTTAAGTTGTACATCACAATTAACAAATGGTAGAAAAGAGATTACTTTAATTACGTGTACGAATGATAGTAAAATGAGAGTAATTATAAAAGCAAAATCTGTTTAAGCGAAAAAATAAAGAAGTCCAGTTTGATTTATTTCAAATTGGGCTTTTAATAGTATATTTTTTTGAACACCAAAATTTATAATCAAACATATAATAGTAGAAAAGACTAAAAGGGGGATTATAATTGTGGCAAAGATTTTAGTTTTTAACAATGATACATTAAAATCAAAAAGACATACACTATATTTTGTAGTGTATGTCAATATTTTCATCAGTTACAACGATCTTGTCAATTATTGTTTTACATAGCATTTTTAATTCATTAAAATCATTAGAATTTAACTTTTCATTTATATTTGTTACATATTCTAACAGTTCATTGTTGTTATTATTTGATATATTTAATGAAGAAATTTCTTTTAGTTTATTTTGCTTTTCGAGCTCAATTTCTTCAATTTTTTTATTTATATATTTTAAAGTAAACTCGTTAGATTCTGCAATTGAGTTAATAAGATTATCTATTTGTAAATTCAATTTAACAACTTCATTTTCTAACTTTTCTTTTTTATTTAAAGTCTCGATATCTTTGTTTTTATTATTCTTAATATAAGTATGTATTTTTTTTGTTATATTTTTTGAGTTGAAATATTTTTTCATATCCGATATTACGATATCTTGTAATTTAGATACGTCTATCATTTTGTTGCTGCAAACAGAAGCCCCAAGACTTCTCTTATTAGTACATATTAAATAATAATATTGAGTACCATATCTATTTCTGCACCCTTGAGTTACTAAGTTCCTGCCACACTTCCCACATTTAACTAATCCGCATAAAAATGAAATTTTAGAAGAGTTTGCTCTTGGAGGTAGATGTTTAGTTTCTCCTTTATTTTTTTGAGCCTTAAACCAATCCTCGTTTGAAATAATAGGAGAACAATGTATTAATGAAAGATACATTTCATCATAATTTCTTAATGCTTTAACCTTAGTATTCTTTTTAGCTTTTCCGTATAAATTTGCGGTTCTACTACCATCAAAAAAATCTATATCATTGGTTATATTAGACCCTAAACTATTATAATATTCATATATTTTTGCTGTTGCAGGGGTATAAATAGGTCTAGATAAAATAGCTGATACAGCATTGATACCCCAAAGACCTTTTTTTAAAGTTGGGATTTTATCAAAGTTTAATTGCTGAGCTATTTTCCTCATACTAATATTTTGATTGTTATACATATCATATATTCTTTTTACTGTTTTTGCTTGTGTTTCATCTATTTCAAGAACAGAGTGTTTTTTCCCATCATTCCCAATGATATGTTTTATTTTATATCCGTATGGAGCATATCCACCAACCCAATATCCATTATTTGCTCTAAAATAATAGTTATCAGTAACACGTTCAACGATAGTTTCTCTTTCTAGCTGAGCAAAAGTCATTACTATATTTATCATAGCTCTTCCCATTGGAGAATTAGTATCAAAGTTTTCAGTAGCAGATATAAAATCTACATTATATTCGTCAAACATTATTAATAATTGCGAAAAGTCTGCGATACTCCTACTAATACGGTCTAATCTGTAAGCAATAACCTTTTTTATAACTCCTTTTTTTATATCTTCTAATAGTTTTGAGAATTGAGGTCTATTTATATTTTTACCAGAATATCCAGCGTCCTTATATATTTTATAGTCTTGTCCATCACAATAAGCTTTACATCTATCTATTTGAGCTTCAATACTAACACTGTCTTTTTTTTCTATTGACTGTCTAGCGTATATAGCATACATAATACCACCTCTATTCAAAAGCACCTTTAATTTTAGCTTCTTTTACTCTTCCGATAATCTTCACTGGAATTTTTTTCATATCTTCAAAAGTAAATTTCTTTACTGGATAATATGGATTCATAGAATGAAGTTCAATACCTTCATTTGTTTTAACTACTTTTTTTACAGTAGCTTCTTCACCATTGATAAGAACAACTGCAGTTTGTCCACTTTCTACATCATCTTGATCATGTACTATTACTAAATCACCTTCGCTTAGAAGCGGAAGCATACTGTCTCCTGTTATTCTTAATGCATAATATTCTTTTATATTTGGTATATTTTCTTTTAGTGTTATATAGTCGACAACATTTTCTTCTGCTAGCCAATCATACCCAGCTTTTACTGTACCTAAAATTGGGATTCGAGCAAGATTAATAACTGCATTTCTTACATCTGTTTTACACAAAATATAATCTATACTACAATCAAATATTTCGGATAATTTTACTAATATTTCAAGACTAGGTTTTCTGTCGCCTTTTTCGTACATGGCGACAGTGCTTTTTGCACCATTTAATTTGTCAGCTAATTCTTGTTGAGTCATATTAAATTCTTCTCTTAGAAATTTTATCCTATTCATAGCGTTCTCCTCCTAATTTATTTATATTATAGCACACTATGAGTGTACTATGCAATAAAAAAATAAAAAAAGTTTGCTTAGAGCGATAAGGAGTTAGGCATTTTATAAAAAATATTTTTTTAAAAGTATTGACAGTTCACTAAAAGTATATTATACTATGAGTGAACTTGAAAGAAAGGAGGACTTAAAATGGCAAGAAAGAAGTTGCGAGAATATAGAATTTCAATAAATAAGACACAAGAAGAAATGGCACAAATATGGGGGATTACGGTATCTTTTTACAAACAAATAGAATGCGGAGCGAAAAACCCAAGTATTCAAAAGATAAAAGAATTTAAAAATAAGTTTCCAACAGCTAATACAGATGAAATTTTTTTATCTTAAAAGTTCACTAAAAGAGAACTAATGCAAAGTAAATTAGTACAAGCAACATGAATAAAAATTAAGAAAGGAGCTGGTCTTATGAAGAAAGAGTATAAAGTTACAAGACATTTTGTTGAAACTACAGAAGAAGAAAAGGAAGAAATCTACGAGCAAATTGCAAACATTTTTATAAGAATGGCTCAAAAGGATTTGGAAAGAAATAAAAAATAAACGAAAGAGGCGAAATAAATGAAAAGAATTAATCTTTTTATACTAAGTATCGCAGTCTTAGTAGTTGCAATTGTTTCTTTAAGAAATACCATAAAAATAAAGAATATAGAAATGCAATTAAACAATATTGTAGCTATGGAGCAAGGCGATTACAGAAACTAATAAAGCCAAAAAACCAAAAATAGAACCTAAGAAGTTTGAATTTTCTTCAATCCACTCTTTAAAATTAAATTTACGTTTTGTTCTTTCTGGAGAATATTTAAATTCAATTTCATATTGCTTAGGATTTATTTTCTTTAACTTAGACAAGTGAATTTTACGTTTAATAGTACTCATAAAAGATTTTAACATTTTTATACCTCGCTTTTGAGGTGAATTATATCACAAAAGTAAAAAGAAAGGAAGGTGAGAACAAATGAAAAGAAAGCTAAATAAAAATAAAGTATATGCATTTATAGGACAAGCAGTAGTATATAGCAGTCTATATGTAACAGCAGTGGTAGGAATGATATGGTCATTCTGTCAAAATACGATTTATTAGGAGGGGTACTATGAATCCAAAGATAGAACTTTTAGTAATGCAATTAAAAAGCGAAGCAGAAGAAATATATTTAAGCAGAGAATGTAAAGAAAATGTAATTCGAGAGACTGTCAAATCCGCATTAATACAAAATTTAAAAGAAGATAAAATATCCAGCACAGAGTATCAAGAAGCACTAGATATTTTAAAAAGATATGAAATTAATTAGGTAGTCCTAATTTTAGCTTTAAATAACAAGTACACAAATCTTGAAGTATTGGCAATGTTACAGAGGCAACAGTCTTTATTTTACTTTTAGCATTAGACCAAACATCTTCGTCTCGAATACTATCTAAAAATTGATGACCTTGATATGTAATGGAATCAATAGATAAAGGAAGATTATATTTAGAATATCTACCGCCAAAACAATTTAAAAAATTAGCTTCTTTTAGTTTTTCAGCGGTATATAAAAGTTCATCTGAAGAATAATTTTTTAGTTTTATTTCATGGACATATAATCGTTCATGATAATTAAGATTATCTTCTAAATAAATCAACAAATCACGAACACATTCATTGTTAAGTTTCATAATAATAACCTCCAATCGAGGAAATTATACAATAAATTACCAAATTTTACAAGGAAAGGAGTGAAAGAGAATGTTAACAAAAAAAGATAGAAAAATATTAAATCAAAAATCAATGATACATAACAGAGACATCTTAATAAGAGATATGGAAGAACAAGCAAAAGTATTACATGAAGAAAACAAAGATTTAAGATTTGAAAACGAAGAACTAAGAGACATTATAAAAAAGTTTGACGAGTTATCAAAAACGCAACAATATGGCAGTGTAAAGAATTTACAAAACAAAATAAAAAGCATACTAATGACCGCTAAATCAATTTAGTATGCAATAAGAAAATCTTATATAAACATATGATTTCTCTAATATTATAACAAATATTCTTAGAGAAATCAATAGGAGGAGACAATGATCATAGAAGACGATTTATTTATAGAGAACGACGAAGAAGGAAATATATTCGAATTAATAGATGAAGAATGCTATGAAGATGATAGATGGAGGGAAGAAAATGGAAGAGAATAAATACTCAGAAAAAATTAAATCTTTTACATTTGAACAATTAGTGTATGAAAGAGCAATCTTAGATAAAAAGAAAGCAAATATATACATCGAAGACAAAGAACTTACCAACGAATTTAAAAGAAGGTTGGAGGATAAATAAATGGATTATTTAGATTTAAAAGATAACAAAAATAATTATTATGGAGGTAATTAAAATGTTAGCAAAAAAGGCAACATTAGATGATGTTAATTTAAAAATTATGGTTTGGGGAGAGAGTGGAAGTGGCAAAAGTAGATTTGCATTATCTTCTCCAAGTCCAATAGTAATAGATTTAGAAGGCAGTACAAGATTATATGCTGAACAATTTGATTTTTACAAAGCAGAAGTAAATAAAACAGATAACAGGGCAAGTAACTCAGCAACATTAACAGTAAATTTAATAGAGGAAATTTTAAAAGGAGAATATCCTGATAGAAAAACATTAATAGTAGACCCTGTAACAGATTTACTAGAGTGTATAGAAGATGTGAGTGCTAAGAAATACGAGCAAATGATAGGTAAAAAAGTAGGAGATTTAAATCAACTACAAAAAGCAAAATGGTACGCATATAGAAGAGAAATGGCAAGAACAGTATTAAATCAATTAAAGGATGTTCCTATGAACTTAATATTAGTGGCAAGAGCAAAAAATATGTGGGATACCAAAGATGGAAAAATGCAACCGGTAGGGCTTACATATGATGCACTAGATATAGTGGAATATCTAATGGATATAGTTATTCAACTAGAAAAAAATGGAGATGAAACTAAGGCAATAGTAAAGAAATCAAGAATAGGAAATTTACCTAAATTATTAGATGTTAAGAATTATTCATCAATAGAAAACGCATTGAAGAATAGCAGTAAAAAATTAGCAGAAGAAAACGAGTAGGTGATACATATGAAAAGCGAATTTGAAAAAATATGTCCGGAAGACTTTAAACAATTTAGAGATATTTCAAAGCGATTTCAAGACGTCAAAATGGAACATGCTAACGGTTTATTTATGATTAGTATAGACAGTTGGTTATTAGCTACAAGATGGTCAGAAATTCAATCTAATGCGTCTAAGATAGCACAAGAAAATGGAATAACTAAGATGGATTTTCAAAACTGGGCATATCAAAAATATAGACAACTACAAGAAATGCACATCACTTGTAGAAGTTGGTATAGGTTAGCAAAGGAAGATGAAAGACTGAATAGGACAATGGAGGGGATTTAATGATTGTAACAGACTTAAGAAACAGTTTTAATCCTTGTCCCAAAAATACGAAAAAAAACTCAAAGAAAAATACACAAAAAAGCGAAGAAGAATTTTGTATTATGCCAAAAAGTACATTGTACAGCACTAAAAGAACAGAAATATATTGCGAAAGACACGAGGTTTATTTCTCAAAGGCTTATAGACAGAAGAGTATAGATGATGGTTTGATAGTGTTTTTAACAAGGAAAAGTCATCGTGGAACGAATGGAGTACATGGCAAAAATGGAGACAAGCTAAACAG
>JBJFFC010000025.1:0-39759 GCA_051891395.1 Clostridia bacterium | reverse complement strand
AAAAAGAATATAAGAATATAGAAGAATTAAAAAAAGATATAATTGAATATATAGATTATTATAATAATATAAGAATTAAAAGTAAACTAAAAGGAATGTCCCCTGTTAAATACAGAGAACATTCCGTATTAGTAGCTTAATCTACACTGTCCAACTTTTTGGGTTCAGTACAAATATGCAGTTGACTCTTTTTAGTTTTTAATAATTGTAATATAATTGTAATAGAAAAGTAATATAAATGCAATGTAAAGAGAACATACATAGTGTATAATAGAAATGAAAATACAAAAATGAAAAGGGGAAAATAAGATGAAAAAGACAATTAAAATTTTAATAATGATGCTAATTGCCTTAATTGCACTTTTAAATGTTAAAACTTTTGCGGCAGATGACAAGTTAGCGATACAATCTGTCGAAATAACAGCACCAGAAGATGGAGTTTATGGAATAGGACAGGAAATTACAATTACATTTACTTTTAATAAACCAATTAAAGGAACTTTACCAAAATATTCAATTTATTTTAATACTTCTTCATCAGAAACGATAGAATTAAATGAAGTAGCACTTACAAATTTTTCAACAGAAGCTGTATATAAATATACAATAAAATCAGGAGATAACGGAGAACTAAAACCTGGCAATTTTGTAAATCCAAGTAACTATCAAATTGAAGATGAAAACGGAACAAAATATTATTTAAGTAGTCCTTATATAACAAAATTTACGACTAAGATATTGGCTGATACTACAATTAAGTGGACAGATTTTGAGAAAGCAGAAGTGAAAATGGAATCTGAGGATTCTGGTAATTATAATGTATTTAATGTGAAAGTTCAGAATTGTAATTTGAATTCTGATAATAGCTATTATGTACATTTATCACATAAAGCAGAAGAAAATGTCAAAGTAAAAAATATGGATGATATTTACAACAATTTTGGTAGTGAAGGAAATAAAATTTGGCAAACAACATTAAATCCTCTTAATTATAATGTCAATTTGAATTCAGAATTTAAAAATCTTTTGGCAGAAGCTGAAGATGTTTATGTTACAATATGTGAACTAGACAATACTACAAACACTCCAAGAATTGTTTTAAATTCTAAAAAGATTGAAAGACTATCACATTTGCCTTTAACACAAAGAATTACAGCATACTTCTTTAATGATTGTACTTCAACTTTTTGTTGGGAACCGCATGGAGAAGAAATTGAAAGAAAAGTAAACTATAAAATAGGTAAAGTTACAGATGTAGCTTTATTACAATCACTAAAAAATGGAGACGCTAATGCTTTAACTAAATTAATGGAATATGCTAAAAAAGCAGATACAATAGGAACAGGAACTTTAAAGTTAGGAGAAGATAAAACAATAACAGACAAGTTGGACTTGGTTGATGATGAATACTATTATGTATATTTAGAAATAGATACAGAAAATGGAAAGTATCGTGAAATAGAAGACGTTTCTTTATATCAAGCATTAGTATCTGATTCAGTTGGAAAAGAATTGCATTCAATGGTAGACAAAAATTTTCATTGGAATATAGATGGAGAAGTATCTTCTCCAAAAGAGGACACAACAATAGCAAAATTTAGTAAACTTCCTAATACGGGAATAAGTTTAGTGGTTGTTATAACGGCATTAGGATTTTCTATAGTTTCTATTATTTTATTTAAAAAATATAAGTTTTATAAAAAAATAAAATAAAGTAAGAATAAAGAAATATTAAGGAAAGTTTCATATTTTATGAAACTTTCCTTTTAACTTAACTTTAAGGGTAAACCACGGGTTGTACCCGTGGTTTGTTAACTCCTTAGCTAAAGAAATATTTCTTAATAGCAAAGAAAATTTCTTTCATGATATTGTATATAAAATAAAAATAAGAGAAATACTAAATAAAAGGGAGTTGATAAAGATTATGTACAATTTTAGAACAGACTTAGCATCTGAAAGAAGAGATATTTATCAAAAAGCAAACAATTTAAGTAATGAAATAGAGGGAATTGAAAGCACAAAAGAAGAAATTGATGAAAACATAAAAGTAGAAAGAGTAAAAATTATAAATGAAAATGGAGAAAAAGCAATAGGTAAACCAATTGGAAGTTATATTACAATCGATATAAAGAAACTAAAAATAGCTCAAGAGGAAGAAATACAAAAAGCAGCTGAAACACTATCGAATGAATTAAGAAAAATAATTGATACTCATATTGATAAACAAGGAGAAGTATTAGTAGTTGGGCTGGGAAATATATATGTAACACCTGACAGTTTGGGACCAAAGGTAATTAATGAGATAGAAGTAACCAGACATATTATTAATTACTTACCACAATATGTAGAAGAAGGAACAAGAATGGTTAGTGCAATATCTCCAGGAGTATTAGGAACAACAGGAATAGAAACTGTAGAAATTTTGAAGGGAATTGTTGATAATATAAATCCGAAATTAGTAATTGTAATTGATGCCTTAGCTTCAAGAAGTATCGAAAGAATCAATAGTACGGTACAATTATCGGATACTGGAATTGTTCCAGGAGCGGGAGTAGGAAACACAAGGAGTGAAATTAGTAAACAAACCCTAGGAGTTCCCGTTGTAGCAATTGGGATTCCAACAGTAGTAGAAACAGCAGTATTAGTAAATGATAGTTTTGATTTATTTATTCAAAAACTACAAGATGAAGCCAAATCAAATGATTATTTAAATAAATTAAAAGAGGAGGATAATTATCAAGAAATAAAAGAAGCATTATTACCAAAAGATTATAATTTGATTGTTACGCCTAAGGAAATTGATGATTTGATAGAAAATATGAAAGATATTGTGGCACAGGGAATTAATCAAAGTCTATAAATAATTATAATGTTATGGTCAGTAAGCTACAAATATATTATTTTTGAAACACTGCGTAAGCGACCAAACGAACGTTAGTGAGTGCGATTGGAGCGATCCTCTATTTTTTAAATATGGAGATTGCGACACACAAAGTGTAAAAAAATAATATATTTGTAGTTGACTGAATTATATAATTATAATGTCATAAAATTCAAAAAAATGTTGCAAAAAAAGATAAGTTAATATATAATCAAAATATAGGAATATAAATAGTAAAGGGAGAGGATTTATATGAGCGAAAAAGAGAAAGAAATGAAAGAAAATAAAGTGACTAAAACAGCAGAAGTAAAAAAAGAGGAAAAAACACCGAAAAGTGTTAAGGAAGAAAAAGCAAGAGAGACTAAAGAGACAGAAAATAAGAAAGAAGATAAAAAGGTAGAAACAAAGCCAGTAGATACAAAGAAAACTGAAAATAAAAAAGAAGAAAAAAAGAAATTTGAAGTAAAAACAAATCAAACCAAAAAAACAACTAATAAAAAGGCTCCTTGGGCTGCAACTGTTATAACAGTGCTAGCAGTATTAGTTGTGGTAGCTTTGCTAACATATATGATTGTTACATCAAGTGATCCAAAGAAAACGGTAGATGGATTTTTAACGAATCTAAAAGCAGGTGATTTTGCAAAAGCACAAGAATTTGTTAGTGGTAGTGAGGAATTGCTAAGTGATGAAGACTTTGATGATGAAACAAAAGCGTTACTTTTTGATAAATTATCTTGGAAAGTTACAAAGGTGACAAAGGAAGAGAATGAAGCAACTGTTGAGATAGAAGTAACCAATAAAGATTTTGATACCATCATTTCAAATTGTATGAAAAAGTTGTTAGAAGATTTTAAAGTTATTTTAAATGGAGGTTCGGTAGAACAAAACATGGACAAATATTTTACAGAGGAACTAAAAAATGAACAAGTAGAAACAACAACAGTTACAAAAACAATACAACTTGTAAAAGAAGATAAAACATGGAAAGTTGTATCAAATGATGAATTAATAGATGCCTTATTACCAGGATTACAAGAAGCTATTAATGAAGTAAATTAAAGTTTTAGTCCAAATACTATAAATTAAGAAATAGTATTTGGACTTTTTGTTTATATAATATGAAAGTCATACTGACTTTTATATTATATAAGGTACATTGTACACAAATTTATTTCATAAATTTGGCACATGAACAAATCCACGGAAAGCCATAGATAAAAGTTAAAATATATACAAATTTTAAGGCTTTCCGATTTGTTCTAAGGAATTTTTATATAGTTTACAAATGTTACAATCTCTACAAATATAAATTCTATTTTCAAATACAGCTTGTAATGTAGTAATAAATTCGTCAATTCCATCATCAATTAAATGAATATATATTTTCTTCGGAAGTAGAGTTAATAAAGAATTTAGAGTATAATCATTTGATGAGAAAGTAATGTCGCTTAAATATTTTGCCTTAAAATTATCATTAGAAATAGTAATGATTTCTTTATTTTCGTCTAATAAAATTGATTCTGTACTAGAATATATCATATGGACTATTTCACAGTTACTGTTTTGAGAGTTAATATATAATTTTAGTAGAGAAATAAATTCCAAATATTCTTTTTCAATAATAAAATTATTTACAGCTTCATTTACAATATCATCTAGAATTTTTAAATAAGATTTTATTCTAAAGTTTGTAAAACCTTTTAATACTAGAGATTTATTATTGGAAAGAAAGTTGTAAAAACTATAAAAAAGTGCTTTGAATTTTTTATCAAAAATAACTGAAAAATTATTAGCTGTGATATCAAAGCAGAGGTTTAGAATTTGATTTCTTTCTTTGCTATCAAAATAAAAATAATTTTGAAGGAGAATTTTTTTCAAAAAATCTTCTTCTAGTTCATCTAGTACTAGAAGAGATAAAATAGAGCTTATTTTATTTAAAAATAGATCATTATCTTTTCCTGTATAATGAATGATGATATTTTTATAGTGTTTAAATTTGTTGCAAGAAAAATAAACTTGTTCTAATTCTAAATTGTTTAATTCATTTAGCAGATATTGGAGTAAATCAGAATTATTAGTTTTAATACATAATGATTTCATTAAAAAATCTCCCTTCTAATAAAGATAGTATCTACTAAATGTTAAAAACTTATACACTATACTATGCCAATTTTATGAATTGGTAAATTGTCCTAAATAACTATTTAAAGTATGTAATTCTATATCTTAATCAAAAATAGAAAAAGCAATAAGAATCAAAAAGGAAAAGTTAATCTGTCAAGCTGTTTCTAATTACGAAATACTTTCCGTCATAACATTTTCTTTTTGATTCTTATTGCTTTTTATGCTATATTATAAAATACAATTACGCATGTAACTTAAAAATTATGAATATATTTGATAATCAATATCAGGGAAGACACAGTCTTTTTTCATGATATCTTTTAGAAAATCCTCATCTATATTATTTTCTTTTATCTGATAATATAATTTTGTGAATCTTCCAATATGATCTTTAATTCTTTTTTTTGCATAGTCTACCATAGTTCCGTTTGTTATAATAAATAACCAGTCACTACTTTGGGCAAGTAAAAGTTCTCTTGCACATTGATTCAATGCTTTTTTCTTTATGCCTTTTGCATTAGGAAATAGTGATGCTAGTTCACACATTCTATCTCCTGCAACATGTAAATGTCTATGAACATAGTCATTACTTGGATTCAACCAAACTTCACTATAACCATTTGCCCCCCAACTTGAACGACAAGGAGAAGAAACCTGCATGTTTGGATATTTATCAATATATTCAGAAGGTGTGATTAATTCAAAATTACAATCATCATAATAAATTTTTTTAAATAAAATATATAACCAGTAAGGACCTTCATACCACCAATGACCATAAAGTTCGGCGTCGTAAGGACATAAAACAATTGGCGGGGTATCCATGTATTGAGATAGATTATTGATTTGATTTGTTCTAGAATCTAAGAAGTGACCAGATTGCTTCTCTGCTGAATCTTTTGCCCACTGAAGATTGTAATAGTCTTTGAATTCGGTTTTTCCGGTAATTCTATAGTATTTAATTCCGGTATGAACTCTTACTCCATTATGAGCAATATATGGTTTAATGTAGTCATAATCAGCTTCATAACCAATATCACGATAAAATTCTCTATAGTTGAAATCACCTGGATAACCATCAATAGAACTCCAAACTTGCTGAGAAGATTCAATATCTCGTCCAAAGGCAATAACACCTTCTGGAGAAACAATTGGAGCAAATGTGCCATAAATAGGCGTAGGGTTTGCATATAAAATTCCGTGTGATTCTGTAATAATATAATCAATACCAAATTCTTTTAAATATTTATCAGCTTCAGGAACATATCCACACTCTGGAAGCCAAATTCCACGAGGTTTTCTGCCAAAATATCTTTCATAAGTTTGAACACCAACTGCAATTTGAGCTTTTACCGTTTTTTCATTTACATACAAAATAGGGAAGTATCCATGAGTTGCACCACAAGTAATAATTTCTAATACACCGATATCTTGAAAATGCTTAAAAGCTTCAATTAAATTGCATTGATAAACATCTTTAAATAGATGTAAATCATTTGAGTAACGGTCAAAATAATAATGAGAAAGCTTATTTAGTCTTTCATCTCCAGCTGTTCTTTTAATTTCTTTCTCAGATAATTCAATCATTCTTTTTAAATATTTAATATATTTTCTTTGTAATAGTTTATTATCTAACATAGAAAGTAGAGGAGGAGTGATAGACATAGTAATTCTAAAATCAACTCCTTCATCTACTAGTTTTTGAAAATTAGTAAGTAATGGTATATATGTTTCTGAAATAGCCTCATATAGCCAAGATTCTTCTAAATAATCATCACTTTCTGGATGATGGATAAATGGAAGATGTGCATGAAGTACAAAACTTACATATCCTTTTTTTTCTTGCATTATAATTCTCCTTTGTTTGAAACACCAGGGACAGGTCCAAAATGTCTCATGTATTTTGTTGAAATTTGTCGAAATAAAGTTGAAATCAAAAATCCTTCTAATATTGATTTTGTATTAGTTAAGAAGAAGGATTTGATGCATCATAAATTCCTTCTACGTTTTCCGTTTTATAGATTTCTTTATATAAATCATAAATATCATAAATTTTTCCCATATTTCTAATAAATGATAAGCTATTAATTGATTTTCCTGTTTGAGCACCTGTCTTAACATTTCTAAAGTAAACCATTTTTTGATTCCTATCAAATAAAATCTTATCATTAGGAGATTCGATTTCGTTTGATGTAGAAACATAAATATAATCATCTTTTAATTTTTCTGTTTTTGTAATAGGACGTCTACCAAGCTCAACTCTATAATCACATTTGCTATCTGAAACATGTAAATACCAACTATTTGCAAAATCATTTATTTCAACTTCAAAGCTATAGTTTAAAGTATCGTTATAAATAATTAGAACAGGTTTCGTTGTTTCAAAAAAGTTTTCTCCATAATGTTTTTCGAAATTTTTTCTATCTTCTTCTGAGATATCCCAGTAGATGAATAAATTAGTAGGCGTTTGTGCTAAAACTTTTACGACAGTTTGATTGTAGCGATAAGGCAAATCGTAATACTCAACAATTTCTACTTTTTTCTTTGTTGCTTTTTTAGTAACTTTTTTTGTTGCAGTTTTTCTGGTAGTAGAAGCCTTCTTTTTAGTAGTCGTTGCCTTTGAACTTGTGGCAACTTTTTTCTTACTATCAGTGGTCTTTTTAGCAGTTGAAGCTTTTTTTGTAGTAGTAGACTTTGTCTGAGTACTCTTTTTCGTGGTTGTCCTTTTGCTAGTTGCAGATGCCTTGGTAGCTTTTTGGGTTTCTTTTATATCATTTTCTAATTCTTTTTGTTCTTTTGTTTTTCTTGGCATTTTTATCCTCCTATGTAATCTCTTTTATTTCTATTATATATTATACTAAAAGTAAAATAAAGTAAAGTAAAAAAAGATAAATTTCTAAAAAATCTCGCATAAATTTTGACCACTTATCCTAATTGAAAAATAAAAAAATAAAATATATAATCTTAGAAGAATTAGGAAAGGAGGAATAGCCTTGATAATAGATAAAGTAAAAAAGATAAATGGAGCGGAAGCGCGGAAGAATAAAAAACGAAAAAGCATCTGACAAAATGATTGGAAAATGGGTAAAATGTGATAACTGTAAAGAAATTATATATAAAGAGGAATTACATGAAAATCTAAGTGTATGTCCTAATTGTGGAAAGCATTTTAGATTGTCGGCAAGAAGACGAATTAAACAGATAGTGGATGAAGGAACTTTTGAAGAAATAGGAAGAGATATTGTAACAAAAGATCCTTTACAATTTGAAGGATATTTAAAAAAAATTGAATTATTAAAAGAAAAAACAAAAATAGAAGAAGCGGTAAAATGTGGGATTTGCGAGATAGAAGGCGAAAGAGCAGTTTTAGGGGTTATGGATGGAAACTTTTTAATGGGAAGTATGGGAGCAGCAGTAGGAGAAAGAATTACTTTAGCAATTGAAACAGCTATCCATAAAAAACTTCCTTTTATTATGTTTTGCGTATCAGGTGGAGCAAGAATGCAAGAAGGAATTGTGTCCTTAATGCAAATGGCAAAAACATCTAGTGCAATTGCTAAATTAAATAAAGCTGGAAATTTATATATATCAATACTTACAGATCCTACAACAGGAGGAGTTACAGCAAGCTTTGCGAGCTTAGGAGATATTATTCTAGCAGAGCCGAAAGCTTTAATTGGATTTGCAGGACCAAGAGTAATAGAGCAAACAATCAAACAAAAATTACCAGAAGGTTTTCAGAGTTCAGAATTTTTATTAGAGCATGGTTTTATAGATAAGATAGTGGAAAGAAAAGATATGAAAGCTACGATTGCAAAGTTAATAAGATTACACAAATAGGAAGAGCTCTTTAATCGATAAGATAAGGAAGGATGTGAAAAAATAATGCAAAAAAAGAAAACAATGACTGCTTGGGATAGAGTTGTATTAGCAAGACAATTGGAAAGACCTAAAGCGTTAGATTATATCAATGCTATATTTGAAGAATTTATAGAACTTCATGGCGATAGAAACTTCGGAGATGACAAAGCAATCATTGGTGGAATAGCAACTTTAAATGGAATGCCAATAACGGTTATTGGAGAACAGAAAGGTAAAAATGTAAAAGAAAATATGGAACGAAACTTTGGCATGCCAGAACCAGAAGGATACAGAAAAGCACTAAGATTAATGAAACAGGCAGAAAAGTTTGGAAGACCAATCATAACTTTTATTGATACACCAGGAGCATATCCTGGAATGGGTGCAGAAGAGAGAGGACAAGGCGAAGCGATAGCTAGAAATATTATGGAAATGTCAAGTTTAAAAGTTCCTATCATATGCATTGTAATTGGAGAAGGATCAAGTGGAGGAGCTTTAGCCATTGGGGTTGGAGATAAAGTTATTATGTTAGAAAATGCTATCTATTCTATTTTATCGCCAGAAGGTTTTGCTAGTATTTTATATAAAGATGCAAGTAAAGCAAAAGAAGCAGCAAAAAATATGAAAATAACAGCCAATGATTTAAAAAAATTAAAAATTATCGATCAAATAATATCTGAACCAGAGACAGGTGTTCAAGATGATTTTGACAACATTGCAAAAGAACTAAAAAAATACTTAATAAAAAACATTAAAAAATTACAACAATTATCAGAAGAAGAACTATTAAAACAAAGATATGAAAAATTTATGTCATATTAAAGAGGTTAAATTATAAACCAAGGTAAATGGCGGTTGCCGATAAATATTATTAAGAATATGTAAATAGGAGGAAATATAAGATGATTTTAAAAGGTAAAAAAGTAGTAATTATGGGAGTAAGAAACAAGTGGAGTATTGCTTGGGGAGCAGCAAAAGCAGCGTATGAGCAAGGGGCAGAAGTAATTTGTACATCTGCAGAAGAAAATATAGAGAAAGTAAAAAGCCTATTGGAAGAATTACCAGGATCAAGTGTATATGCTTTAGGAGATGTAGCAGTTGATGAAAATATTGATAAATGTTTAGAAGAAATCAAGAAAAATCATGGTAAAGTAGATGGAATACTACATGCCATTGCTCATGCGTATTCGGAGGATTTAAGAAATGACTTTATACTAACTTCGAGAGATGGATATAGCCATGCTCAAGATGTCAGCAGTTATTCGTTAGTTGCTATTGTAAGAATGGCAAAAGAAAAAGAAATGTTAAAGGAAGGAGCTAGTATTGTAGCATATACTTATTATGGTTCAGAAAAGGTAATTGAAGGATATAATGTAATGGGAGTTGCTAAAGCAGCATTAGAAGCTAGTATAAGATATTTATCAAAAGATTTGGGAAGAGAAGGATATAGAATTAATGGGATATCTGCTGGTCCAATTAAAACTTTATCAGCAAAAGGAATAAAAGATTTTGGATCGATATTGGATGTAGTAGAAGAAAAAGCACCATTACATAAGAATGTGACAACTGATCAGGTTGGTAATGCAACAGCATTTTTATTTAGCGATATGTCAAGTGCTATAACAGGTGAAATTATCCATGTAGATAATGGATTTTCAGTAGTTGGTGTATAATGATTGTCGAATTTTGTCAATGGAAAATAATATAAATTTTAGCAAAGGTATTGAATTAATAAATTTGATATGTTAATATAATTTTACATATTAATACTATTAATTTGATACTTTTTTATTTATTTCAATAATTTATTTCAATGCAACTTAGTAAAAGCAAAATAAAACGTATTTTTTCAAATAGTTTATTTATGTGAAATTTAATCATCAGGAGGTGAGAATATGGAAGAAAAGATTTTAACGATTCTTTTAGACATGCAAGTAGATATGAAAGATTTGAAAATGAGAGTTATTAACATTGAAGAAAATGAAATACCAAGTATGAAGGAATCCATTAATGATCTTACTGTAACAGTAAATGATATTAAGGAAAACGAAATACCAAGTATGAAAGAATCTATTAATGATCTTACTATAACAGTAAATGATATTAAAGAAAATGAAATACCAAGTATGAAGGAATCCATTAATGACCTTACTATAACAGTAAATGATATTAAGGAAAACGAAATACCAAGTATGAAGGAATCCATTAATGATCTTACTGTAACAGTAAATGATATTAAGGAAAACGAAATACCAAGTATGAAGGAATCTATTAATGATCTTACTGTAACAGTAAATGATATTAAAGAAAATGAAATACCAAGTATGAAACAATCCATTAATGATCTTACTGTAACAGTAAATGATATTAAGGAAAATGAAATACCAAGTATGAAGGAATCCATTAATGACCTTACTATAACAGTAAATGATATTAAGGAAAACGAAATACCAAGTATGAAGGAATCTATTAATGATCTTACTGTAACAGTAAATGATATTAAAGAAAACGAAATACCAAGTATGAAAGAATCCATTAATGACCTTACTATAACAGTAAATGATATTAAAGAAAACGAAATACCAAGTATGAAACAATCCATTAATGATCTTACTGTAACAGTAAATAACATTAAGAAAAAAGAAATACCCAATATGCAAAAATCAATTAAGAATCTTACTATTTCAGTTAAGAATATTGAAAATAATGAATTGCCAGCTATTAGACAACAAAGATTAATAGATAGCAATAATATAGCTAAAATTTTAAGCCTTCAAACAGAGTTGAATCAAAGATTATCTATACAAAGCCAAAGAAAAAGTCAAATAATGAATTATTAGAAAATAGAAACTATTTGAATATAAAAAATGTTCAAATAGTTTTGTTTTTTATTGCCAACCCCTTTAAAAAAAACTAAAAATGTTATACAATAACAAAAAATAAGTTTAGGAGAGGAATATGAATAAAAAGTGGCAAATATATGAAACAAACGAGGAAGAAATTAAAAAATTAAAAAGTAAATATCAATTAAACGAATTATTAGCTACCATATTAGTTAACAGAAATATTATAAAAGAAGATGATATTAGATTATTTTTGAATCCAACAAGAAATGATTTTTATGATCCATTTTTAATAACAGATATGGAAGTAGCTATTGAAAGAATTGTAGAAGCGATTGAAGGGAAACAAAAAGTTACAATATATGGAGATTATGACGTAGACGGCATTACAAGTATAACAGTGTTAAAGAGCTTCTTAGAAGATGTGGGATTAGAAGCTTCAAGTTACATACCAAATCGATTAAATGAAGGTTATGGTCTTAATAAAGATGCAATAGATACAATTAAACAATCTGGATGTGATTTAATGATTACAGTAGATTGTGGAATATCTGCGATTGATGAAATAGAATATGCTAATTCTCTAGGGATTGAAACAATTGTAACAGATCATCATGAACCAGGAAATGAATTACCAAAAGCACATGCTGTTATTGATAACAAAAGAAAGGATAGTAAATATCCATTTAGAGAACTTGCAGGTGTGGGGGTTGTTTTTAAATTAATTCAAGCATTAGGAATTAAATTGGGATTGAAAGAGGAAACTTATTTAAAATATTTAGATATTGTATGTATTGGAACTATATCTGATATCGTTCCATTAGTAGATGAAAATAGAGTAATAGCAAAATTAGGATTGATGCTTGTAAAACAGACTAAAAATATAGGATTAAAGTCTATTATTAATTCATCTGGTTATACCAAGATTGACTCCAATACGATTTCATTTGGTGTAGCACCTAGAATAAATGCATGTGGAAGAATGGGAAAAGCAGAAGAAGCATTAAAATTATTTTTGTCATCAAATGTAGACGAGGTAAATGATTTAACTAAGAGATTAAATGAGCATAATAGGCAAAGACAAGAAACAGAAAAGGCCATTTTTGAAAATGCAATAGAAAAAATAGAAAAAGAACATTTAAATGACAATAAAGCAATTGTTGTTGGAGGAAAGAATTGGCATCATGGAGTAATTGGAATTGTTTCTTCTAAAATTACAGATATGTATTTTAAGCCAAGTATCTTATTAAGTTTTGAAGAGGAAGGAATTGGAAAAGGATCAGGAAGAAGTATACCAGGTTTTGATCTACATGATGCGTTAATGAAATGTTCAGATACTGTGGAAAAATTTGGTGGACATAGTATGGCTGTGGGAATTACGATAAAAAAAGAGAAGCTAGAAGACTTTAGAAAAGAACTTGAAGATATAGCAATGGAAAAGCATATTGATGAAATTATTCCAATCATCAATATTGATGCAAAAATAAATCTAAATGATATTAACAAAGAGATGGTAGAAAGCTTAAAAAGGTTAGAGCCATTTGGCGAGGCAAATAAAATGCCAATATTTGCTTTTAAAAACTTAAAAATAGATTCGATTAGAGCTTTATCGGAAGGAAAGCATTTAAAATTAACTTTAAAAGATACAAACAATATTATAAATGCAATAGGGTTTAATATGGGCCATTTGACAGAAGAATATAAAATTGGAGATAGAGTTGATGTGGCGGGGGTATTAGAAGTAAATACATTTAATGGAGCTGAAAATTTACAGATTAATTTAAGAGATATTATGAGATCAGTATAAAAGAAACTAAGTAGATAGTAAAAGGGAGTGTAGTTTGAAAAATAATTGCCATTTGGCGTTGTTGCATTTCGTTTTCAATTTAATCAACGTACGATAAGTACGCCTCATAAATTGAAAACTGGTGCGCCTAGCCAAATAACAATTCTTTTCCAAACTAGATTTGTACTTTGAGAAAGGGATGAAAGTTAAAATGATGCAACAAAACGAAGAAATAACCATTCAAGATGTAATAGCAAAAAGAAAACAACATTCAAGAAGAGTAGATAATAAATTAATTATGAAAGCATACAACTATGCTTTTAGTCATCATGGAAATCAATGTAGAAAATCGGGAGAACCATATATAATACATCCTCTTAATGTGGCATATATTTTAGCAGATATTGGACTAGATGATAGTACTATTTGTGCGGCTCTTTTACATGATGTAGTGGAAGATACAGAAGTAACGGAAGAAGATATAACAAAAGAGTTTGGTGAAGAAATATCTGATATGGTAGCGGGGGTCACAAAACTTAGTAGCATGATGTTTACATCAGTAGAGGAACAGCAAGTGGAAGATTATAGAAAAATGTTTCTTGCCATGGGAAAAGATATAAGAGTAATCATTATAAAATTGGCAGATAGACTTCACAATATGAGAACGTTAAAATATTTAAAAAGAGATAGACAGATAGCAAATGCAAAAGAAACAATGGAATTATATGCTCCACTCGCAAATAGGTTAGGGTTATATTCTTTAAAGTGGGAATTAGAAGATTTGTCATTTAAATATTTATATCCAGAAGAATATCATGAATTAGTAGAAGGCATTAATAAAAAGAGAGATGAGAGATTAAAGTTTATTGAAAAGATTATGGACGATATAAGAGTTGCTTTAAAAAAACAGAGAATTGAAGCAGAGGTAACTGGAAGGGCAAAACATTTATATAGTATTTATAGAAAGATGAAAAGAGACAATAAAACACTAGATCAGATATATGATTTGTTTGCACTTAGAATTTTAGTTAATTCTGTGAAAGATTGTTATGCTGCTTTAGGCGTTGTACATGAACTATATAGTCCAATGCCGGGAAGATTTAAAGATTATATAGCTGTTCCAAAACCTAATATGTATCAGTCAATTCATACGACACTTTTAGGGGAAAAAGGAACACCATTTGAAGTGCAAATTCGTACATGGGAAATGCATCGTGTTGCTGAATATGGTATCGCAGCCCATTGGGCATATAAAGAGGCTAGCTATTTTGGAAAGAAACAAGCAGTAAAAGTTGAAGAAGATAAATTAGCTTGGCTTCGTGAAACCTTAGAGTGGCAAAAAGAAATGCAAGATCCACAAGAGTTTTTAGATACATTAAAGACGGAATTGTTTGAAGATGAAGTGTATGTATTTACACCAAAAGGAGCTATAAAAGTGCTTCCGAGAGGGGCAACTCCAATTGATTTTGCTTATAGTATACATGCAGAGATTGGACATCATATGACAGGATGTAAAATTAACAGTAAGATGATGCCAATTATAACCCCGTTAACAAGTGGGGATATTATAGAAATTATAACTTCTGATAGTTCAAAAGGTCCAAGTAGAGATTGGCTTAAATTTGTAAAGAGTTCAAGTGCCAAAAATAAAATAAAAAGTTGGTTTAAGAAAGCTCAAAAAGCCGAAAACATTGAAAAAGGTAAAGAATCAATCGAAAAAGAATTAAAAAGAATAGGATTCACATATTCTAGTTTATTTAAAAATGAGTATATTGAACCAATGTTAGAAAAATATAAGTATAAAAATCTAGATGAAATGTATGCGGCGGTTGGATTTGGAGCTAACTCTCCGGTAAAGATAATTGCTAGAATGTTACAAGAATATAGGAAAGAACATCAAGAAGAAGACATAGAGGAGAAAATTCAAGAGCTAGCAAAAGAAAAAAATAGAAAAATTAAGCCATCAAATTCTGGAATTATTGTAAAAGGAATTGATAATTGTTTAGTAAAACTCTCAAAATGTTGTAATCCGCTTCCAGGTGATGAGATTGTAGGATATATTACAAAAGGAAGAGGTGTATCAGTTCATAGAAAAGATTGTACAAATATAAAAGACTTAATATCAGAAGAAAACAGAATGATAGATGTGGAATGGTACAAAGAGGAAAATAAGGTTTCTTATCAAGCAGACATAGAAATAAACTCAAATGATAGAGCGGGATTGTTAGTAGACATCTTAAAAGAAATAGGAACCACAAAAGCAAAAATAACTGGTGTTAATACAAAAGTGACAAAAGAACGAATTGCAATCATTGATATTACATTAGAAGTAGAAAATTTAGATGAGCTAAATAAAGCAATTAAAGTTATCAGAAAAGTTGATAGTGTATATGAAGTAAGAAGAAAAAAATGACCAATTGGGGACGTTTCCTAATGGACATTTCGTCCACTTGGGGACAGCTTTTAAGAGAAAGGAAAAAAGAAAATGATATTAAAAGAACGAAAGATAGATACATGGGTAGGAGATCCAACGAATTGTTATATCATATTAGATGAAGAATCTAAAGAAATTATGGTGATTGATCCCGCTGGAGATGTGGATAAAATAGAAGAAATGATTCAAATATTAGGTGGAAAACTAAAATATATTTATTTAACGCATTGTCATGGTGATCACATATTTGGAGTGACAGAATTAAAAAATAAGTGTGGTGGAAAAGTTTTAATTCATCGTATGGACGCGAAAGGATTAAATGATGCCGGGATTAATCTAACACCATATATTAGAGAAGAAAGGATAGAGTTAGAAGCAGATTCTAGAATAGATGATGAGGATTTGATACATTTAGGAGATTTAGAATTTAAAGTTATTCATACCCCAGGGCATACCAAAGGAGGAACTTGCCTTTATTGCGAAAAAGAAAAATGCTTATTTTCAGGAGATACTTTATTTAGAGGCACATGGGGAAGGACAGATGTACCAACAGGAAGTTTAGAAGATATAATGGATTCTATTACAAATAAGTTAATGTTATTACCAGATGATACTATAGTATATCCAGGACATGGACTAAGTACAAGGATAAAAGATGAAAAACCTATTTATCTAGAATTAAGACCAAAACTAATGTAAAAAAAGCAAATACAAATTTATATATTTTTTAATAAATTTCTTAGCTACCTTATTTCAAGTGCATTCGTAATTTATTAAAAAATATAGAAGAATTTGTTATAATAAATATAGAAAGGAATGATTGATATGGGAAAAACGGAACCAAGAACTTTATCAGGATTTATGGAGTTATTACCAAATGAACAAATATTATTTAATCAAATAAAAGAAAAAATAGAAAATACATATAAGAACTTTGGCTTTCTTCCATTAGATACACCAGTAATAGAATTATCAGAAGTTTTACTTGCTAAGGCCGGAGGAGAAACCGAAAAGCAGATTTATAGATTTCAAAAAGGAGATAATGATTTATCATTAAGGTTTGATTTAACAGTACCGCTTTCAAAATATGTAGCAAAGAACTATGGAAATTTGAGTTTTCCATTTAGAAGATACCAAATAGGAAAAGTGTATAGAGGTGAAAGAACACAAAAAGGCAGATTTCGTGAATTTTATCAATGTGATATTGACATCATTGGAGATGGGGAATTGGATTTAATAAATGATGCAGAACTACCAAGTGTAATTTACACTATATTCAAAAATCTAGGATTTGATAATTTTACCATTCGAATCAATAATAGAAAAATATTAAACGGCTTATTTGAGGAAATAGGCCAAAAAGAGAATTCTGTTGCTATATTAAGAATTATTGATAAAATTGATAAAATCGGAAAAGAAGCGGTTGGAAAAGAATTACAAGACTTAAATGTTTCAAAAGAAGCAATTTCAAAAATTATGAATTTTATTGCAATTGATGGTTCTTCTGATGAAAAAATCCAAAAGTTAAAAGAATTAAATTTTGCAAGCGAAACTTTTAAAATAGGAGTTCAAGAACTAGAATATGTAGTAAAGAATATGAGACTATTTGAAATTCCAGAAAATAATTTTAAAGTAGATTTAACAATAGCAAGAGGACTAGATTATTACACAGGAACTGTATATGAGACTTTTTTAAATGATTATAGAGAGCTTGGAAGTGTGTGTTCAGGTGGAAGGTATGAAAATTTAGCTGAATATTATACAGATAAAAAATTACCAGGAGTCGGTGTATCGATTGGTTTAACTCGTCTATTTTATAAATTGAACGAATTGAATTTAATAAAAGCAGAGAAAAAGTCGGTTTCGGACGTGTTAATTATACCAATGATAGAAGATTTGAATATGCCGATTAAATTAGCAACTAAATTGAGGAATAATGGGGTAAAAACAGAAATTTATTTGAATAATAAGAAATTAAAAGCTAAATTTAAATATGCGGATAAACTAGAAATTCCTTATGTCATCATAATTGGAGAAGATGAAATAAATCAGAATAAATTTAAATTAAAAGATATGAAGACAGGGGAAGAAAGAGAGATTGCATTTAATGATATAGATTCTTTGAAATTCTAATGATAATAAGCAAAGAACCAACTTATATATAAATAAACTACTATTTAAGTCAAGCTATTTATAAAAGAACTTATAATAAAATATTTTAGGCACCTCTCAAAGCAAGTTTGAGATTCTCCTAAAATATTTTATAATAATTTCTAATTTATAAATACTTTCCGGCATAGTAGTTTATTTATATATAAGTTGGTTCTTCGCTAAAATTTTATTTATACAATAAAGTAATCGTATTACCATTTTTCTCAATAAAACCATCATCTTTTAAAAGTTTTAATTCTCTCATCATGGCACTTCGATCGACACTTAAATAATCTGCTAAATCTGTTAAAGAAAAAGGTAAGAAAAGAGTCTTACTTAAAGTCCTAGTTGAGAGTAAAGAAAAATATCCGAGTAATTTATCACGAGTTGATCTTTTGGTTAAAAGTTCAACTCTAGTATTTAATTTAGTTACTTTACCTAAAATTAATTCAGGTAAATTTTCAGATAATTCTTGATGAAATTTACAATTACTTCTACATTTGTTATGTATGTCATCGTAAATATAGATTAATACTTCACATTTTTCGCGAGCTTCAACTAATAGCTCATTATTCGTTGTTACAGAGTAGAAGACTTCACCGAATATATCATTCTTGGAAAAGTGCTCAATGATTGTTCGATTTCCATTTAAGTCATAGCGAACTAAATCGGCATTTCCATGTATTAAAATACAAAATTGATTCCTGTTTTTTATATAACTAGTAATTAATTCATTTTTGTTAAATATTTTCTTGGTTACTTTATTACAGTTATGTTCAAAATTTTTTATAAAGTTATCTATATTGAAATTGGTATTCACTTTTTTAATCCTTTCTTTTATAGTAATTATATTATACAAGAAAAGTGGCTTTGCCACCTTTTCTTCTCGCCGATTTAAGTTTTCGAATGTAATGAGAAAATCTTAAAGGCAATAGCGATTGTAGCATTTTTATATAATAGGAAAGTTCTACTTTCCTATTATATAAAAAAATAGTTGCAATTGCAACACCAAAATAAAAAGAATACATAATTTTGTAACAAATTTGTAATATAACTGTAACAAACGACAAAATCTTACAACAAAGCACGATTTAAAATTCACAAAATTAAATTTTGATAATTTGTTGCTTTTGCAACAGAATTAAAAAAATCTTAGTATATAATAAACCCATATTAAATTTGAGGGGGAAATGTGAGATGAAAGTTATCAAAAGAGACGGAAGAGCAGTAGATTACGATAGAGAAAAGATTAGAGTAGCAGTTGATAAGGCAAACCAAGAAGTGAAACCAAGAGAAAGAGCAACAAAAGAAGAAATTAAAGAAATTATTAATTACATAGAAGAGTTAGGCAAAAAAAGAATTTTAGTAGAAGATATACAAGATATTATAGAAGAAAAATTAATGGAAATTCAAAAATATGAATTAGCCAAAAAATATATTGTATATAGATACACCAGGGCCTTAGTTAGAAAACAAAATACAACAGATGAATCAATACTTGGATTAATTAGGAATGAAAATAAAGAGTTAGCAGAAGAGAATTCAAATAAAAATACACTACTTGCTTCTACTCAAAGAGATTATATTGCAGGAGAAGTTTCAAGAGACTTAACCAAAAGAATGTTATTACCTGAAAAAATTTCGAAGGCTCATGACGAAGGAGTTTTACATTTCCATGATGCTGATTATTTTATACAACCAATTTTTAACTGTTGTCTAATTGATATTGGAAATATGTTAGATAATGGAACTGTTATGAACGGAAAAATGATTGAACCACCAAAAAGTTTCCAAGTTGCCTGTACAGTTACTACACAAATTATCGCTGCTGTTGCAAGTAACCAATATGGTGGACAATCCGTTGATTTGATACATTTAGGAAAATATTTAAGAAAAAGCTATAACAAATTTAAAAAAGAGTTAGAAGAAAGATATGGAGATAAATTAAAAGCTGATATTATAGAAGATATTGCACAAACTAGATTAAAAGCTGAATTAAAAGCAGGAGTACAAACGATTCAATATCAAATTAATACATTGATGACAACAAACGGACAATCTCCATTTGTAACCTTGTTCTTGCATTTGGAAAAAGATGATCCATATATCAAAGAGAATGCAATGATTATTGAAGAAGTTTTAAGACAAAGATATGAAGGAATCAAAAATGAAGCAGGAGTTTATGTAACACCAGCATTCCCTAAATTAGTATATGTATTAGATGAATTTAATAGCTTAAAAGGTGGGGAATATGATTACTTAACAAAAATTGCTGTTAAATGTTCTTCAAAAAGAATGTATCCAGATTACATTTCAGCTAAAAAAATGCGTGAAAACTATGAAGGAAATGTATTTAGTCCGATGGGATGTAGAAGTTTCTTATCACCATGGAAAGATGAAAATGGAAATTATAAATTTGAAGGAAGATTTAATCAAGGTGTAGTAAGTATCAATCTACCACAAATAGGAATTATAGCAGACGGAGATGAAGAGAAATTCTGGGAATTACTAGATGAAAGACTAGAACTTTGTAAAGAAGCATTAATGTGTAGACATTATGCACTACTTGGTACTCATTCTGATATTAGTCCAATTCACTGGCAATATGGAGCTTTAGCAAGGCTTAAAAAAGGTGAAAAAATTGATAAATTATTATATGGTGGATATTCTACTATGTCACTTGGATATATTGGAATCTATGAATTAACAAAATTAATGACAGGTGAGTCACATACAACAGAAAAAGGACACGATTTTGCTCTTAAAGTTATGAAACATTTAGGAGATACTACTGCAAAATGGAAAAAAGAGACAAATATTGGATTTGCATTATATGGTACTCCAGCAGAAAGTTTATGTTATCGATTTGCAAGAATTGATAAGCAAAAATTTGGAACAATAAAAGATATTACTGATAAGGGATATTACACAAATTCATATCATGTTGATGTAAGGGAAAAGATAGATGCTTTTGAAAAATTAAAATTTGAAAGTGAATTCCAAAATATATCAACAGGAGGATCAATTTCATACATAGAGATACCAAATATGAGTAAAAATATAGATGCCTTAGAGTCAGTTGTTAAATTTATTTATGATAATATTCAATATGCAGAATTTAATACAAAGTCAGATTATTGCCATGAATGTGGATTTGACGGAGAAATTATCATTAATAAAGATAATGAGTGGGAATGTCCTAATTGTGGAAATAAAGATCATAGTAAGTTGACAGTTGTTAGAAGAACTTGTGGTTACTTAGGAGAGAATTTCTGGAATGTAGGAAAAACGAAAGAAATTAAACAAAGAGTAATGCATTTGTAATATAAAAAGGAGCAGTTTTAAAAACTGCTCTATTTTTAAATTTTAGTAAGAGTCTTTTATTTTTCTATACTTAAGAATCTATCTAACAATTGTTGTCTACACTTATACTCAAACTCATCATTTAAAGGCTCTAAAATAATATCATCCTTATATTTTCTATCTAAACAATATTTAATGATATAATCAGCAAGCTCTGGATTTTTAGAAAGAAGAGGACCATGCAAATAGGTTGCAATTACATTATCTATAAAAAATCCTTCTTGAGTATCTCCAAATTTATTGCCATTTCCAAATAGAACATCACCAAAGGGGGTGGTAATATCGAAAGTTTGTCCACCATGATTTTCAAAACCAATAATTTTTGTTTCTTTATCATTCAATTTTGCCTCAATAACAATGTTTCCAATACATCGTTTTTTTCTATCTGCTAAGGCCTCTGTATAATAATCAAAAATTTCTAATCCTGGAATAATGTTACCCTCAACACCTTTGTAGTATCTACCAAATAATTGATAGCTACCACATATTAATAAAAAGAATACGCCATTATTTACAGCTTCTTTTATATTATTTCTGTATTGAAGTAAATCTTCTGCTAAAATTCCTTGCTCTTGATCAGCTCCACCACCTGAAAAGACTAAGTCATAATCGTTAAAATCAGGAGCATCATCTCCAATAGAATAAGGAACAATAGTTGCTTTAATGCCACGTTCTTCTAAACGATATCGAAGCACTTGAATATTTCCAAAATCACCATATAACTCTAATATATCTGGATAAAGATATAAAATTTTTAATTCTTTCATAATTTTCTCCTTTTTTGTGAGACAAGAGGGACAGGTCTTTTTTGTCTCACTTTTTTTGTCGATTTAAATCGTTTTCTTATTACTTTATTTTTCGACATTTTTCTACTAAATTCATGAGACAAAAAAGACCTGTCCCTCTTGTCTCATTTTAATTTTAAAATTTCATTTCTGGTTGGTTGTAAAGAAGTATAGTTTGCTATAACATATTTTTTTACATTTGTGTTATATAAATTTTCTACTGCTTCATGTAAATCTAAATAGGGGTGTATTTTATCAGGATCAAATCCAGATGTTTTTATTCTAATGGCAATGTCATAGGCACGTGTTCCTGAAGTTACAATTCTTGAAACATGATTTAAGTTATCAAAATTGATATCCCAAATCCAGGATACATCATGTCCGTCTGCTAGATTATCATTTAAAACAAATAATAATTCTTTTTCATCATCATCTTCATTTAAGATCCTAAGGCTAACATTTGCTCCTGTTGGATTTTTTGCTAAATTTATAATGGTAGGAATTCCTTTTATTTCAATTTCTTCTAATCGGCCATTGTTTAAAACAAATTTTGATAGAGCTTTTTGTATAATTTTTGTATCAATATTATAAAGACTTACACAACTTATAACAGCTATAAAGTTATAAATGTTATAGATACTATTAAATCTGATTTTGTAAGGAATATCATCAACTTTAAAAGCTCTATTTTTTAAATCAACATCAGTAGCTAGCTTATAAATTTCATTGTCACCATAATTACAATTTGGACATTTGAATTTACCAATATGAGAATATTGGTAATATTCATATTCAATACGAGTATTACAGAACGGACAAAATTTTCCTTCACCTGCTTCTTTCAAGTTTTCTGTTGCATACTGATATTTTTCTACACTGAAGTAATAAACATTTTTATTCTCTTCATTGGCTTTTCCAAGTCTTGCTACATTAGGGTCGTCATTATTTAATACTAAATTACCAGTATAAGTTTTTAAGAATTCATTAATTTTAAGAATCAAAGATTCTACTTCACCATTTCTATCTAATTGATCTCGGAAGAAATCGAGAATTACTAAAGTATCTAATCTAAAATCTTTAAAGATAACAGGGACATATCCTTCATCAACTTCAAATACTAAAAAATCAGCATTAATCTTCCCAGTAAGTGTACAATTTTTCAGAATAGTAGAAAGAATACCGGTTTCCATGTTATTTCCTTCTGTATTACTAATTACTTTTTTACTGGCAGTTTTTAAAGTATATCCAATTGCATTATTTGTCATGGTTTTTCCATTTGTTGCTGTAACTGCTATAACAGGACAGTTTACCTTAAAATATTTAAAAATATTAGGGTTCCAATCATAAGCAATTTTGCCAAGTAGATTTCCTCCTTTTTTGCCACAAATTTTTAAGATAAGATAAAATAGTTTCATAATTAATATGATAAAAAAGTTTTTCATTATTTTTCTCCATTTACTATAAAATTTGAAATTATTATACCACAAGGTAAAAAGGAGAACAATAAAATAAAGGAATATTTTATATTATTTAGTCTAAAAGACAATGAGTGAGTAAGTAAAAATTTAAAAAATAACAAATAAACTTGAACTATGTAAATGACCGTGCTATAATTTTAATAACTTAGTTATATGACTAAGAAAAATTATAGAAAGAGGTTTTTTATTATGAAAACTATAGCAATTGTCCGGTTACCTCAAACGCTAGCAGATTTTGCGGAGCTTAAAAAATTATCTGATTATTCTGCAGTTATGAGATTTTTTAAAAAGTCCAAACATTCTATAGATTTGCAAAGAAAAATGATTGGAAAAAATCAATACAAAAATAATCCCCAAAAACAAGAAGAATATATAAGGATTATTGAAGAAGGTTTAGAAGATCAGAAATTAAAAATTCAACAATGTCAAGCGATATATCAAAGTGCTAAAGATAATGTTGAAAGAGCTTTACAACAACTTAAAAAAGCTAAAAAAACTCTTGCAGATGCAGAAAATGCTTTAAAAGAAGCAAGAAATATGGAAAATGCGGAAAAAGCGTTGCAAAGTAAATTGGAAACAACTTTATTGGAGCAAACTAAAAAATTAGAGCAAATAAAAGTGTTCGCATTGGTACATCCAAGTGCAACGTTGACAGCTCTAGATAAAAAAATAAATCATACATTCGTATTAACACGATATGATTTAAAAAATATGAATTTAGAAAGCTTTGCAGATATTATAGAGGACACAGATTCTAATTTAATTGATAGTGAAATTAAAAAAGAAGCATTGGAAAAATTTCATAATCAGAGTAATTATGAGTCAGCGATTGAATATGTCAATATGGTTATAAAGTATTGGATAGAAAACAAGCCATTTGTATTGCTTTATAATGATGATGGTATTAGGTATATTTTAGAGAGGATAGGCGTTATAGCCAAATAAATTAATAGAAAAGCCTGAGACACATAAATGGGAAAGCTGTAATAGTTTTCCCATTTTGTCAGATAATGAAACAAGACATGTTTTTAAAATTAAATTGTAGTAAAATCATTGAAATAAGGAGAATCTTTATGAAATATATAGAACAAGAAAAATTAAAAGTAATAAAATTTAATAAAAATAATATATATGTTGCAATTGACTTTGATAAAACAATAACAGACACGAAAAGCGACGATTCGTGGGATGCAATAGGAAAATTATTAGGAGAAGAATTTAAACAAGAATTATCAAACTTATATCAAAAATACAGGCCAATTGAACTAAGTTATCAGATTCCATTTGATGAAAAGAAAATTGCTATGGAAAAATGGTATAAAGAATGTATGAATTTATATTATAAATATCATCTAACAAAAGAAAAATTAGAAAAATCCGTAGAAAAAAGTAATTTAATCTTTAGAAAAGGTGCCAAAGAGTTTTTAAAGGAAATGTATGAAAATAATGTACCAGTTATTATATTATCAGCAGGAATTGGAAATACAATAGAGTTATTTTTAAAAGAAAATGATAGTTATTATAAAAATATATTTATTATCAGTAATTTTATAAGATTTGATGAAAATGGAAAAATGGAGAAGTTTGAAGGACAACTTATTCATTCCTTAAATAAAAGTATGGAAGGAAATTTACCAAGAGAAATAGAAGCGGAATTGGAAAGTAAAATTTATAGGTTATTAATAGGCGATGCCGTAGAAGATAAAAAAATGGTACCAAAAGAACAATGGAAAAACACGGTGCTAACAGGATTTTTAAATGAAAATATTGATGACAATTTGGAAGAATATAGAAGAAATTTTGATATCACCTTAACAAGTGATGATGCGAATTTTGAAAATGTTAAAGAAATTGTTTTTTAGTTCAATTTCTTACTAAATAAAAATAACTGCTCAATAATTAATGGGGCAGCTATTTTTATTTATTTTACATTATGGATTTATGGTTCTTCAATTAAATCTTTCCAGTATTTTTTAGGCATAAATTGCATTTGACATCTGGAATTTGCTCGCTCTTTAATAGCAATAGTTTTAAAAAACATTTTCCATAATTCCTGATATGCTTTTTCATTTTCCGAAATTTCTGGAATTTTAATGTTTTGGCTATTAATTAATTTATATTCTTTAGAATTATACACAAAACAAATTTCTCTATTTTTATCATGAATAACAAAATTCATACAAGGCAAACGCTTTATAAAATGATGACCTAAAGGTTCTATGATATTATTATCTGGATGGATGGAAGCATAGCATAAATTTTCTCCGATTTCTTGAAAGCGAAGCAACCCCTTTAATCTATGACATTCAGCCAAAGCTCGTTTTCTCATATTAATTACTTTAAAAACATAGGAAGTAGTGAGATTATTATTGATTTTAGGACCTATATGAAAGCCATCACACAAATATTTTAAAATATAAATTTCTTTATCTTTTTCGTCTGATAAAAAGGCATGATAACTATTATATAAAGCATCATGTCCAATGTTTTTCTCAATTCCATTAAATACTCGTTGAGACTTTTCAAAATTGGTTTCGAATTTTACAGTTTTATCTAAGAAATTAGGAATATAACTGTTTTGGGGATAAATCTTTTGAGGAAGTGTTTTATTTAAATAACTATCAAAAACGATGGTAAGTAATCCATAAAAAGTTCCATCATATAAATAAATTTTGTTTATAAGTTTCCAGTTAGACATTTTATTTTATCCTCCTTTGTTGGTTGTAATTTATCAAAAAGTGACAATTGCTCAAAATTTTCTTTTGGAAGAGTAAAATTTTCTTGAGCAATTAGGTTTGCTTCAATAAATGATTCATTAAATTTATAGACTTTATCAAAATATCTTCCTTTACAAGTAATAAAGTATTTTGCTCTTTTTAGAACAACTCCCAATTTTTTTAAAGAATCAAAATTCAGCAAAAAGCTACGCCTGGCACGAATTATCTTTTTAGCAGATATAACGCCGATTCCAGGAATTCTAAGCAAAGTAAAATAATCAGCTGTATTAATTTCAATAGGAAATTTATCTATATTTCTGAGTGCCCAGTCACATTTCGGGTCTAATATATGATTGAAGTTAGGGTGTGTTTCATCTAATAATTCATCTGCTTTAAATCCATAAAAGCGAAGTAGCCAATCAGCCTGGTATAATCGGTTTTCTCTAAGTAGAGGAGGTGTTTCTAAGGTCGGTAAGTTTGCATCGTTATTTATGCTTACATAGGCAGAATAATATACTCTTTTTAAACTTAATTTATGATAAAGCCCTTCAGAAAGTTTTAAAATTTTTAAGTCGCTTTCAGGAGTAGCTCCAACAATTAATTGTGTTGTTTGACCAGCAGGAACAAAATTTGATTTAAATTTGCTTTTATCTAACTTGTTTTGTTTAATTCCATTTGAAACATATGCCATTGGCGTTAATATTCCATCTTTTTCTTTTTGAGGAGCCAATAATTTTAGACTATCATTAGATGGTAGTTCAATATTAATACTCATTCGATCTACTAATTTTCCTAATTTATCAATTAATTCTTTACTACAGCCAGGAATTGTTTTGCAATGAATATAGCCATTAAAATTATATTCGTTTCTTAAAATAGAGACAGTAGTAATTAACATTTCCATAGTATAGTCAGGTGATTTAATGACAGCTGAACTTAAAAATAAACCTTCAATATAATTTCTTTTGTAAAAGTTTATTGTTAAATCAGCTATTTCTCTTGGTGTGAAAGTAGCACGTCTTACCGAATTGGTTGAGCGATTGATACAGTATTTGCAATCATACATACAGCAATTACTAAATAGAATTTTTAGTAAAGAAATACAACGGCCATCTGCACCCCAACTATGACATATACCAGAAGCACTTCCGTTTCCAATTCCATTCTTTTTATTTTTTCGTGAGCTTCCACTTGAACTACAAGAAGCATCATATTTTGCAGAATCTGCAAGAATTTTTAATTTATCTATAATATCCATTTTTATCACCATAAACCAAACATTTGTGCTTATTATATCACAAAAAAACAAAAAGTCAAATATTTGTTTGTGAAAATAAAAAACTTGTATAAAAATAAAAAATGATATATACTGTACAAAATAAAGAATCAAATTTAGGATATAAGTTTAGAGAAAGGAAATTAGAAATGAATAGAAAAATAAAATTAAATAAAGCTCAAAAAGTAACTTCCATAAAAGAAATGCTAAATTTAGCAGCAAAAGAAGCAGGAGATAAAATTGCATTTGAATACAAAGATGAAAATCGAAAGGAAAAAAATAGGAAAGTCACTTATAAAGAATTCGTAAGAGATACAGAGGAATTAGGTACAGCACTTGCAAATCTTGGAATGCAAGATAAACATATAGCAATCATTGGAGAAAATAGTTATAAATGGCTTACAGTATATTTAACGGTACTAAAAAGTACGGGAGTATTTGTTCCAATCGATCGAGAACTTACGGTAGAGGGAATTATTAATGTTTTAAAACATAGTGATAGTGAAGTTTTATTTTATTCAGAAAAATATGAAAAATGGATTCCTGAAATAAAACAAGAAGTACCTAATGTGAAGTTTTTTATTGGATTAAATCGAAAAGAAAAGGATCAAAATATATTATCTTATGATATGTTTAAAGAAGAAGGCAAAAAAGCATTAGAAAAAGGAAGTAAAAAATATACAGAATTACAAGATGATGAAAATAATTTAAAACTTTTAGTTTATACATCAGGAACAACAGGAGACCCTAAAGGAGTTATGTTAACAGAACACAATCTAATCAGTGTTGTATATTATGGACTTCAAGTAGCTGATATTAATACAAAGTGTTTATCTGTTCTACCATATCATCATACCTATGAAGCGGTTGCAGGAATCTTAGTAGCTTTACATAAACGTGCCTGCATCTGTATTAATGATAGTTTGAAAAATGTGCTTAAAAATTTACAATTCTATAAGCCAGATTATATATATTTAGTACCTGCCTTTACGGAAATATTTTATAAAAATATTTGGAATAATGCCCAAAAGACAGGGAAAGATAAGATGCTAAAGAAAATAATTCCGATTAGTAATGCTCTAAGAAAAATAGGAATTGATTTAAGAAATGTATTTTTTAAATCGATTCATCAAGCGTTTGGTGGGAACTTGAAGGAGATTGTATGTGGAGGAGCACCAATTCGTCCAGAAATAGGAAAATTCTTTAATGATATAGGAATAACTTTATTAAATGGATATGGAATAACAGAATGTTCGCCTTTGGTTAGTGTAAATCGATTACAATTTAATGATAGTTCAACAGTAGGAGTAGTTTTACCATGCTGTGAAATAAAATTAGAGAATGTAACGCCAGATGGAGATGGTGAAATTTGCGTAAAAGGTGATATTGTAATGAAAGGATATTACAAAGAGCAAGAAAGAACCGATAAAGTTTTAAAAGATGGATGGTTTAATACAGAAGATTATGGACATATCAATAAAAAAGGACAACTTGTAATCAATGGTAGAAAGAAAAATTTAATTGTTTTAGATAATGGGAAAAATGTTTATCCAGAAGAGATAGAAAATTATATATTAGGAATTCCTTATGTTCAAGAAGTAATTGTAAAAGGTAAAAAGAATGCAATTGGACAGGAAGTAGCACTGGTAGCAGAAATATTTTTGAATGAAGAAAAAGTAGAGGAATTAAAATTAGAAAATAGAGAAGAAAAATTAAAGGAAGATATTCATGAAGTTTGCAAGGAGCTTCCAATCTATAAACGTATTTCTGATATTGAAATTAGGAAGGAAGAATTCGAAAAAACGACAACCAATAAAATAAAAAGATAATCATAAAATAGCAGAGGTGATTCTGCTATTTTTGGCTTTGTTTTTCTTTTTTGAATTTATACCAACATTTTCTACGGATAAAATTAGAAAAATCATCGGAAGAACCAACTGAAAAAGTTTCTTTATTTAGCAATAGGGAATGGGTTTTATCAAGATAAAGGTAGAAAAAAGTAGGAGTCTCAAACACTTTGTATAAACTATTGTATTTTATCATGTCAGTTTGTAAGTTAGCTCGTATTTTAAAGTATTTTTTATAAAATAGAAACGTGAATTTTTGCTCATTTTGTATCTTTTCACTTTTAAAATCTTTGGAAACTTCAGAAGCTGGATGTAGATATCTCCAAAGAAAAAAACAAGTAATTACAAAGCAAATTATAATTGCTAAATTCATATTATGAAATTTAATTTGTACGATAGCTAAAAATAAGAGTAGGGCTATTATCATAGCAGTATATAAAGTGTATTTTAGTCCGAACTTTTTTTGATGAAATTGTAAGAATTCTATGTATATGGATTTGTTATATTTTGTTGTATTTTTAAATAATATTTTCAAATTTATCACCAATTATAGTATAACATAAAAATTATATATTTTTGTAGATATAAGATAAAAAAGATTAATAAAAGGACTACCAAATTTAATTAGTAGTCCTTTTGAGACTTATGGTCGAAGTTGTATATCTCCAGCCATGAGTGGCTTGCCGGGTTCAATAACCCATCCTTCGTTCCGAAGGTGTGAAAAATAATTTTTCACAAATTTCAGATTGTAGCCAGTCCTTTCGGCTACTTCTTCAGGGGTTCTTAACCCCTCGCTGAAAATTAAACCACACATATAGTCGTACGTAATATCAAATCCTGCTCTCATTTTGAGTCCTCCTTTAAATGTTTTATAATTGGATTTAATTAATATAAAGGTGTTTACCTATACTTATTATTATACTACAATCAACATAAAAAGTCAAAAATAATGAACCTGTTAAAAACTTATTTTATGATTTAGATTCTTCCTCTTTTATATTAATGTTAATAAAAATGGTTGATACTATTGATAATATAAAAATTATAATAAATACTTGTTCACCAATAAAACTACTTAAAAGAGCTAATATTGCAAATATGATTACTTCGGTAAAACACAAACTCATTTGTCCAACTGCTGATAGTAATTCATTACTTTCCTTCGATTCCTTGATAATATTTTGGATCGATGTTTGAATAGAAGTTTCATATACCTTTTCAAAATTATCGCTCAAGGTTTTATTAAAAGATATCACTACTTTATTTTTGGTGAATAAAAAGATAGAAGTAATGATGGCTCGAATTGTTGTTACTAAATTATTGGATTTTGTTATATTTTTATCGGTGTATTTTCCAATTAATGTGATGGTAGCAATTTGTAATATTAGTGAAATAGTAATAACGGAGGAAAATAGAGCAAAGTCTTTTAACGCAATAAATAAGTAAAGTGGTAAAAATAATCTTTCTATTATATGGCTAGTTCGCAAAGCATAAATGATTTTGAATTTATTTTTACTTTTAGACAGGTATTTTAGAGTTGCTGTAAAAGCATTTGTTTTATTTTCTATTTTGTAATCTAGTTTTAAAGTAAATATATATTCCAATAAAAAGAATATGGCAATTATAGTGAATAGTACCATATTACTATTTGATATGACACCCCATGCCACCATACAACTAGCTAATACGGTAGCTAATATTTTAGTTAAATTCAAAAAACTATTAAATCTTCCACGATGTTTGGTATCTACATATTTACTAGATAAGGCATCAGCGGTAGGATTAGAAAGCCCCATAAAACCGAATGCAAGGATAAAAATAATGATATTTTGATAGATATTTTCACTATTTATCATAAAATAAGAAGTTATAATACTAAAAGTGTTTGATATTAATACACATTTAGCAATTCCAAATTTACGAGAGATAGTGATAAAAAGTGGCGTACAGAATCCAGTAATTCCAAATCGTAGTCCATAAATTAGTAGAATTAGCCAAATGGGAACGCCATTTTTATATAACATAACGGTTCCAAAGGTTTCGAGTAATGTATTAGCAAAGTTGTAAAAAAACTTTGCCAAGTACATATATTTATATTCTTTTTTATAGAAATATTCTTTCATTTCTTGCTCCTATTATCATTTTCTAAAAAATATTATCATAAAAACGATTAGTTGTAAAGAAATATTTTCTTTACAACTAATCGTTTCCGGAGTAGTTACTTAAGGTAAGAACGAAATTTATCCGCTCTTATAATTCCGTTACTCAAAGGAATTGCTTCAACTACGTAATCAGGCCATGCCAATGCTGCATCGTGTGTACCTACAATAATAGCATTGTGACCAATTCTGTTTTCAATATCGTCAAAAATATCAAAACAAGATCGCCCTAAAGTTTTATACCAAACATTATAGACACCATCTTTTACTTTGGCTTCAACAGGATCCAAATTAATAAAAAAGGATGAGTCAAAGAAGTTTTTTGGATCATTATATCCATGTTGAATAGATATTTGTCGATAAAGTTTTGAATATTTGCTTTTCGGCTTAGGAAGAACGCTGGATGGAAGATCTACGATACTTCCGTCCTTTTTCCTAATAGCATAAATATTACCTCCATTATGCCTGTCAACTTAGTCGTTGACGTATTTTAATTTACTAGTTTGCAAAAGCAAATCTAATCATATTATACCACAATTTACATAATTTTGCAAATTTGATAAACATTTGCAAAATTAGGATTCTAATGATATAACAATAAAAAATCAAACAAGAGGTAAAAGAAATGTACTATACATATATGCTAAGATGTGAAGATAACTCAATATATACAGGAATCACAACAGACATAGAAAGAAGAATGAAAGAACATTTTGAAAAAGATAAAAAATGTGCCAAATATACTTTTACACATTCAGCCAAGAAGATAGAAGCACTATGGAGAACAGAAAATAAATCTTTAGCATCCAAATTGGAATTTCATATTAAAAAACTAAAAAAAGCAGAAAAAGAAGAACTAATTATAAATAAAGATTTGGAAAAATACTTGGGTGAAAAGATAGAAGTTGATAAATATGAATATACAAATTACTTTACAAATATAGAGTAAAAGTGTATAATCCAAAAACAGTTTATTATAAAAGGGGATATAGAGGAGAGTGAATTTATGCTAAAATTAGAACATATTACAAAAGATTACATTACAGCAGGAACGACAGTTAAAGCACTAAAAGGGATAGATATAGAATTTAGAGAAAATGAATTTGTATCGATCTTAGGACAAAGTGGATGTGGAAAAACAACTTTGTTAAATATTATTGGAGGATTGGATCGATACACAGATGGGAATTTAATTATTAATGGGAAATCTACTAAAGAATTTAAAGATAAAGATTGGGATGCTTATCGTAATTATTCAGTAGGTTTTGTATTCCAAAGCTATAATTTAATTTCTCATCAAACGATTCTTTCAAATGTAGAACTAGCACTTACACTTTCAGGTGTTAGTAAAAAAGAAAGAAAGCAAAGAGCAATAAAAGCATTGCAAGACGTAGGATTAGGAGAACAGATTCATAAAAAGCCAAATCAATTATCTGGTGGACAAATGCAGAGAGTCGCTATTGCAAGGGCTTTAGTGAATAATCCGGATATCATTTTAGCTGATGAACCAACAGGAGCTTTAGATACAAAAACTAGCAAACAAGTAATGGAGATTTTAAAAGAGATTGCAAAAGATAGATTAGTTATTATGGTCACACATAATCCAGAATTGGCAGAAGAATATTCTACTAGAATTATTAAAATTTTAGATGGTGTCATTACAGATGATTCTAATCCATATCAAGCAGAAAATGTGAAAATAGAAAATACAGAGAAAGAAAAAAGAAGAACATCAATTAAATTTTTTACAGCTCTTAATTTAAGTTTGAATAACTTGATGACAAAAAAGGGAAGAACGATTTTAACCGCTTTTGCAGGAAGTATTGGAATTATAGGAATTGCTTTAATTCTTGCTATATCTACGGGCATTCAAAACTATATCGATAAGGTAGAAGAAGATACTTTGTCTTCTTATCCGATTAGTATCGAAGAAGCAGTAATTGATACATCAGCTATGATGGAAACGATGATGGAGGAACAAGATAAGGACAGAGAAATAGAAGATGGAAAAATCTACTCTCAAGATATCATGTCAGATATGCTTTCTACCATTTCAAATAAAGTGGAAAATAATAACTTAACAGAATTCAAGAAATATTTAGAAGAAGAGAATAATGAACTTGTAGCAAAAGCAAATGCGATTCAATATCAATATAACTTAAATTTGAATCTATATAAAGAAAATACAGAGGATGGAATTGTACAAGTAAACCCAAGTACTGTCATGGAAAAAATGGGAATGGGAAGTATGACACAAAACTCTACTCAGACTAGTGGAATCAGTATTATGAATACAGATGTATGGACAGAAATGTTAGACAATGAAGAATTGTTGCAGGAACAATATGATATAGTGGCAGGAAGTTGGCCTAAAGCTTACAATGAAGTAGTGCTAATTGTAAATGATAATAACGAAATTAATGACTATGTTTTATATTCTCTAGGTGTAAAGGATCAAAATGAGTTACAAGAAAAAATGGAAAAAATACAAAATGGTGAAACCATAGAAGATGCAGAAGAAACAACATATACCTATGATGAACTTTTAAATTTGTCTTTTAAACTAATGTTAAATTCAGATTACTATCAAAAGGAAAATGGGTTATGGATCAATAAAAAGGATGATGATACTTATATGAAAGAAAAATTGAAGGATGCCGAAAGTATAAAAGTAGTTGGAATTATTAAATTAAATGAAGATAGTGTAGCAAGTGGGATGTCGGGAGGAATTGGATATTTAAAAGATTTAAAAGAACATGTAATCAACAAGACAAATGAATCTGATATTGTAAAAGAGCAAAAAGAAAATCCAGAGATAAATGTATTTACAGGATTAAAATTCCCAAACAAAGGAGAAAAGGCTGAATTTAACATGAATGACTTAACAACAGAACAGAAATTAGCAATCAGTCAAATGTCAGCAGAAGAAGTTGCCAACATGATGCAAACATACAAAGAAAATCAAGAAGCGGATTATGATGAAAATTTAGAAATGTTAGGAGCAGTAGATTTAGAAAAACCATCATCAATTCTTATCTACCCAAAATCTTTTGATGCAAAAGAAGATATAACAAAACTAATTGAAGAATACAGTGAAAAGCAAAGAGAAGAAGGAAAAGAAGAAAATGTAATTACTTATTCTGATATTGTAGGTACAATGATGAAATCTATTACCAATATTATTGACGCTGTAAGTTATGCATTAATTGGATTTGTTAGTATTTCACTAATTGTTTCATCAATCATGATTGGAATTATTACTTATATATCTGTATTGGAAAGAACAAAGGAAATTGGAATACTTCGAGCAATTGGAGCATCCAAGAAAGATATTTCTAAAGTATTTAATGCAGAAACATTTATTGTTGGATTGATTGCAGGATTAATAGGAATTGGAATTACTGAAATTTTAACCATTCCAATTAATGCAGCCATCAAAGCTCTTTCTGGCGTTACAATTCAAGCAACAGTAGAGCCGGTTGCAGCTATGATTTTGGTAGTAATTAGCATGATTTTAACAGTAATAGCAGGTTTAATTCCAGCTAAGATGGCAAGTAAAAAAGATCCTGTAGAGGCTTTAAGAACAGAATAAAAATTTACAACTTTTCGATTCTAAGATATAAATGAAAAAGATAGAAGGTAAAAGGAAATAAAAAATGAGACAAAAGATTAAAAAATTAGGCAATTCTATTGTAAAAAATTTAAAATGGATTATTTTATTTTTAGGTATTATTCTATTTTTAGCAATCGTAGAGGATGTATTTGATCAAGAAATTAGAAAGGTAGATATGTGGGGATATCAATTTATAGCAACATTTTTGATTTCTGATTTAATCACTCCAATTGCTAAATTTGTTACTAAGTTAGGAGGAGCTATTACCTTAACATTAATTACAATTATTCTGTTACTAGGTTTAAAAAATAAAAAAATAGGATTGTTAGTTGCACTGAATTTAATAATTAGTACGGGATTAAATCTTTTATTAAAAAATATAGTACAAAGACCTAGACCAAATGAATTTAGATTGATTGATGAAACAGGATATAGTTTTCCTTCTGGACATTCTATGGTAAGTATGGCATTTTATGGCTTTTTGATATATTTGATTTATAAATTTGTTAAAAGCAAAAGATTAAAGTGGACATTAATGATTGTTTTATCTATCTTAATTATCACAATAGGAATTAGTAGAATCTATCTAGGTGTTCACTATACAAGTGACGTATTAGCAGGATTTACCATATCCGTGTCTTACTTGATAATATATACTAGTATAGTGAAAAAATTCATATGGAAAAGAGAAGAAAAAGATGAAGTCAAAAAGTAAAAAAATAATGAGTAGTTTTAAATATGCATTTCAAGGAATTCTTACATCCTTTAAAACAGAAAGAAATATGAAAATACATATAATGATTATGGTATTAGTTATTATAGCCGGCATAATTTTAAAAATCAGTAAAATAGAATGGATGATTTGTATTTTACTATTTGTAATAGTAATTGTTGGTGAATTGTTTAATACTTCGGTTGAAACAATTGTAGATATGGTTATGCCAGAAATAAATGAAAAGGCTAAGATAGCAAAGGATGTAGCGGCAGGGGCTGTTTTAATCTCTGCTATTGGGGCTACGATAATTGGACTTATGATATTTATTCCTAAGATAATAAGGTAGAAGATAAAATTTATAAAAATATTCCCTTGAAACGCTTGAAAAGATGGCGATGTTAATTCTAGTTGACAAAGTTCAAACCCAAATTGGTAGAAAGCAACTAAAAAAAACAGTATAATTTTAAGCAGAAAGGAAATGTAGATGTTCATTATGCCATAATTGGTATGGCACATGTTACAGAAGATTATCCTTTATATCATGATGCTGTCAATGAAAAAGGATTAGGAATGGCAGGACTAAATTTTGTAGGGAATGCAGACTACAAAGAAAAAGTAGAAGGGAAGGATAATATAGCACAATTTGAATTTATTCCTTGGATTCTTAGTCAATGTGCCACTGTAAAAGAGGCACGAAATTTAGTAGAGAAAATAAATCTATTGAGCAATCCGTTTAATGATAAATTGCCAGTAGCTGAGTTGCATTGGATTATTTCAGACAGCAACGAGTCTATTACAGTAGAATCAGTAAAAGAAGGAATTAAAATATATGAAAATCCAGTAGGAGTTCTAACCAATAATCCGCCTTTTGATATGCAAATGTTTGGATTAAATAATTATATGAATTTGTCAGCAAAATCACCAGAAGATAGATTTGGTGGTGATGTTTATGGTTAAAGTGATACTATTTTTTATAATATCCTTAATGTTATCTTTAACATTAAACGTTGCCTTGACAGCAGTTCTATATAAGAACTGGGTTGATAAGCAACTACATAAATAAAAAAATAAACCATTCTGCTGTGCTGAGCTAATGGTTTATTAAATCTTTATCTTGGCAAAACCACGTTTGTGGAATTTGTCATTTCCTATATTTATTATAATCTATTTATAAGTAAAAAGTCAAGAAATATAGAGAATTTTTATGTAATTATAAGGACTAATAAAAAGTAATTGTAGGTTGGAGGTAAACTAATATGAAAAGAGTACCTAACGAAGAATGCGCATCTATATGTGGTTTGTTTTGTGGAGCGTGTCCAGCTTTTCCAGATGAATGTAATGGGTGTTTTTCTGATTTTGTGCGTGAACAATGCAAAAATTGTGCTGATCATAAATTTTTAGAATGTGCTACAAAACACAAAGTTAAGCGTTGTTATGAGTGTAAAGAATTTCCTTGTGATAAACTAAAAGAGTTCAGCGCAAAGCCAGTTATCAATGGAATTTGTAATCACGCTAATGTAATTAAAGACTCCTTACGAATGAAAGAAGTTGGAATTTCTCAATGGATTAGCGAGAAAATAACTGAACACAAATGTCTTAAATGTGGCAAATTGCTCAATTGGTTTGAAATGGCTACACACACTTGCGATTAACCTATAATACAAATTACAATTTGTAGAGAGGATAAAAATGATTAGTATTATATTTATAAGTAAAGAAAATAGAGCTGTATCTTATGATAACAATATTGAAATTGGTGAATGTGTATTTAAAGAATTAGAGAATATATGGAATATAATTCATACTGGAGTAGACAGAAAATATCAAGGACAGGGAATTGCAAAAAGATTAGTTAAATGTGTTATTGAAAATTCAAAAGAATGTAACAAGAAAGTTATTGCAGAATGCTCTTATGCCAAAAAGATACTAGAAACTGAGATTGAATCAAAATAAAAATGAAACAGAATATTAATTTTATAAGTAACTAATAAATTTAATAGTAACTTGAAAAAATAGCAGAATAATGATATTTTATTAAACGAAAGGAAGATTATAATGTATAAACCTAAACTAGAAAAAGATATTCGATGTCCTTTAGAATATGGATTAGAAATATTTGGCGGGAAATGGAAATCAAGAATAATATGTGTTTTAGCTCAAAATGAAAAATTAAGATATAGTGAATTAAGAAATGAAATGACAAATATAACAGATGCAGTTTTGGCAATATCTTTAAAAGAACTAATAGAAAACAATCTTATAAAAAGGCAACAATATAATTGTGTTCCAGTAAAAGTAGAATATTCTTTAACAGAAAAAGGAATATCTGTAGTACCAATATTACAAAATATCTGTAAATGGTCTAGTATATATTATAATAATAAAAATGATGATAAATTACCACAATGTAAAAAATGTAAGTATTTTGTGGAGTTAGGAGGAAAATAAATGATAGTTGCTGTAACTTATGAAAATGGAAATGTATTTCAACATTTCGGTCATACAAAACAATTAAAAATATATATTATCGAAGATAAGTGTATTAAAGAAGAAAAAATATTAGAAGTTGATGAAAATGGACATGGAGCTTTAGTAGAACTACTTGTTAGTAATAAAGTTGACATACTAATATGTGGAGGCATTGGTAACGGTGCTAAAGAAGGATTAAAAAATGCAAATATAAAATTTTATGGTGGTGTTTCAGGAAATGCAGATATTGTAGTAAAAGATTTCATAAACGGAAATTTACAATATGATATAAATGCACATTGTGAACATCATGAGCATAACGAACATTCTTGTAATGAACATAAATGTAATGAAGATAAACATGGCTGTTCAGGCAATTAAATGAAAAATATATAGCAAAGGAGGCATAATTATGGCAATAAAGTTAAATTCAAATACAGAAATTGTCAATACAATAAAAGATGGATTGAAAAAAACAGGTGGTTATTGTCCTTGCAGAACGGAAAAAACAGAGGATACAAAATGTATGTGCAAAGAATTTAAAGAGCAAATTAAAGATCCAAATTTTGAAGGGTATTGTCATTGTATGCTTTATTACAAAACAATTGATTAAGGAGGAAAAATAGATGAGTGAAGTAAACTTAAATTTAAATAATTTTAATGAAGAAATAACAAATACAGATAAGCTAGTTTTAGTTGATTTTTATGCAAATTGGTGTGGACCATGCAAAATGTTATCTCCAATTATTTCGGAAATAGCAAATGAGTATTCAAATAGTGTTAAAGTTTGTAAAGTAAATGTAGATGAAAGCCAAGAATTAGCATTAAAATATAATATAATGAGTATACCTACTCTTATATTTTTAAAAAATGGAGTAGTTATAAAAAGCGTTGTGGGATTTTGCTCAAAGTCTGAATTGGATAGTACAATAAAAAATTTACTGTAAATAAGAAAGGATTTATTTATGGAAAGAAAATTAAAAATAATAATAGAGAATTGTCCACAAAATCATAAATGTCCAGCTGTAAAAGTTTGTCCAGTTGGAGCATTAAGTCAAAAAGATTTTGAAGCACCTAAAATAGATTATGATAAGTGTATAAGATGTGGCAAATGTTCAAATTTTTGTCCTAAAAAAGCATTAGTATTAGAATAAAAACTTACAATTTGAAAGAAAGATGGCTCAAAAAGAGAGTCATCTTTAATTTGTATGACGGGCATGTCATAAATCTAGGGTGAAAGTCCCAAGAGGCGTATTT
>JBJFFC010000024.1:0-2315 GCA_051891395.1 Clostridia bacterium | reverse complement strand
TATAAGATTTTCCTGTTATAGATATTACATGGGAGTGATGGAGTAATCTATCTAATATTGCATTAGCTATCATATTGTCACCAAATAATTCTCCCCATTTTGAAAAAGGTCTATTTGTAGTTATTATTGTAGAATTTTTTTCATAACGTTTATTAATAAGCTGAAAGAGCATGTTTGCAGCTTCTAAATCAATTGGTAAATACCCAACTTCATCAATAATAAGAAGTTTATATTTGGCTAAATTCTTTAATTTTTCATCAAGTCTATTGTGAGAATGGGCTTTTTTTAGAGTTTCAATTAAATCATTACAGTTAATAAAATATGTAGTATGATTATTTTTAGCATTTTCTAATCCTATGGCAGTAGCTAGGTGTGTTTTACCTACACCTGGGCTACCTACAAATAAAATATTTTCTTTATTTTCAATAAATCTTAAATTCTTAAAATCTAGTATTTGTTCTTTGTTTAAACAAGGTTGAAATGAAAAATCAAATTCTTCAAATGTTTTTTGATAAGGAAATCCTGCAAACTGAATTGAATGTTGAATTCTTTTCTCATTATGTATTTCTATTTCTAAATTTGTTAGTTCATATAAAGATTCAATTATATCCTTCTTTTTATTATTTATTAAATCAATATAATTATCTATATTGTCCCTTATTTTTAATAATTTTAATGTTTCTAAATTATTAAGTAATTTATTATAATTGTTCATTTTTTAATTCCTCTATTTCTTTTTCATATTCTTCTGTTATTTCTGATACTATATTATCTATATCTTCAACATATTCTTCGACACTATCTAACGCAATGGTAAGTTCATTAACATCATTTGCTTTATAGTTGCCTTTAATATAAGCACTTGCTAGATTGCAACTTTCTTTTATACTATCTAGGCAAGCATATAATTTCATTTCTCTTCCAAATTTTATCTTTATTTTCTCATTCATAAATTATTCCTTCTTTCTAATTAGTTAATTGATCAAACAATTCCAAATTCTTTTTTGCCAAGTTTTCTATTTCTTCTTCACTATTACTAGTCATACTATTTCTTAACCCTTCAATATAATGTTCTTCTTTATAATTAATTTTTTTATTATTAATTTCATGTGTAACAACTAATTCTGTGTTATTATATATATAAAGTTTATTATCAATTTCTTTGATCTTTAAAGTTTTGTTAATATACTTTTTAGGGACAGAATACTGACATCCTTTATAATTGATTAGCATTGTATTTTGAACTTTCACTGAAATACTTAAATTCATATAATGCTCTAATATTTGATTTGATGGTAAAGGTTTTAAGTATTCTTTTTCTTTTTGATAAAGTAATACTGGTTTCATATTTGTTGTATCATTTATTCGATTATTTACTTCAATATTTATTTTTTTAATAATTTGCATTAAATCTTCTTCTGTTTCAAATTCAAAATTATATGGGATTAACCATTTGATAAATTTATTTCTAACTTCAACTTTTCCTTTTGTAAATGGGTGCCGAACTTTACATTTCTTTTCAATGATTCCTATATCTTTTGCAAATGCTTTAAACTCTTTGCAGAACTTTTTATCAGCAGTGTTAACAATACTACTCATATTATCTGTTAAAATACTTTCTGTAACTCCACCATAGAATTTAAATGTTAATACTAGGTTATTTAAAACATCTTCCCGAGTCTTATATTTGCTGTAATTAAAATAATGCATTCTACTATAACTTAATTCTGCAGAAAAAATATTAAATTCAAATTCTTCGCCATATTTATTTACCATTGTTATACTCTCAACCCAGTCAAATTGTAATTGTTCTCCTGCAGCTGTTTCATACCTTACATGACTATTATTTTTTGCTGATGGTCTCATTTCAGGATGTTTTCTAATATAGTATGTTAGTCCGCTGTAACTTCCGTTATATCCTTTTTCATTTTTTAAAAAGAAATATATTGATGAAATTTTTATACCATCGTATGATAATTTTTCTTTAATTATTTCTGAGTATTCGTCCAAACTTGATGGTTTAACTCTAGTTGTTGATTTACCATTATATCCCTCATAATATTTTTTTACTGTCCTAGGATCCAAATTATATTTATTTCCTAAATATGTAAAATTAGGTTTAAGTTCAAATGTTTCCAATACGGTAAACTCCTTTCGTAATTCACTTATTATGGTTTTCATAATAATCCTCCTTTCTAGATATTTGCATATCAGGATTATTATAACTTGCCATAATAAAAGTGCTAATATAATTTTGTAGTTTTTCTGACATTTTTATATTAGTCATTTCCTACATTTTTATATTAGCACTATCA
>JBJFFC010000023.1:0-10083 GCA_051891395.1 Clostridia bacterium | reverse complement strand
TTTATTTGGTTTCATTTTATTCTCCTTTTAATCTAGTGCAACAACCACTCTGCAATTATTTCCTTTATTTCTTTTTAATTTTGTAGGTGTCATATAAAAAGTTATAGTACTTTCTTTTACATTAAATTTTTCTGCCAATTCCTTTTTAGTTCCTATAGCTAGTAATTCTTCACCTTTGTAAATAGCATATTCTTTATATTTCTTCATTCTCTACCTCTTTACTTAATAATTTTTCTTTTTCCATCATCAACATATCGTTTATAAATTGTAATTCTTTTATCACTTCATTTGGAGCATTTTTCTTTTTGTAATTTTCAATTCTCTGCGGTAATGAATTTTCCAATGCTGTAAGTGTAGCATCTCTTTTCTTTAGATAATAGATTTCCATATCTTGTTTTGCTACTTTTTTTATTAATTCTTTATTTTCTAATTCTTTTAAGTTTTTATCTCTCTTTAGTCTTTCGATTTCTTTTTTGTTTCCTGCTAATTCTTCTACTGTCTCTATGTCTAATATTTTGCCTTTCATTTTCTTTTACCCCTTTCTTCATATAATAGACTATTTAAGTTTTCCATAGTTTGCTTTAAATCTAAAAGAAGAGGAGCGGTCTTTATTGCTTTTCCTTGCTTTAACATAGCAAGATATTTTAATGCTTTTTCATAAACAACTTCTTTATTCATTATTTATCCCACTCCTCTATTAGTTTTTCTAATTCATAATCTTCTTTTGTTTTAATGCCTAAGTTTTTGGCTTCTTGTACTACACCATTAAGTAATACATTCATTTCATAAGTATCATAATCACTACTACCAACATAACATTTATACCAATCAGCATCTTTTCCATTTAATTGACTACTACATTCAAATTCATAATATTTTGTTATTCTATTTGGAACTTCTCCTTTAAGAACAGGTATCAACATTGATTGACCATAATCTTTTAGCATCTGCAAATATACTTCATTTTTAGATAAATTAATTTTATTTCCTATTTGAGTACATAGTTCCCAAAGATAAGAATTAGCATTGTTACTTCTTTTCTTTCTATGTTTTACTATTTTTACATCATATAAAGTATCTTTATCTAGTCTAAATATCAATGGTAATATTTTATCTATTTTACAAGTATCTTCTATCATTTTTCCAATTCTACCTCAATCGCATTTGCAAGTTCTTCTTGTCCTGTTATCTTTAAATAATTTTTAATAAATATAAAATGCTCTTCTGAACACTGCATAGTACCATCTGTCAATTTATAAATTATATTAGCTATCAAGCTTCTAGGATCATCATAGAACAAAAGTCTCATATCAGTTAGATTACTCTCTTTACCATTTTCTATATGATTCCAATATGCTCTCTTATGATTATTCATTTTTTCTTGTTCCAATTCTTTGTCATTTCTATTACATTTAAAACTTTTACATATATTTGGTCTAACTTTATATATCTTGCAAACTCTTTTTTCTATATCGTAGAAACAACATTTTAAATTAATACTCGTACTATTCTGACAAAATTCAGGTTTAATTTTATTTTCTTCTATGTACTTTCTAATTCTTTTTTCTTCTTTTCTAGTAATTGGAATCAACGAAGTACAACACTCTCCACATCTGCTACAATTACCACGTTTATCGCAATAATTATTCATTGTTTCTCCTAAAATGGTAAATCGTTATCCTGAACTTCAATAGAATCTCCAAAAGCTGCAAATGGATCATTTTCAGTAGGTATAGCATCGACTTGTTCTCCAGTTATAGGTCCTGCTTGTATAGGTGGTTCCTCTAAATTATTAAAATTTGAATTATCTTTCTTAGTATCTAAATAACTGATATTAGAAACCATAATTTCAGTAACATATACCTTTTTACCATCATTGCCATCATAATTTCTTGTTTGAATTCTACCATCTACTGCTATCTGATTACCTTTCTTTTGATATTTGGCTAGATTTTCTGCTAGCTTGTCCCATACTACACAATTAATAAAATCTGCTTCTCTCTCTCCACTAGCATTAGTGTATGTTCTATTTACTGCTATAGTAAATTGACAAACTTCTCTTTTTGTATTTTCAGTCATTTTTAGTTCTGGGTCTTTTGTTAATCTCCCAATTAAAATTGCTTTATTCATCTATATAATCTCCTTCTTTGTTTCTTAGTCCTAATATTATTTCTTCTACTATTCCATCAACATCTTCTTCTTCACATTCTGTTATACTTTCTTGCCAGTCATCATTTGTTACACCAATAGGATAATTATCAATCATATTTTCACCTCTCTTTATGCTCATGCATAAATACATATTTTGAGTTTTCTCCCATATTTTTCATTAACCATTCAGTAGCTTGTACTTTACTTAAATGAGTGTTTTTTACTCTATTTTCATAAAAATTATCTACTGCTCTACTATGAAGTTCCTCTTCATTTTCGTAGTTACCTTCTATAAAGTAATAGTCATATTTTTTAGCATCTATGTGCTCTATTTTACTAGTATCAGTGGCATATATCAGTTTATTTCCATTTATTTTTAATTTGTAGCCACATTGCGGTACATCATGATATAGTTTTATAGGTATAACCTTAAATGTCTTATAGTCGTAAACTTTATCTATTTCTAGGACATCTATATTTTTCTTATTTACACCACAATTAACTAACTCTTCTACTAACCATTCACAACAAGCAAATCTAATTGTTGGTCTTTCATAGGCTAATTTTTTTATTGTAGATTTATTAAAATGGTCTCCATGTTTATGGGTTAGGAAGACTATTTTTAATTTTTTGTAATAGTCTTTTAACCTCTTAAAACTAACACCACAATCTATTAAAATAGTATCTTCTATAATTAGTCCATTGCCATCCGAACCACTATTTAGAATATTAAAGTTCATTAATGTTTACCTGTTTAACTTCTGTAGTTTCTTCTTTAATTTCAGTATTGATTTCTTCTGCTGTTGGTGTTACTACTGTTGGTTGATTATCTACATAATCATAAGTTCCATCTTCTTTTACAACTGTCATATCTTTTGTCATAGCCTCTTGAATTTCTATACTCATAACACCCCATTTTGAAATTAATTGTCTTAGCATTGTTTTAAATGCCATTCCATTAAAATCTTTACTCCAAAATGAATAAGATGTTCCTTTTTTTACATCACTAGCATAAGCTTGTGAATATTCTAGTGCATGCTTTTGCATTTTTTCCTTAGACCAGTATATATTTTTATAAAAGCCATTTAAATATTCAAAATAAGCCATATATCCAATTATCGGTTCATTTTCTCTTTTAACTTCATCTTCAATAAACTCAAATTGATGTTTTCCAGTTATTTTATCTCTACCCAAGTATTCTCCTTCTCTTACTTCTATAACATCAATATCTTTATATTGACCACTTCTAATAGCAAGTTGTATGTATCCTTTATAACCTATTTGAAATTGTGCTTTATCTTTAAAAGGCACTAAATAATATTGTCCTAATTGTGGGCTTGGACTTAGGTTAAGTGCTTCTCCAAGTAATGCACCACTAAGAATGCTACCAGCATCGCATTGTTGTAAACTAGGATTAGTAGCTACCGCACTGCTAATACTAGCAATAAATCTCTTTGCTCTATTTGGATCTCCTAATGTATTATTTATTAACTTTTTATATCCTTCAGTTTGAATTGCTACACTGAATTTAGGTTTAGTCTGTAATTGATTATTCATTTATATAACCCTCCTTGATTAAATAATTTTTTAGTTCCTTTAATTTTGGTAAAGTACTTTTTACTGTAAATGTCATTTCATATACTTCTTCTTTTTCTTCAAAATCATCAATAGTCGTTTTTTCTTCAATTGGTGCTTGTAATACTTCTTCCACTTTTTCAATTGCTTGTTCTTCTTGTATTTTTACTTCTCGTTCAATATCGTAATCTCTTTTTACTTGTTCTAGAACAAAGTGTCTATCATTAACTTCCTTAATTGCTAAAGATAAATTTTTATTTTTTAGATACTCTACAAGTATTTCATCACTATTTTCCATAGTTCTAATAGTGTTTATGTCTCTTTCAACATTGTCTACTTTTTCAATGATAAAATCTTTAATTTTCTTTACCAATGCTCCTTTTTCAGTTAAAGCATCTAAGCCAATTTGTAAATTAATTTCTTCAAAAGTTAAATAATTATCTTCAATTACTGATTTAGATTTTTTATATTCATCAAAGAAGTCAACTGCTAGATTTTTAGCTTTACTTTTAATTCCATTTTCCACTTCATCTATTTTTGTTTTTAGAGTTAAATCAGCCTGTTGATACTTTGTTTTTATTTCTTCTTCATAAGCTTTGTTAAACATCTCATATGGCTCGTTAATTTTAGTTTTTATTGATTTTCTTTGATTTTCAAAATCTTTTAATTCTGCTCCTAATTTAGTCCTTAATTCCTTGATAGATTTTCTAGTTTCTTCAGTACATACTAGTGAATCTAAATTTAAATCATTAAGTCTTTTATCTAGTTCTGCTCCTACTTCTTTTATTTTTTCTGTTATTTTAGGTAATTGTTCAACTACCGCTATTTTCATTTCATTTTCCATTTTCTTTTTCCTCCTCGTTTTTCAATATGTACTTCTTAAACGTACATGCTTTTCCATATCTATTTTTCTTAGTTATCCATTCTTCTTCAAAACTGCAACCATACTTATGCTTTAAATCCCATATCCTAGCAGACAATCTTGTTATGAATAACTCTGCATAACTTTCATAGGCTGTTATGCTACCTTTTTCTTCTAGATACTTTAATATCATCTCATTCTGTGTCATTATTGGAACTCTCTTAATAATTCTTCAAGCATTTTTTTATCATCATCATCAATTTCTATTTTTTTTACTTCTATACCAAACCATTTAGGCTTTTTTAAATCTTTCATTTCTGCAAGAGTAGGCATGAATTTTTTAGTTTTAATTGCATCTATTACCATTTCTTCATATTCTTCAGTAGTACAATCTTTAAACTCTTCATACCATAAACTGAATATTCTTATATCCATTTTTTTGTTGTAGTTTTCTTCTAACATTTCTGTTATTTTTCTAAAATCTTTTTTATTCATTTTCCCAGTTTTTCCTTTCATCATCCTTAACTCCTTTTTTGTTTTTGAAGTTATCATTTTCTTTCTTTGCCTGTTCTAATGTCAGGATATTTTTCTTTTTCCAAGACTGAAGTATAGTATCAATGTACTTTATAGAACAAGCATTATTGCAGACTGATATTTGTATAGCATAAACAATCAGTTCCTCTGAAATGTTATCAGCTATCCAAGATTTAATTACATCTACTTCTAATGGTGCTATAGTTCTACCAAAATTTTTTTCTATTGTAGAAAATATATTATTTAAAATATTATTATTATTTATATCAGTATCAGATACAGTAACAGATACAGATACAGATGTATCCATAGTGTATGGATACCCTATCGATACCATATATTTTTTTAATATTTCTTCCATATAATTTCTTAATTTTTTACTTTTAATGTATTTTATTAAACTTTCTACTTTTTTTAGTAATTTTTCGCTTTTTGTCCAGTTATATTTATGCCAATTTTTAATAAGTATTTCTTTCGTTTCTCCCGCATAGAATATTACTTGATGAACTTGTTCCATCCTAGTCAGTAGTTCCTCTACCTCACTTTTGTCAAGACCTAGTTCATTTGACATTTGTTTAACTGAAATTTCATAACAACCAATTAGATTTGTATGAGGATTAGTTAACAAATAAAGTAGAAAATATTTATCTTTATAAGTAAAATCATCTACTATTTTGTTATCTTCCCAAAATGATAAAGATACATTGCGATATATTGCCATTTAATCCTCCTTTGTGTTCTAAACCTTACCCTCCGATTTGACAAAAACATACTAATTTGCTATAATTATGTATGTAAAAAGTTCGCACAAACTTTTTATTTTTTTTATTTAAATAATCTTTCATATCTTTCATCAAGATATATAAATGAATATCCAGCAACTGTTATATCAGCTATTAGAAAAGCAACACCAGTCCAAGTAGGACATACTGCACTAAAAGCAAGCCCAACTATTGATAATGTACTAATCGCAAATACGATCATTGCTAATATTGTTTTCCAACTTATTTTACTTCTCATAAGCTTGTCTATCCTCTCTGAAGCTATTTAGCTTCTTTTTCTTTTAATGTGTATTTAATGTCCACATCATATTTCATTTCTAATACTTCTATAATTGCTTTTATAAATCTATCTGCTATTTCTTCTGTAAACAGATTTTCCATAAGTACCTCCTATTAAAATATATGTTTAGTTTTGTCGATTAAGGCTATTCCAGTAACCTTTTTTATTTACTTTTAATTACCTCTGCTTTATAATAATCAATTAGAAAGTGAGGTGGATTAAATTGAAAAAAGATTATTATGATATGTTGATATGTATAAACGATTGTCCAGATACATACATATCTAAAGAGATTATTTTTAATGTTATAAAATGGAATTATGGTAAAATTGATTCAATAATTCAATCGCTAAAAGATGAAAAATTGATTGATGTATATAATTTTAATAAAGATGTTGAAAGATATAAATTATCAACAAAAGGAATTTTGTATATTAAAAATTATCAAGAAAATCAAAAACAAAAGAAATTGCAATCTAAAAAAGACTTTTTTGACAAATATATTTTTCCAACCATTTCAGCAATTATTTTTTTTATACTTGGAATATTAGCAAGTATTTTTATAAAATAATCTAAAAACTAACATCTCAAGCTTATAGCAAATAATAATCCGGCAATAAAACCTAATTCACATATCATTATTTTTAGTAAAATTTTCGTTTTTTCTTCCATCTTCTTCTCCTATTCTTCTTTTTCTTTTATTTCACTAAAAGTGAAATTGGCTGGCAAAAAAAATTCATCAATATTACATCCAATTGCTTTTGATACATCATTTAATTTATTAATACTACAAGTCATTGGATTATTTTCTATTTTTAAATATGTTTGCTTAGTAATTCCTAATATAACAGCCACTTGTTCTTGAGTTTTTCCAAACTTTTCTCTGCAAGATTTTATATTTCTTGAAACTTGAACTTCATTTGTTTCCAACTTTGTCACCTCTTTTCCTTACAATTTAATTATATTTCACTTTAAGTGAAAAGTCAACAACTTTTTTAAAAAAAGTAAAAAAATATTTTACTTTTAGTAAAAATGTGTTATAATATTACTGGAGGGGATAGAAAAATGAATAAAGATTTTTTCCCAAACAATTTAAAGTATTTACTTGATAGCGAACAAATAACAGCTAAAACAATTTTACAAATAACTGGAAATAATAGTCCCGGATTGATCACAATGTGGAAAAATGGTGAAAGACAAATTACTACAAAAGACTTAGTAAAAATTGCAAATCATCTTGGCTATACAGTTGATGATTTAATAAATAAGGACTTAGCAAAACAAAATGACAATTGCTTTAATAAGACACAAGTTTTATTTGATAAATCGAAAGATATATTATCAGACGATGATAGAGCAACAATTGAATTTATTATGAGAAAAACTATTGATAATTATGAAAAAAATAAAAATAACATAGATAAATAAGTATGCTAGTACAGATACTTAATAAAGGAGTATTGAGTATTATGAATATATTAAATTTATTATCAGGTGAAATTACACAAAAAGATTTGTTAAATTACTATAATGCAACTATTTTATATGAAGAATTACCTATGCAAATAAACGGTTTTGTATTCGACTATGATGATGTAAACTTCATTATAATAAACAAAAAATTGTCTTACTACAGAAGAAAAAAAACAATTCTTCATGAATTAGCTCATATTGAATTAAATCATTTAAATCAGATTAATAAAGAATTATTTTCTTTTAAAATTGATAATTATGAAGATACTGCTGATGTATATATTAAGTTTTTACTTGATAGTATTAATATTGATTAAAAATATGCTAGTACAGATATTTTTTAAATATATAGTGGAAATGGAGGAAAAAATGAATAAAACTTATTTATTCAATTCACCTTTAATGGGTGGAAAAACTAAAATCACAATTGATGATGGTATTTTAAGAATTGAAAGACCTGGATTAATGTCAAAATTATCACATGGATTCACTGGAGAAAGAGCAATAAGAATTAAAGATATTGTTTCTGTTCAATTGAAAGAAGCAGGTATTGCAAGAGGATACTTACAATTTATTATGGCTGGAACTATTGAAAAAAAAGTTAGTTTAACTAAAAACAATTATGATGAAAATACAATTTATTTTGATGCTAGTGGAAAGAATAGCCAAGTCAATGAAAATGCAAGAGAAATTAAAAAATATATTGAAAATTATAATTCACAAAAAAATACTACTATTGAAAAAGAAAATAAATACGATCAACTTTCAAAATTAAAAAAACTTCTAGATGACAATGTTATTTCTCAAGAAGAATTTAACAAAGAAAAAGAAAAAATATTAAACTAAAAAAGACTAGTCTGCTGGAACAGAACTAGTCAGAATGAAAAACAAATTTAGCGACAAAACTAAACATACATAAGGTGTACTTATATATAAATGTTTTTCTATATAAGTGTACCATAAAATTACTAAAAACACAATAATTTTAATAAAATTAAATTAAAGAAAGAGGTATACTTATGAAGAATAAAAATAATGTCAAATTAACAAGAGTAGCACTATATATTCGTGTATCAACAGACAGACAAGCAAAAGAAGGAGATTCTCTAGAAGCACAAGAGCAAGCACTAAATGATTATGCAAAAAAACATAATTATATAATAGTGGATACTTATATTGACGGTGGAGAATCAGGTCAGAAAATAAAGAGAACTAATTTGCAGAGACTTCTTAAAGATGTTGAAAATAATAAAATAGACTTAGTCATAATGACAAAACTAGATAGATGGTTTAGAAATGTAGCAGACTTTTATAAAGTAATTGAAGTTTTAAAGAGAAATAAAGTTGATTGGAAGACAATTTGGGAAGACTACGATACAACTACCGCTAGTGGTGAATTTTGGCTTAATATGAGCTTGGCATTAGGACAAATGGAAGCTAAAAGAACTGGCGAAAGAATTAGTGATATTTTTGAGCATAAATTTAAATATCAAAAAACTGTCTGTAGTGGTAATAGGAAATATGGATATAATATATCTGTTGAAAAAAAATATATAATAAATGAAGAAGAAGCACAAAACATTAGAGATTTATACGATCACTTTATTAATACAGAAAATTTACTTGAAACAATTAAATGGTTTAAAGCAAATAAAAAAGATATTGGGTATGCTAGTATAAAAAACTATCTTAAAGATATCTCTTACACTGGAAAGTATTTAAGAAAGAAAACTGGTGAATTAATAGATGATTTTATTCCACAGATAATAGATAAAAAAACTTTTGATAAAGCACAAATTATCTTTGATAGAAATATCAAAAATTATAAATTTGATGGACAATATAAAAATGATTATATTTTTGCAGGATTATTGAAGTGCTCCAAATGTGGTAATAGACTTGCAGGCACTTCTAATAAAGATGGTAACAAGTATTACAGATGCAAAAAATATGCTACTGGTTCATGTAGCAAGAAAGCACTTATAAGCGAGAAAAAACTAGAAAACTATTTAGTAAATAATATAGATATTTTAATAACAAAAGAAGTTGAAAATAAAGAAATCAACTTACATAATAAAGAAAAAGACGACAATAAAATAAAAAATATTAAAAATAAAATGAATAAATTAACTAATCTATACTTGAATGATATGGTCGATATAGAATTCTACAAAATAGAATATGAGAATCTAAAAAATACCTTAAAAGAAGAGGAACAAAGTATAGTTCCACAAAAAATTAACAGTTCAAGAATAGAAGAAATAAAAAAAATACTAGATAATGACTTTTGTCTCATTTATAATTCTCTTTCAGATAAAGAAAAAAGAATTATATGGGGAAAAGTATTTAATTATCTAGTAATTGATACAAAGTCAAAAGACAATTTTATATTAGAAATAAATATTGACTAAATTATATTAACCACA
>JBJFFC010000022.1:0-2364 GCA_051891395.1 Clostridia bacterium | reverse complement strand
AAGTACCTACTGGAATTGAGCTAATTGGCATACAGTTACCTGGTTTAATGTCAACAACCTCTCCTGATATTACTTTATCTCCATCTTTTAATCCTTGTGGAGCTAGTATATATGCTTTTTCTCCATCTTCATATTGAATTAATGCTATGTTAGCACTTCTATTTGGGTCGTATTCGATTCCCATTACAGTTGCTTCCATATTATCTTTTAATCTTTTAAAATCTACGATTCTGTATTTTTGTCTATTTCCACCACCTTGGTGTCTCACTGTAATTCTACCATATGAGTTTCTACCTGCATTTTTTCTTTTCTTTGCAAGTAATGATTTTTCAGGAGTTTTTTTAGTAACTTCTGAGAAGTCTGAAACTGTCATATTTCTTCTTGACGGTGTATATGGTTTAAAATGTTTCATTGCCATTTTCTTTTCTCTCCTTTTTATAATTTATTTTCCGGGTTCTTTCCCGATATTTTTTAAGTTTCTAAGCTCCCATAAATTCATCAATTGAATCTTTGTATTTTTTAGAAACTTTCGTTTCTTTTCCACCTTTACCTAAATAAGTTTTTTCTTCTGGATTCGTATCGATTGTTACGATAGCTTTTTTCCAATCTGAAGTTTTACCTGTATGGTATCCAACTCTTTTCTTTTTACCGTTTACATTCATTGTATTTACTTTTAATACTTTAACTTCAAAAAGTTTTTCAACAGCTTTTGCTATTTCAACTTTTGTTGCTTTTTTATTTACTTCGAAAGTATATTTACCTTCTTGTAATTCATCATTACTTTTTTCAGTAACAACTGGTGCAATTATAATTTCTTCTGGCTTCATTTAAGCATACACCTCCTCTAATTTTTTAACAGTATCAACTGGTAAAATTAGATTATTGTATTTTAACAAATCAAATACATTAATATTGTTTGCTGTAATTGTTTTAACACCTTCGATGTTTCTTGCTGACATTAAAACATTTTTATTGTTTTCTGGAACAACAATTAGAGTTTTTCCTTCAACTTTTAATGCTGATAAAGCTTTTACCATTGATTTTGTTTTTATTTCTTTTAATTCTAATTTGTCAACTACTGTTAATTCTTTTTCTAATACTTTAGAACTTAAAATTGATTTAATAGCAAGTCTTCTTTCTTTTTTGTTAACTGTATATTTATATGAACGAGGTTTTGGTCCTAATGCAATACCACCTTTTATCCATTGTGGAGCTCTTATTGAACCTTGTCTTGCTCTACCTGTTCCTTTTTGTCTCCATGGTTTTTTACCACCACCACGAACTTCCGCTCTTGTTTTTGTGCTTTGTGTACCTTGTCTTTGATTAGCTAAATAATTTACAAGTACTTCATGTACTATATTTTCATTTGGTTCAATTCCAAATACACTATCAAGCAATTCTATATCACTTACTTTTTTACCTTTAATATCATATACGTCTACTTTTGGCATGATCTAAATTCCTCCTTCCTTTCTATTTACTAACCTTTACAGTTGATTTTACTTTTAAGATAGCCCCTTTAGGTCCTGGAACACTACCTTTTACTAAGATTACATTTTTATCCATGTCAACTCTTACAACATCTAAGTTTTGTATTGTAACTGTAACTTTTCCCATATGTCCTGGTAATTTTTTACCTTTAAACACTCTACCTGGTGTTGATGTTGATCCCATTGAACCTGGTCTTCTATGATACATAGATCCATGTCCCATTGGTCCTCTATGTTGTCCATGTCTTTTGATAACACCTTGGAATCCTTTTCCCTTTGATGTTCCTTGAACATCTATTTTTTCTCCAGCAGCAAAGATGTCAGCTTTCACTTCATCTCCAATTTTATAGTTTTCTACTGAATCCATTCTGAATTCTCTTAAATGTTTTTTATTGGCTATTTTTGCTTTTGCAAAATGTCCTGCTTCTGGTTTATTAATATGTTTATCTTTTACTTCGCCATATCCTAATTGGATTGCATTATATCCATCTGTTTCAACAGTTTTTACTTGAGCAACTACATTTCCTGCTGTTTCTATAACTGTTACCGGAATTACATTCCCTTTTTCATCAAATATTTGTGTCATACCGATTTTTTTACCGATAATTCCTTTACTCATTTTTTCCTCCTAACTATTGGCTGATATTTAGATTTCATTTATTTTGTTTTAAATGTATACCAGCTTGGTTTTTTGTTGTCTACATTATATGTAGTTTTTATTCCTCACTTAATGCAGAATAAAATTATAATTTGATTTCGATATCAACACCAGCTGGCAATTCTAATTTCATTAGACTATCAACTGTTTTTTGTGTTGGATAAAGAATATCAATAACTCTTTTATGTGTTCTCATTTCAAATTGTTCTCTTGAAT
>JBJFFC010000021.1:0-134157 GCA_051891395.1 Clostridia bacterium | reverse complement strand
AGAGGAAAGTCCGGGCTCCATAGAGCAAAGATGCTAGATAACGTCTAGTGAGGGTAACCTTAAGGAAAGTGCAACAGAAAATAACCGCCAATTTTATTGGTAAGGATGAAAAGGCGAGGTAAGAGCTCACCGCCATTATGGTGACATAGTGGGCAGTGTAAACCCCATCTGGAGCAACACCTAAGCAAGAAGATTAAGCCTGCTCGGCGCCTTCTTAAATTGCGTGGCTTGAGGTAACTAGTAATAGTTATCCTAGATAAATGGCTATTTTAAACGACAGAACCCGGCTTACAGATTTACTCTATTTTTTTATTTTTTACTTTAGGGATGAAGTTTCTAGCAAACTGATAATCATCTCTATTTTTTTGTGTATAAAAACCCTAAAATGAAAAAACAAGAGCACCTATAAAGTTGACTAACAAAATAAGATTATACAAAAATAATTGATATAATACAACACTTAGTGATATAATAAGCACAGAAAGGAGTAGTTTTATGAAAAAGATAGATTTTTTAGCAACGGATGGAATAAAGCTAAATGGATTTTTATATGAAGGGAAAGAGAAAACAAATAAAATCGTATTATCTATACATGGAATGAGCAGTAATTGCTTAAAAAAAAGAGAAGATATCTTTTCAAGCTATATGAATGAAAATAATATTGATTATTTTTGTTTTAATAATAGAGGAAGTGAATTAGTAAAATATATTAAGAAAAACATGAATGACAAAGAAGAAAAATTACTAGGAGGCACATCATACGAAGATGTCTTAGAAGGATATGAAGATATTGTAGGAGCTATATTAAAATTAAAAGAATTAGGATATAAAGAAATTTATTTACAAGGACATAGTTTGGGATGTACAAAAATCGTGTACACTTACAATGAATTAAAAGAAGAAGAGGAAAATAATATATTAAGCTGTATAAAAGGAGTTATTTTATTGTCTTTAATAGATATTCCAAAAACATTAAAAATATATTTGGGAAATAATTATGATAGTTATTTAAAATTGGCAGAAGAAAAAGAACAAGAAGGAAAAATATATGACCTTATGCCAAAAGAAGCATTCATACATCCTGTTAGTGTAAAAACATTTCTAAGATATGCCAAATACAACAAAGACATAGATTTTGCTGGTTATGGAAGAGATGAAAAACTAGAAAAATTAAATAATATTGATGTGCCTTTATTTATGAGATGGGGAAACGACAAAGAAATGATTTTGCAAAAAGCAGATGAATTAGTTGCACTTGTAAATAACCTTATTATCAATGAAAAGAAGGATATTGATTATATTGAAGGTAGTAACCATAGTTATAATGGGAAAGAAGAAATCGTAGCAGAACAAATTATAGAATTTATTAATAAATAGAAGAAAGAAGGAACTAGTAATGGCAAATATATTTGACTATATGCAATGGAGAGATTTTAGTTTACAAAAGATAGAATTTAATGAAATAGATAATTTGATTTTAGCACGTCTATCTTATTTTCCCTTAGATGGAATTATAAATGAGAGAGAAGAGGTTACTATTAAAGAAGCGTATGAAAGGTATAAAACGTTAGGAACAACAGGAAGAATTTTACAAGAAGAAGACATTGACTTATTTCCGATACTAGCTAATAGTATAAGATTTGGAGACATGAAGCTAACAAATTATATTAATAGAATTGATCCAATTCAGGAAAAACAATTTTCAGCAGTTACGATTTTAATGCCAGATAATACTATATATGTGGCTTATAGAGGAACCGATAATACCATTATTGGATGGAAAGAAGATTTTAATATGAGCTTTAGTGATCTAGTTCCTGCTCAAATAGATGCAGCAAATTACTTAAATGAAATAGCTAAAAAATATAAAAATAAAATAAGAGTAGGAGGACATTCAAAAGGAGGTAATCTAGCTGTTTATGCAGCAGCATTTTGTAATTCAAAAATACAAAAGAGGATTATCAATGTATATAACAACGATGGTCCTGGTTTTAGTGACAAAGTAGTAAAATGCGAACAATATCAAAATATACTTGAAAAAGTACATACTTATATTCCTCAAAGTTCAATAATAGGAAGATTATTAAATCACCAAGAAAAAACAACCATATTAAAAAGCACACAAACAGGTATTATGCAACACGACTTATATACATGGCAAGTACTAGGAGGAGAATTTGTCAAAGACGAATTGACAAACTCAAGTGAATTGATAGATAAAACAATAACAAATTGGTTATCTGAAGTAACGATAGAACAAAGAAGTATGTTTTTTGATACATTGTTTGAGATATTAAATGCTACAAAAGCAGAGACATTATCAGATATAAATAGTAAAAGATTTTCAAATGCAAAAACAATGCTGAAAACGTATAAAAATTTAGATAAAGAAAGTAAAGAAATAATAATAAAAACATTAAATGAGTTTTTGAAGATAGGAAAGAGTAACATACAAATACAAATAACAAAACCAAAATTAAAACCAAGATTGAAACTTGGGTAAATTACATATTAATAATTTTGGTACAAAACACACTTAAACCTAGACTTTTTGTGGTAATTTATATATAATAAGAAAAAATAGAATTTTGGAGGACTATATAATGTATGAGAGAAGTGCAATTGTCTTAGAAAGATATTTCGAGAGGATTTTTGGATTTCATAAAGAAAATAACTTAAGAACAAATTATGAAAATTATGGTAAAATTATCGAAGAACTAAAAGAATATCAAAGAACAATTGATGAAGAAGAAAAAGTAATTAGAAAGTTTGATGAAGTAGCATTAGAGATTGAAGAGATTCAAAACAAACAATTGAAACTTCATGAATCAAACTTAGAGTTAGAAAACGAAAGAAATCGCCTTTTTAATGATTTAGGAGAAAACCCAAATACATTAGATAATAAACTTCAAAAAATAGAACAAAAAATGGACAAGAACAATGAGGAATTAATAGAACTAAGACAAAGATATGTAAAATCCATTGTTATATTCACAGAAAGGCAAAAAGAAAGAAATAAATATGCAAGAATAAGAAGGACTGCAGAATCAAATCATAGGAATAATATAGATAATGCAAACAAAATGTTTGAAGCAATCAACCAAAAAGATGTGCAAGAAATGAAAGATTTTATCAATTCTGATAAAGAAAAGATGAAACAAGAAATTATTAATATAATGATAAAAAATGGAAAAAGTGAAAAAGTACCATTTGATCATCAAGTAATAGAAAAAGCAGTAAAAGTAAGAATAGAAATTGCTGAAAAAGAAGCGGAATTATATATTAGTATTTATGATAAAACCAAAAAAATTCTAAATGAATTAAATAGTGAGAACATAAAATTAAGCAGAGCAGAAAAACTTTTAAGAGATGCAAGTGTAAAATTAACTTTCCTGAACGCAAGTAAAGAATACATAGTAAGCTTTTTAGATAATGAAAGAATGACAGCTATAAATGGTAAAAAAGCTCATGAGAGATTGATGGAAGAAGCCTGTAAAAACTTCGAAGCAGATATTGTTCAAATAAGTAATTTGTATGAATTAATACTTAAGGAGACAATTGGGAAGTCAACCAAAAAGGCATATAAAGAGTTATATAACAAAAACTATTTAAGAGATATAGAGGAAAAAGAAAAAGATTTTGAGGAAGAAGTTATAAATATTAAAATAAATATTGGAACAGTTATTAATTCAAATTATTGGAGAATAGAAGGAATTAAAAATATTTATAAAGTATTCCAAGAAGAAGTTAGTGAAAAATTCAATAAAGATTTATCAGAATATAGAATTGAAGAAATTGAAGAAGTAATATTACCAGAAAACAATATAGAAGAGGATTTAGAAGAATACGATGAAGAAGAATTCTATAATGAGGAAGATGATGAATACGAAGAATTTGATAATGATAGTGAAGAAGAATATGAAGATAATGACTCATATGATTATGAAGACGATGATGAATATGAAGATAACGAAGATGAATATCAAAAATACGATAACGATGAAGAGACTAATGAAAGCATAGAAGATGATATAGAAAAGATTATTATGAACAGTAGAAAAAAAATCAATAACAAGAAGAATGAAAAAAAGCCGAATAGTGGTATATTTGGTAAGCTCTTCAAAAAATAATGGACAAATGAAACAAATTATGTTAAAATATAAGAAGCGTTTGCTATGTGCATATGCATAAATGTAGAAATCTTTAGCTAATTAAAGGAGGAAATTATTTAGTATGCTAAAATTTGTTAATGAAAGACGGTATAAATTAAAAGAGAAGAAATCTATTATATTAAGTAAAAATAAAATAAATAATTTACTTAATGATATGATGTCAGATCTTAATAAGAGTACAGTAGATTCTTTGAAAGCAATTATAAACTTTTCTAGTTCTATATGGGATATGTCGCATTTTATTGAAACATTTAAAGGGGAAACAATTAATTTTGCGAATTATTATCTCTTTCATAGAACGGTAAATTTTGCGAAAAGATATTTGTCTACGAAAGAAGATACATATATTTTGCAGACAATAGAAAAAGATGATGAAACAATTCTACAAATTAAATATCAAGAAATAATAATCTTGAAAATAAGATTCACTAATTCTAACATTAGGTTTGATTTACTGAAGACTGAAGATTTATATGAAGAATTGTTGCTATTTTTCGCAAAAGAAATGTCAACAAATCCAAGTAAAAAGACACAACAAAGGTTGCAAAAAGTCATAAAACTTGGAGACAAAGTGGAAAGTTTTAACGAGTTTTCTGAAAATTATATCAAGAATATTGGTATAGACATAAATCATACAAGTTCTTGGTATGAAATCAAAATTCGCGATGTAAAAGATTTCTAACCAAAAGCGGAGATATATTCTCCGCTTTTTTGGTTATACTATTCATTTTTTAAAAATACTTTTTGTACATATAATTTATTTGCAAAAGCTTGTACAACATTTCTTAAAATATATTGTTCTTGAGAAAGTCTATCATTATTGATATAACTTTTTCCTGTAAATGTCATATTAATTGCTTTTTCAAGCTCAGAGCAAAAACGATTATAAGCTTGATCGATTGAAGAAGTTTTTAGTGCTAAAGTAATTAATTTTTTTATTTCTTCCATACTATAAATTTGTTTTAAAATAAAAATAACAAATAAATAAGCCAAGTGCTCTCTATTATATTTTTTATTAACAGGAGGATTAATAACTCCATGCTTTACATAGTTATTAATCATTGTTTTGGTTACAATTTTATCATCTTTCTCATTATCACTTTTAATATAGTTTGATAAATAATTTTCTAACAAAGTAACAACTTGATCAATATATAAATCGATATTTGGAATCTCATCCCATCTAGGAAGATGAAAATTTTTTATTTCTTCTTCAACAATAAAAGTCTTTTCTACCATGAAATCACCTCATTACATACTATCATAACATTTTTAGAAGGGATAGTCAACTACTTGACAGGTTATTTAATATGTGGTAATCTGGTATCAAATACTAGATAAAAGGAGAAAAAATATGAAAAGAGAAAGATATTTCGAAGCAGTAGAATTTGAAAATATAAAAGAAATTCTCTATCATTCATCAGAAAAATATGGAGAAAATACAGCTTTTATTTTAAAACATAAAGAAGATAAAAAAGTAGAATATGAAAATATATCTTATAAAAGATTATTAGAAGAAGTAAATGCATTAGGAACAAAATTATTTGATTTAGGATATAAAAATAAGAGAATTGCAATTGTAGGAAGAAATAGATATGAATGGGTATTAACTCATTTAGCAAACTTGTTGGGTGGAATTGTTTCGATTCCATTAGATAAAGAGATGCAAGTAGATGAATTAGAGAGTTGCTTACAAAGAAGTAAAGCAGATGTGGTTGTATTTGACGAAAAATATATAGATAATATTGAAGAAATTAACCAAAGAAATAGTACGAATGTAAAAGAATTTATCTGTATGTCTAAAAAAGAGAATTATTTAGATGTAAATAGTTTAAAACAAGAAGGAAAAAATTTATTACAAGCTGGGAATAAAGAATATATTAGTACAGAAATTGACTCTTATAAAATGAATATTTTATTATTTACATCTGGAACAACATCAAAATCAAAAGCAGTCATGTTATCACAAAATAATATAGCTTCCAATGTATATGCAATGCAATTGGTAGAGGGATTTTACCAAACAGATGTCAATTTAGCATTTTTACCATTCCATCACATATTTGGTTCTACAGAGATAATAATGATGCTTGCTTGTGGAGTAGCAACAGCGTTTCCAGATGGATTAAGATATGTAGCGCAGAATTTAAAGGAATATAAAGTATCTGTATTTGTAGGAGTTCCTTTATTAGTAGAAGCAATTTATAAAAAAATAGAACAAGGAATTGAAAAACAAGGAAAAACAAAATTAGTGAATTTTGCAAAAAAAGTAAGCAATTTATTATTAAGATTCCATATTGATATTCGAAAAAAATTATTTAAAGATATTTTAAATGAATTAGGTGGACATATGAGATTTGTTATATCAGGTGGAGCACCTTTAGATAAAAGAGTTGCCAAGGGATTTAGTGAGCTAGGAATTCAAATAGTTCAAGGGTATGGGTTAACAGAAACAGCACCTGTTATAGCAGCTGAAAATGTGAAAAAAGTAAAATATGGCTCCATAGGATTTCCAATGGATAATGTAGAAGTAGAATTTGAAAATAAAGATGAAAACGGAATTGGAGAACTTAAAGTAAAAGGACCAAATGTAATGCTTGGTTATTATGAAAATCCTGAAGCAACAAAAGAAGTATTAAAGAATGGATGGTTTTATACAGGAGATTTAGGATATACAGACAAAGAAGGATTTTTATTTATTACTGGACGAAAAAAAGATATGATTGTATTAAAAAATGGGAAAAAAGTATTTCCGGAAGAAATAGAAACTTTAATTAATAGGCTAGATGAAGTAGAAGAATGTATGGTTTTTGGAATGCCAGATAATAAAGATAAAAATGACATTAAACTTTCTGTAAAAATCGTATATAATAAAGATTATATAAAAGAAAAATATCCAAACATAGAAAAAGAAGAATTAGAAAAAATTATGTGGGAGAAAATAAAAGAGATTAATAAAACATTTCCTCCTTATAAATACATAAAAAATATGATTTTAACAGATAAAGAATTAATTAAAACAACAACGAAGAAAATTAAGAGAAATGAAGAAATGAGACAGTTGGGACAGTCCTAAAATGTCTCATTTTTTTGTCGAATTTTGTAAATAAAATTTCTGTGCTAGATTAGCAGATAAAAAATGAATCGTTTTAACCTAAATTTCTGTTATTTTTAAGTTAAACTTATCTTCAAAAACTTTTTTCTTAGCGATATATTCTTTTGTTTTAAATCCCTTTACATCAATAACTTCGGTGGAATTGTCCTTGTTAAAAATAATAAAGTCAGCCTTATATTTTAAACCAGGTGCCAGTATAAAAGTTGGTTGAAGGCAAAAACCATTAATTTCATTTGCTTGCAATTTTATTTTTAATTCACAATAATAATCTGCCTCTTTTTGGCTATCAAAAGTGTGACCATCAATAGAAACTTTGTTAGCTCTATATTTACTTTTTCTATTATGATTATTTGTGAAATTTTTATAATCCTCAATGCTCCAGTGTTCCATGTATTTATCTTCTCCTATGTTTATTAAATGATAAAAACATTATATATATAAAGTAAAAAAAGTGCAAGGTAAAATGGACAAAATATTTGTATTCTTAATAAGAAAGTAGTATAATTAGTAAAATATTTATTGTCAAAAAGAGAAAGAGAGAAGGTCAGAAAATGGCACAAAACATACCAGAATTTTTGAAGATAAAACTAGAAGAACAATATGGAGAAGAAATAGCGAAAAGAATTATAGAAGGATATAGTAAAAAGAGGAAAGTAACACTTCGTGTAAATACCTTGAAAAGTAGTTTAGAAAAAATAGAAAAAGAATTTATAAAAGAGGGAATAGAGTATGAGAGGGTTCCATGGAGTAAGGAGGCACTTATCATTAACAATGTAAGAGAAAAAGAGATTCAGCATTTGGAAATTTATGAAAAAGGAGAAATCTATTTACAAAGTTTATCTTCGATGTTACCGCCACTCATATTGGAACCGGAAGAAGAAAGTGACATCCTGGATATGGCAGCAGCACCTGGAGGTAAGACTACACAAATTGCATCACTTGTAAACAATAAAGCAAGTATTACAGCTTGTGAGATGAATAAGATTCGAGCGGAACGTTTAAAATATAACATAGAAAAGCAAGGAGCAACTTGTGTATATGTTATGGTAACAGATGCGAGAAAAATTGATAACTTTTTTTCGTTTGATAAAATTTTATTAGATGCTCCCTGTAGTGGTAGCGGGACTTTAGAAATTAACAACCAAGATTTAGAAAAGATATTTACACAGAAATTAATAAAAAAATCAACTTCATCACAGTTAGCCCTACTAAAAAAAGCAATAAACATATTAAAGACAGGCAAAGAAATGGTATATTCAACTTGTTCCATTTTAAAAGAAGAAAATGAAGAAATAGTAAGTAAAGTATTATTAAGTGTAAATGCAGAAATTGTACCAATCGAATTTAATGGAATGAAAGATCTACCATTACTTCCAAGCAGTTTAGAAGGAACCTTATGCGTACAACCAAATGAATTATATGAGGGATTTTTTATTGCAAAAATAAGAAAGATAAAATAAAACAGGGTAAGTTCAATAAATGTTTAAAATTTGTATTTATTAAGGAGGTAGAACAAATCGAAAAGCCTTAATATATGAAGAAAAGTGGCAAAGCCACTTTTTGTTAGTTTATAAATATTTTTTTAAAGTTTCTACACTATCTTCTTGCATTACAACAAAGTCATTCAGAATATTTTTAACATCTGGTGCAATATCATTATTTTGATTCATTAAACGTCTACCTTCAATAATTCCCATATTAGTTCCTTGCATTAACAATTCTGAAAGTTTAGAAGTACTATCATCTGACATTGTTTTCATCTGAATTCCATACCAAGTCATCATTTTATTCATAGCATTTGTTTCGTGAGGTTCTTTACTACTGTAGTTAGTATACAAATCATTTACTCTTTGAGAAATTTTTTTATATTTGTTATATTCCGTATCTAAAACGCCTTTAAATTTATTATCTGAAACTTTTTCGGATACAAAAGAAATTGCATCCATGCCCATGGTAGCACCTTTGTTGACTTCATCTAAGATATTTAAATTTTGATTTTCCATAAAAACACTCCAATCTAGGTAATTAGTTACCTTTTATTAATAGATTTAACTATATTTAGTATTTACCAAAAAATAAAAAATATGAATCGTTGTTAAAGAATTTTATATGCTATAATGTAAAAAATAAAAAAGTGAATAAATTATAAAATTTGTATTGAAAAATAAAAATCTGTACTATATAATTTGAATATGAAATTATTTAATTGGAGGTATTAAAAATGAGTAAAGAATTTAAAATAAAACAATGTGCAAAATGTGGCGCTATCGTAAAAGTTTTAGAAGACTGCAAATGTGAAGGATGTGGAATTCAATGTTGCGGAGAAAAGATGAGAGAACTAATTCCAAATTCAGTGGATGCTGCAATTGAAAAACATGTTCCAACTTACGAAGTAAAAGATGGAAAGATATATGTAAAAGTGAATCATGTGATGGAAGAAGAACATTATATTGAATGGATTAGTATAGTGTTTGGAGAAAAAGAATGTACAACATATTTAGAACCAGGAAAAGATGCGATAGCACATTGTAAATATGTACCAGGAGCCACAATTTATGCTTATTGTAACAAACATGGATTATGGAAGATAGAGGTAGAGTAGTAACAAAGGATTGGTGTTAGAATAGGTTTATGAAATTTATAGAGCAGGTAAAAGAAGAAATTATAAAAAATGATAAAACAATAGGAAAAATGGAAAATTATGCTGGAGTACAAAGACTTCATAAAGAATATTTTCCTATCATATTATGAAGAGCTTGAAGTAGAGGAATTTGAACATTAAAATATAATTAAGAACAAATAAAAGGTATGTTAAATTAACAAAATCTGACATATCTTTTTTTATACTAAATTAAACGAAAAGTATTTGCTACTTAAGCAATTTTATGTTATCATTATATAGTAATTGTAATAAATAAAAATGAGAGGAAATAATATATATGTTAGAATTAAAAAATATATGTTTTGAAAGAGATAATAAAAAAATATTAGATAATATAAGTCTTACAATAGATACAAATAAGTTTATAGTTATTACAGGACCAAATGGTTCTGGAAAATCTACTTTAGCAAAAATTATTATGGGGATTGAAAAACCTGATTCAGGTCAAATATTGCTAGAAGGGAAAGACATTACAAATTTATCAATTAATCAAAGGGCAAAATTAGGAGTTGCATTTGCATTCCAACAACCAATTAGGTTTAAAGGAATAACAGTATTTGATTTACTTAAATTATCATCAGAAAAAGAAATTAATAAAGGTGAAGCATGTGCAATTTTATCTAAAGTAGGTTTATGTGCAAAAGAATACGTAGACAGAGAAATTAACAACTCATTATCAGGAGGAGAGCTAAAAAGAATAGAAATAGCAAGTGTTGCTGTTAGAAATTCTAAATTTACAATTTTTGATGAACCTGAAGCGGGAATTGACCTATGGAGTTTTCAAAGCTTAATAAAAGTTTTCGAAGATATGAGGAAAATAGTAAAAGGCACAACTTTGATTATTTCTCACCAAGAAAGAATTTTGAATATTGCAGATGAAGTAATTTTAATAAAACAAGGAAAAGTAGAAAAAAGAGGAAATAAAGAGGAATTGTTAGGAGAAGTTATGCAAAAACCTCTATGTTGTAAATTAGGAGTGAACTAAATAATGGACAAAGTTGAATTAGATTTATTAAAAGAAATAACAGGAGTTGAAAATGGCGAATTCAAAGGAGCATACAATATTAGAAAAGATGGTAAAGGTGTAGAAAGAAAAATTACAGAAAATATTAATATTGTAACTAAAAAAGATGTATCTGGAATTGATATATATGTAAAAGAAAATACAAAGTTTGAATTTGTGCATATACCAGTAATTATTACACAAAGCGGATTAGATGATGTTGTTTATAATGATTTTTATATAGGAAAAAATGCAAAAGTTACAATAGTAGCTGGTTGTGGAATACACAATGATCATCATAAGGATTCTAGTCATGATGGAATACATCGTTTCTTTTTAGAAAAAGGTGCAAAAGTAAAGTATATAGAAAAACATTATGGAGAAGGCAATGGAACTGGAAAAAGAATTTTAAATCCAGTAACAGAAGTTTATTTAAAAGAAAATGCAACTCTAGAGATGGAATCTGTTCAAATAAAAGGGGTAGATTCAACTATAAGAACAACAAAAGGTATAATAGAACAAAATGCAAGTTTTGTAGTATCAGAAAAAATAATGACACATGGAGAGCAATATGCAAAAACAGTTTTTAATGTAGAATTAAATGGAGAAAATGCAAGTACTAAAGTAACTTCAAGATCTGTTGCAACTGAAAATTCAAAACAAGAATTTTGTTCAAAAGTAACAGGAAATGAAAGATGTTTTGGGCATGTAGAATGTGATGCAATTATTAAAGATACAGCTAAAGTAATTGCTATACCAGAAATTATTGCAAATAATGTAGAAGCAAATTTGATTCATGAAGCAGCAATTGGAAAAATAGCAGGAGAGCAACTAACAAAATTAATGACATTAGGATTAACAGAAAAGGAAGCAGAAGAGGCCATTATAAACGGATTTTTAAAATAAGTATTAAAAAGAAAAATACGCAAACTTTATAATGTTTTAAATAGAAAAAGTGTTATTAATGTCCGCTTTTGTTCTTCAACAGACTTATTATGAGGGAAGGAGTTGAACGAAAAATGGTAAATAAAAAAGTATTATTAGGAATGAGTGGAGGCGTTGACAGTTCTGTATCAGCTTTGCTTTTAAAAGAAAAAGGATATGAAGTAATAGGAACAACACTAGAGCTATTTGCAGGTAGTAGTTGTTGCAATATCAATACCTACATAGATGCAAAAAATGTATGCAACTCAATTGGAATACCACACTTTACTTATGATTGTAAAGAAGATTTTAGAAAATATATTATAGAAGATTTTATCAATTGTTATGCAAATTGTAAAACTCCAAATCCATGTATCGAATGTAATAAACATATGAAGTTTGGCTATATGTGGGAAAAAGCAAAAGAATTAGGATGCAATTATATTGCAACTGGTCATTATGCGAAAACAGAATATAGCGAAGAATATCATAGATGGGTATTAAAAAAATCGAAAGCTGGTAAAAAAGACCAGAGTTATGTTCTATGGAATATGCCAAAAGAATTAATAGAACATGTATTATTTCCATTAGCCGACTTTGAAAATAAAGAACAAATAAGAGAAATTGCAAGAGAGAAAGATTTGAAAGTAGCTAATAAACCAGACAGTGAAGACATTTGTTTTGTTCCAGATGGCAATTACAAAAAATTCCTAGAAAAGAATTCTGCTATAAAACCAAAAGAAGGAAATATTGTAACTTCTAAAGGAGAGGTTCTAGGAAAACATACGGGCTTATACAATTATACAATAGGACAAAGAAAAGGGCTTGGAATTTCTTATCAGGTGCCATTATTTGTGTTAGGATTTAATAAAACTAAAAATGAAGTAATTGTAGGCGAAGAAAAAGAACTATACAAAAAAGAAATTACCGTAACAGATATTAATTTACTTTTAGTGGATGATATAAAAGAAGAAATGGAAGTGGAAGTAAAAACGAGATATTCATCAAAGCAAGCAAAAGCAAAAATAAAACAAGAAGGAGATCAGATAAAAGTCAACTTCTTAGAACCTCAAAGGGCAATTACACCAGGACAATCAGCAGTTTTTTATGTGGGAGATATCGTCCTAGGCGGAGGGAAAATAGAAAAATAATATGTAAAAAGTAAAGGAGCAGTATATAAAATCTGCTCCTTTTATGGTGGATAGTATTAGTTAATCTTCCAGTATAACAAAGTGTCTATACGAGTTAGGATTATTAACTCGGCATCCATCGTTTTTTAATTTTTTTACTATAAGATCAAAAACAACATCTGCTTCAACTGAATTTATGAACCATGCTTTAAATATATCGGGTCCATCTACCAGTTTAAGTATAATTTTGTCTCTGGTTGCAAATAAAGCAAGCTTTTCATCTTCATAAAAAGGTTTTTTTCTTAATTCAACGAGTGCGTCAAATAAGAATCTGTTTGCCTTTGATTCTACAGAGAATCTATGCTCTTGCCTAACTTTAACTAATTCTTCCCGGAAATTCATGTGAATTTCCCCCTTTCAAAATATTATAGCCCCAAGCTACATCATTATTATAGCATAATTTACATAAAAATGCAAAAAATACAATCAACTATTGACATAATTCAAATAACCTATTATAATAATAAACAATATATGTTATCAAGAGTGGACGAGAGAATCGGCTTTATGACTCCACAGCAACCTGTTACTAACAAGGTGCTAATACCGACAAAGTAATTTTAAGTACTTTGGATGATGATTTTAAAAAATCAGAATTAAAAACCTTTGTACTTAATTGTGCAAAGGTTTTTTGATACATATAGAAATAAACAAAGAAAGGAATGAAAGAAAATGAGAAAATTATTTACATCAGAAAGTGTAACAGAAGGACATCCAGATAAACTATGTGATTACATATCAGATAGCATTTTGGATAGCTATTTAGAAAAAGACGAAAATGCGAGGGTAGCATGTGAAACAGTAGCAGGAAAAGGAGAAATCTTTATCACAGGAGAAATTACATCAGTATCAGAAGTTGACATAGAAAAAGTGGTAAGACAAGCAATCAAAGAGATAGGATATGACAACAGTAATTTAGACATGGATTATAAAACCTGCAAAATAACCATTAGTATTTCAAAACAATCTCCTGATATTGCTTTAGGAGTAGATAAAGCATTAGAGGCAAAAGAAGGAGAAGAATTGGATTCTGAAGGAGCAGGAGACCAAGGAATTATGTTTGGGTTTGCATGTGACGAAACAGAAGAATTTATGCCATTACCAATATCATTAGCACATAAATTAGCCAAAAGATTATCAGAAGTGAGAAAACAAAATGTTATCAATTATTTAAGACCAGATGGAAAAGTACAAGTTACCGTTGAATACGAGGATAGCAAACCAATTCGAGTAGATACTATAGTAGTTTCTACGCAACACAAAAAAGAAGTGGATTTAGAAACACTAAAAAGAGATATCAAAGAAAAAGTAATAAGCGAAGTAGTACCACAAGAATTACTAGATGAAAAAACAAAATATTTTATCAATCCAACAGGAAGATTTGTAATTGGAGGACCATTAGGAGATAGTGGTTTAACAGGAAGAAAGATTATAGTAGATACCTATGGAGGATATGCAAGACATGGAGGTGGAGCTTTTTCAGGAAAAGATGCAACAAAGGTGGACAGGTCTGCAGCTTACATGGCAAGGTTTATTGCTAAGAACATAGTTGCAAATGGATATGCAAAAAAATGCGAAATACAATTCTCTTACGCAATAGGAGTTGCAAAACCAGTTTCTATTTATGTAGATACCTTTGGAACTAATACTATTCCAGAAGAAGAGATTGTTCGTAAAATTGAAAACAAATTTGATTTAACACCAAGAGGTATCATAAATTATTTAGATTTAAGAAAACCAATTTATACAAAGACGACTAACTATGGACATTTTGGAAAAAAGGACTTGAATTGGGAAAGAGTAATTGAATTATAATATAAAAAACAAACCTAATAGCTACACTAATTATAGTGAGACTATTAGGTTTGTTTGTGCATAAGGAGATATGATCCTCCTCATGCAAGCAATTAAATTTTGTCTACTATTTTTGAGAAAGGTTTTTCTCCAATCTCTTGAAGAAAATATTTCTTCTCATAATCAATTGTTTCAATTGCCCAAATATCAATGGCATATCTTGGAATAATATCATCTACATAAGATTTGACATCTCGGCTTAAAAATTTGATTTCTCGTAAGGGTTTATCAAATTCCACCCAATAGGAATAGTCAAAATCGCTAGAATTAGGCGCGTCAATGCCAATTCGTAGGGCTTTAATTTGCCCCAAATCATTATAGCAGAGATATCCTGTATAGTGTTCTGGGTCAATATACGGATAGAAGTTGCAATCAAATTCTTTAATTGCAGAAAAAGTTGCGATTTTGATTCCGTCTTCAAAAAAGTATTTGAACCTGGGGAAGTCCCTAGAAACAATTGCCGTATTAAAAATTTTTGAAGGTTCTAGGAATCCTTCTATCTGTTTAACACCTAATCTTCCATTCTTCAAATCGATAAAATAATTTATTTCATCAACTTGAATAAAAATTCCGTGAAAAAAATCAAAATCAAAAAAAGTGATTTCTGAATCTTTCATACAAGGAATTTTTGGAGCGGATTCTATCCGATCTGCCAAACAATCTGCTTTCAGCTTCCAACAAAATGAATTGGGTTCTATAACGACAAAAAAGTCGTTATCCTTTATGAACAGCAATCCATTTTCATATACATATTCTTCAATATCGGAGAATATGCAAATGATATTGACATCCGAAGAATCATTAATGTCGAGAGAGGGAAGATAAAAATTATAATTACCATTCCTTTTCTCGATGAGTAAAACTCCATCATCTGAAACTTCATCAAAACCTTCTAATTTAAAGGTTCCAACTTTAACGGAGTCCTTTGACATTGGATAATTGAAAAAATGCTTTTTAATAAACATATCATGTGTCCTCCTTAAAAGAATTTAATTGCTTTTTTCAACGAACCAGTGTGGTTGCAATATAAATTATACACTATTTTACATAATTTTGCAAATTCGGAAATAGCAATATAAATAAATGCTTAATATCGATTGACAAGATATCTTTTATAAGGTATATAATAATTTGTAAGAAAAATAATAAATTATGATAATATGGCAAGTTACAGATAAATTTGTAGCTTAAGAAAGGGATAGAAGTTAAAATGTTAAATCAATTTTCACGAACAGAATTATTAATAGGAAAAGATGGAATAGAAAAATTGCAGAATGCAAAAGTAGCTATATTTGGAATTGGAGGAGTGGGCTCTTTTGTAGTAGAGGGATTAGCAAGAGCAGGTATAAAAAATTTTATATTAGTAGATGCAGATAAGATTGATATGACGAATTTGAATAGACAAATTATAGCAACTAAAAAAACAGTAGGGAGACCAAAAGTGGAAGTGGCAAAAGAAAGAATTTTGGAAATCTATCCAAATGCAAATGTAGAGATTTATCAGGAGTTTTTTATGCCAGATAGCAAAGAAATTTTAGATGATACTGTTGATTATGTAGTAGATGCGGTAGATACTGTAACAGCTAAAATTGAATTAGTGGTGAGAGCCAATAAATTAAATATTCCCATTATATCTAGTATGGGAACAGGAAACAAACTAGATCCAACTAAATTTGAAGTAACTGATATTTATAAAACTAGTGTATGTCCATTGGCAAAAGTCATGAGGAAAGAACTAAGAAATAGAGGAATAAAAGAATTAAAAGTAGTTTATTCAAAAGAAGAGCCAATCAAACCAGAGAAAGCGGAAAATAGTAGTTGCAAAACAGTTCCAGGGAGTATATCCTTTGTTCCATCAGTAGCTGGTCTAATTATGGCGGGTGAGGTGGTAAAAGATATCATAAAAGAAAGATAATAAAACGTATATAGAGGAGAAATCGGATAAAGATTCTTCTCTATTAATTTATTTTAGAAAATAGTAACAATTTATAATTTAAAACAATATAATTAAATATTAGGAGTGATGGATATGGCATATTCGGATAGAGAACTAATAGCAAGAATTGTTCAATGTGAAGCTCGGAGGAGAAGGCGATAATGGCATGAAGGCGGTTGCAACAGTAGTTTTAAATAGAGTAAATACATCAGAAGGAGAATATTCTAGAATATCACAAGGTGGGAATATAAGAAATGTTATTTATCAACCGGGACAATTTGATTGTGCAACAGAAACACTTTTAAATCGATATAATCCACAAAATATTTATAATATGAATCCTACTGACATACATTATTATATAGCTGATTGGGCTTTAGCAGGAAATAAATTAAATGAAATAGGAGAGTGTTTGTGGTATTTAAATCCATTTAGACCGACTTGCAGTAATACTTTTCCAAGTAATGGCTCTGGAACTTTTCATACAAGGTTAGCAAATCATTGTTTTTATCGTCCTACTGCCAAATATTCACAAACATAAAGGAGGAAAATTTATGGCAAATTCAGGAGAAGAAACAGATAACAAAAGAGAAACAAGACAGGTGGAAATCAATCAAAATTCACCAGAGATTTTAACGAATCCCATCTATACGCCAGGATTTTTAAGAGAACAAATTGGAAAACTAATGAGAGTGGAATTTTTAATAGGTACCAATAATTTGGTAGATAGAATTGGTATATTAGAAGATGTTGGTGCGAGCTATATTTTGTTACGTTCCTTTGAAAACGATAGCTTAGTATATTGTGATATTTATTCTATTAAATTTATTACGATTTCTACAAGTGGAATTTATGGCTCTATGACAAATAACAGATATCATTATTATTAATAAAAGTATTTGTGCATTTTCTAAAAAGATGTTATAATAGGAAAAAATAAATGAGGTAACTGGGTATGAAATATGTAAAAATGATGGACGCTAAAGTAGGAATAATTAGCCTAATAGAGGAAGATAATAAAATCATTGAAATTAGGATCAATAAAAAGGTAGAAGACGATATAATAAAAAAAGACACACCAGTTTTAAAAGAAACAGAAAAACAGTTAGGGGAATATTTTGAAGGAAAAAGAAAGACGTTTGATGTACCTTTAAATCCTAAAGGTACAAACTTTATGAAGAAGGTTTGGACAGCCTTACAAAATATTCCATATGGAGAAGTCCGAACCTATCAGCAAATAGCAGAAGAAGTAGAAAGTCCAAAAGCAGCGAGAGCGGTTGGAATGGCAAATCATAGAAATCCAATTCCTATTATCATTCCCTGTCATAGAGTCATTGGGAGTAATGGTAAATTAGTGGGATATGCATTGGGAATGGATATGAAAAAATTTTTATTAGACTGGGAGAAGAAAAATAATGTATGATGTTGTTATAATAGGTGCAGGACCAGCGGGTGTATCTGCTGGTTTATACACAAGTAGAGCAAATTTAAAAACCTTGATTCTCTATCAAGAAGAATCGGCCTTAGAAAAAACAAAGCATATTGCCAATTATTATGGATTTGAAGACGGAATTAGTGGAGAGCAATTATATAAAACAGGAATCAAACAAGCAAGAAAAGTAGGCGTGGAAGTAAAAAGAGAAGAAGTTACTAATATAGAGATGGTGGAAAAAGAATTTAAAGTTGTAACTGGAAATCAGGAATATAAAACGAGAACTGTTATTTTGGCGACTGGTAACAAAAAGAATAAACCGAACATAAAAGGAATAGAAGACTTTGAAGGTAGAGGAATTAGCTATTGTGCAATCTGTGATGGATTTTTTTACAGAAATAGAAATGTAGCTATCATTGGAAATGGTAATTATGCTATTTCAGAAGTGAATGAATTGATTAACATAGTGAATAACATAACGATTTTAACAAATGGTAAAAAACCACCAGAATTTAGAGCAGATAATGTAAAGATAGACACCAAAGAAATAGAAGCCATAAACGGAGAGAAAAAAGTAGAAGAAATACAATTCAAAGATGGGAGTAGTTTAAAAACAGATGGTATCTTTGTAGCACAAGGAATGGCAGGAAGTATAGATTTTGCTAAGAAACTAGGAATTATCACACGGAAAAGACAAAATTATAGTAAACGAGAATATGGAAACAAATATGAAGGGAATTTATGCTTGTGGAGATTGTACAGGAGGGTTATTACAGATTTCAAAAGCGGTATATGAAGGAACAAAAGCAGGCATGCAGGTAATTCAATATATTAGAGAAATGAAAAATAATAATTAAACAAAAAATGTGTATATTAAATATAAATACATTTTATAAAAGTTATAGGAGGTAAATAAAATGAGTGTTTTAAAAATAACAAGCGAAAATTATGAAGAAGAGGTATTAAAATCAGATAAGACAGTACTAATTGACTTTTATGCAGATTGGTGTGGACCATGTAGAATGATGTCACCAATTATTGATGAAATAGCAGAAGAAATGGGAGACAAAATTAAAGTAGGAAAAATAAATGTGGATGAAAATCAAGATTTAGCAATGGAATACGGAGTAATGAGCATTCCGACTATTGTGATTATAAAAAACGGAAAAGTAGAAAACACTTTTGTTGGAGTTAGGGATAAAAATGAGATATTAGGTGCAATTGGGGACGGTTCTTAATGCTCCTTTTTAATAGTCAGGCTAATGAGGGTGTTAACTAAAGATGTATATAGGCACATTATATGGAAAAAAAGATAGGAAGTTTTTATTTTAGTAAAACTTCCATATCTTTTGGTAATTTAGCTATGAAATTTAATTTTTCTTTCGTCACAGGATGGATACATTGAATTTGATAACTATGCAAAGCTTGCCTATCAATAAGAGGAGATTTGTTTCCATATAGAGTATCTCCAATAATAGGATGCCCAATTGCTTGCATATGTACTCTTATTTGATGAGTTCTTCCCGTTTCTAATTTACATTGTACAAGGCTATAATTTTGAAATTCTCTTATCACTTCATAATGAGTAATAGAAGGATGTCCATTATTTTTATCAATGCACCTTTCAATAATGCTACCGCTTTTTCTAGCAATTGGCAAATTAATCATGCCAATTTTTTGTTTTAGAATACCATTTACGAAACAAAGATATTCTTTTTGAAAAGTCTTATTTGTCATCTGTCGAACAAAGGCTTCTTGTATATATTCACATTTTGCAAAGATGACCAAACCAGATGTATCCAAATCGAGACGATTGACAGGTCGTATTTTTTTAGCTAAACCAATTGAATCAAAGTAAAATTTAATACCATTTGATAAGGAATCTATATAATGTAATCTAGAAGGATGGATGGGTATCCCTGCAGGTTTGTTTACTAGCACCATCCACTCATCTTCGTAGATGATATCTAATTTCATTTGTCTTGGAATAATATTTGAGTTATCTTCTACTAAATTCAAGTCAATATATATGATATCTTCAAAACTAACTAGATCACGAGTATCAGCTATTTTATTATTTTTATAAATTTTTTTATTTTTAATTAATTTTGTAATTAAACGAGTCGAACATTTAAACTCTAAAGTTAGTATTTCATTTATATTTTTATAATCATTTTTCTTAACAATATATTTTAGTTCCATGTATAATCCTTTCTTACAAAAAGGATTATACAACATTTTAAAAAAAAGTAAAAGGTAATTTTATAACGATATATATTGAAAATTATGTGAAATTAGCATATAATAGATATATGGATAAAAATTCCAAGTAATGCTGTATAAAAATTAGGAGGCATGATATTATGTACAAGACAGAAGAATACATAGAAGAATATTTCCCCATAGTACGGGCGAGCACGCTTTCAGTAAATGATAGAATTCTAGAACATGCAGTTAGAACTACTAGACAAGCAATGTTCAAAAAAGCTTTAATAGGTGTAATAAATTCTGGAATTTCCGATTTTAGAGCTCAAATAATGGACCCATCATTTGATGAAGAAGAAAATATTTGCTATAAGGTAGGTATGAAACCAGCCATTGGAAAATCTGCTATGTGGTGGTCGAAACAAGCGATTAACTTTATACCACAAAAACATAGTAGGATAGGTCAACCAGAAGAGCGTATTGCTTTTTTAGGTTTACTTATAAAGAAATTGACAGAAATAGGTTATACATTGAATGAAGCATGGAGTGAAGTATGCGACAATAGCACAAATATTGGTCATTATATTTATTCAAAAGAAGCAAAAGGTACTTTTGAAAGTACTGGAAGCAGACCAATTGGCATATGGTGTGATTTATCTAATACATGTAAAATCACTTTAGAAAAAGATAATAGAAAATATTATCTTTTTGGAGGCAATTGCTTTAGTAAAGGGGACACTTATCCTCTAATAGAGAAAGAATTAGTTTTAAGTCCTAGAGGTCGAAACTCTATTAGTGTAGGATGGATTGTATCTGATGTTTAGACAGCATAAATACGGAGACTTTAAATTTAGAGTCTCCGCATTTTATTTATAAAATAAAGAAGATATTACTTGAATCAAGATATAAAATCTGATAAAATAACTGGGAGAAGAATAGAATGTGAACTTAAATGAACATGGAGGAAAGATATGAGAATTCGATATAAAAAATGGGCAAGACCAGAACTAGAAGTCAGCAAATTTTACATTGATGAACCAGAAAAGATAAAAGGAAAATGGAAAAAACAATTTGAAAAACCAGAACAACCAATACATTTAGAATTAGGATGTGGAAAAGGACAATTCATGTCAGAACTAGCACTAGAAAATCAAAATATTAACTATATTGCCATTGATTTAGTAGACGCTATGTTAGGATTAGCTAAAAGAAATATTGAACAAGCCTATCAAGAAGCTAATATGGAACCCAAAAATATCTTGATTACAAGATTTGATATTGAAAGAATTTCTTTAATATTAGACAAGCAAGATGAAATTGAGAGGATTTACATCAATTTTTGTAATCCATGGCCAAGAGGAAAACATAGAAAGAAAAGGCTAACACATACAAAACAACTAGAAAAATACAAAGAGTTTTTAAAGCCAGATGCAGAAATCTATTTTAAAACAGATGATGATGAATTATTTGATGCTAGCTTAGTTTATTTTCAAGAAAGTGGATTTGAAGTGTTAAAAAAGACCTATGATTTACACCAAGAACCAATTTTTGAAAAAAATATTGAAACGGAGCACGAGAAAATGTTTTCAGAACAAGGAATTAAGATAAAAGCATGCATTGCAAAATTAAGAGGTGAAACAATTGGAAGTACAAGATGTGATGAATCATAATGATGACAAAGAATTTGTATTAGAAGCGGTTAAAGAAAATGGTAAGTTTCTAGACATTGTGTCAGAACGTTTGAAAGACGATAAAGAAGTCGTAAAAACTGCATTAGAACAAGATAGTGAATCTTTAGAATTTGTCAGTGATAGATTAAAGAGTGATAAAGAAATTATAATGATGGGAGTAAAAGGTGCACCATGGACTATTTGCTATGCTTCTGAAAAGTTAAGAGCTGATAAAGAAGTGGTGTTGGAAAGTTGTAAAAATTATGGTCAGGCTTTATATTTTGCAAGTGAGGAGTTAAGAGCTGATAGAGAAGTTGTAAAGGCTGCAGTAGAGAACAAAGGAATTATTATAAAATATGCAAGTGAAAGATTAAGAAACGATAAGGAACTTGCTATGATTGCTGTAAAACAAAATAAACAAGCTTATCATTTCATTTCACAGCAATTGCAACAAGATGAAGAGATAAAGGCATTAATGTAAATAGTAGTGTTTAATAAAGAAATAAAAAGTACAAGATTAAAAAAAACTCTTGTACTTTTTTCAATTTACTTATATAATGGAAACGATAAAAAATAAGGAGGAAAAAGATGTCATTTATAGAAGAAATAAAACAAAGAGCAAAACAAGAAATAAAAACAATAGTGCTTCCAGAAGCACAAGACATTAGAACACTACAAGCAACAGAGCAAGTATTAAAAGAAGGCTATGCCAAAATAATTTTAGTTGGAGACAAAAAAGAAATAGAAGAAAAAGCAGAAGAAAACGGAATAGATATAACAGGGGCTAAAATTATAGAGCCAAGTAACTCAAGTAAATATGATGAGTATGTAAATTTATTATTTGAACTAAGAAAACAAAAAGGAATGTCAATAGAAAAAGCAAAAGGATTAGTAAAAGACCCTGTATACTTTGGAATGCTTATGCTAAAAGATGAAAAAAGTGAAGCAGATGGATTAGTTTCAGGAGCCATCCATTCAACAGCAGATACTTTAAGACCAGCACTTCAAATATTAAAAACAGCACCAGGAACAAAATTAGTTTCAGCATTTTTTGTTATGTCAGTTCCTAATTGTGAATATGGAGAAAATGGGACATTTGTATTTGGCGATTGTGGATTAAATGAAAATCCAGATGAGGAAGCTTTGTCAGAAATTGCTATATCATCTAGCAAAAGTTTTAAACAATTAGTTGGAAAAGAACCAAAAGTAGCAATGCTTTCTTATTCTACTTATGGAAGTGCAAAATCAGAAGCAACACAAAAAGTAATAAATGCAACACAAAAAGTAAGAGAAAAACTACCTGAATTATTAGTCGATGGAGAACTTCAACTAGATTCAGCAATTGTACCAGAAGTTGCCGAGTTTAAAGCACCAGGTAGCCCAATTAAAGGAGATGCAAATGTATTAATATTCCCAGATCTAAATGCTGGAAATATTGGTTATAAATTAGTTCAGAGATTAGGAAAAGCAGAAGCATATGGACCACTTTGTCAAGGAATTGCAAGACCGGTAAATGATTTATCTAGAGGATGCAGTAGTAAAGACATTGCAGGTGTTATTGCAATTACGGCGGTTCAAGCACAAAATGGCTAATTAGGGACGGATACTAATTAACCATTTTAAATACATAATAAAGATGGTCAATTGGTACCCGTCCCCAACTGACCAAAGGGAGCAAGAAATGAAAATTTTAATTTTAAATGCAGGAAGTTCTTCGCTGAAATATCAAGTCATTGATATGGAAACAGAAAAGATGCTAGTAAAAGGATATTTTGAAAGAATAGGTCAGCCAAATTCTTTTTTGACACATAAAGTAAATGGCGTAAAGCATAAATTTGAGCATCAGGCTAAAAATCATGAACAGGCAATAAAATTTGTACTTGATAGACTTACTAATAGCCATTATGGAGTCATGAAAGATTTAAGTGAACTTGCTGGTATAGGTCATAGAGTAGTTCATGGAGGAGAAAAGTTTTCTGATGCTGTTGTAATTAATGATGAAGTAATAGAAGAAATTAGAAGATGCAGTGATTTAGCACCATTACATAATCCAGCAGCGATACTTGGTATGGAAGCTTGCAAAAAAGTAGTGCCAAGTGTTAAAATGGTGGCAGTGTTTGATACAGCTTTTCATCAAACTTTGCCAAAAGCAAGATATATTTATCCGATTCCTTATGAATATTATGAAAAATACTCTGTAAGAAAATATGGATTTCATGGAACTTCCCATCAATATGTATCACAAAGAGTGGCAGAATTATTAGGAAAAGATATAAAAGATTTAAAAATTATTAATTGTCATCTAGGTCAAGGAGCTAGCGTATGTGCCATTCAAAATGGAGAGTCAGTAGAAACAAGTATGGGATTAACACCTTTAGGTGGAATCGTTATGGGGACTAGAAGTGGAGATTTAGATCCATCTGTTGTAACCTATCTTATGCAAAAAGAGAACTTATCGCCAGAAAAAATGGAAAATAGATTAAACAAAGAATCAGGAGCATACGGTGTTTCAATGGTATCAGTAGATTTCAGAGACATAGAGGTGGAAGCCGAAGCAGGAGGACATCATGCAAAATTGGCATTAGATATATTCCATGACACAGTAGCAAGTTATATTGCAAAATGCATGGTAGCAATGAATGGAGTCGACGTATTAACTTTTACAGCGGGAGTAGGAGAAAAAGGGCCGATATCTAGAAAAGCAATTTGTGAAAAACTAGAATTTTTAGGTATAAAAATAGACGATGAAAAGAATAAGATAAGAGGAGAAGAAGCAGAGTTATCAGCTAAAGAGTCAAAAGTGAAAATCTATACAATACCTACAAATGAAGAATTAATGATTGCAAGAGAAACAATGAGACACTTAGGGGACAGTGCTTAAATGTCTTATATAATCGACAAATAGATATAAAATACAACAAAATCTAACAAAATATAACAAGAAAATGAGACATTTAAGCACTGTCCCCAATGTCTCAAAAAGAAAGGAAGATTTAAAAATGAAAATATTAGTGTTAAATTGTGGTAGTTCATCACTAAAATATCAATTAATTAATATGGAAACAGAGGAAGTTTTAGCTTCTGGAAAGTATGAAAGAATTGGAGAGGAAGAAGCTTTTATTACTCATAAAGCACAAGGTAAAAAAGTAGAAATCAAGAAACCAGCATATGACCATAAAGAGGCGATTGAATTTACGTTGGCTCAGCTTACCAATCCAGAATATAAAGTGATTGATAGTTTAGATGAAGTGGAAGCGATTGGACATAGAGTGGTTCATGGAGGAGAGATATTTAAGGAATCAGCTGTTATTGATGATAAAGTTATAGAACAAATTGACGAATGTTCTGAATTTGCACCATTACATAATCCAGCTGCCATTCTTGGAATGGAAGCGTGTAAAAAAGTTATGCCGGGAAAACCAATGGTAGCAGTGTTTGATACAACATTCCATCAAACGATGCCAAAAGAAAAATATGTTTATCCAATACCATATGAATATTATAAAAAATATGGAGTAAGAAAATATGGAGCTCATGGAACTTCACACATGTATGTTTCACAAAGACTTGCAGAAATTGAAAATAAAAACATAGAAGACCTGAAAATTGTAACTTGCCATTTAGGTCAAGGTTCTAGTATTTGTGCGGTAGATGGTGGAAAGTCAATTGATACTAGTATGGGATTAACACCATTAGGAGGAATTCCAATGGTAACAAGAAGTGGAGATTTAGATCCATCTGTTCTAACCTATCTTATGAAAAAGGAAAATATATCAGCTAGTGAAATGGAAGATATATTAAATAAAAAATCAGGAGTTGCTGGAATATCAGGATTAGCACCAGACTTTAGAGTAATAGAATTAGAGTCTTACGAAGATAATGAAAGAGCTAAGATTGCTATGGAAAGTTTTAAGTATTCAATTGCTAGTTATATAGCAAAATACGCAGTAGCAATGAAAGGGGTAGACTATATAATATTTACAGGAGGAATAGGAGAAAACCAAATTAATATTAGGAAAGGAATTTGTGAAAAATTAACTTTTATGGGAGTAGAAGTAGATGTGGATGCTAACAATATGAGAGGAGAAGAAAAAGTAATTTCTAAACCAGACTCAAAAGTTAAGATATATGTAATACCTACAAACGAAGAATTAATGATAGCAAAAGAAACTATGAGACTTATAAAATAAATGAAAATATTATATAATTGATACATGAAGTAAAATAATGGAGGCGTCTAAAATGCAATTTGAATTTGACGAAATGGGTTTTAAAGATGAAATAGAATTAATGAACATACAAAGACAAATGCAACAAAATCAAATGAACAATAATCAAACAATTGGTTTTAATATGGACACTTTATATAATTTAGCTGATAACGATGAAACAAAACAATAAAACGAAAGAACAAATATACTTAGGAAGAGGATGTTATGAAAAAGGTTATAATAGATACACTAAAGAAATATAAATGGAAAATACTATTACAAGTTATATTACTTCGGAATTAATATATATTTATTAACATATCCAGCAAAAATTATTGGAGATATTGTAGATATGTTATACGATATGGAAACTAATAAGCAAGCAATTTTAAACAATACATATTACCTTTTAGGAATATGTATTGTTTTGTTGGTTGTAAGGATAATTTGGAAATTCTTTGAAACATATATTAGCAGAAGATTTGAAAGCGATATTAAGATAAAATTGTTTCGACGATTTTTAAAACTAAAATTAAAAGATATCCAAAATATCAAAAATGGGGAAATTATGTCTTATTTCGTAAAAGATACAAACGAAATTAGGACTACTATGCGCAGAATTTTTTCGCATGGAGTAAGAATTGTTTTTACATTTGTAATAGTAGCATTTCAAATGATACAAGGGATAAATTTAAAATTAACTATTGCAGTTATGTTGCCCATTAGTATAGGATGTTATTTAGTTATTGTTATAAAAAAATACGTGGAGATTAGCTTTAAAAAATCGCAAGATAGATTTACTGAAATGTCAGAATATATCCAAGAAAGTACAGATAGTATAAGAACGACAAAGGCTTATTGTTGTGAAGGAGAACAATTAAAAGACTTTATAAAAAAGAATAGAAGAGTACGTCAAAGTGATAATACAGTTGATATATATTCTAATTTATTAACGATATGTTTAAATATATGTTTTGGAATTTGTTATGCCATTTCTTTATTATATGGTTCAAAATTAGTACTTAATGGAGATATAACAATAGGAGAATTGACAGCATTTAATGGGTATATAACATTATTTGTGGGACCTGTTAGCTGGTTACCACAGTTGATATCAAGATTTAAGAGAGCACAAATTTCTTACCATAGATTGGAAAAAATTTATGAATTAGAACCTGAAAGGTTAAATGAAAAAAGTTTAATAAAAGAAAAATTAAAAGGAAATATTACAATACAAAATTTAAATTTTAATTATCCAGGAATGATTAATAAAGCGTTAGAGAATATTAACGTAGAAATAAAAAAAGGAGAAACATTAGGAATTATAGGGACAATAGGTAGTGGAAAGACGACATTAATGAATCTGCTAACAAGATTATATAGTATACCGAATGGAAAAATACAGATTGACGGTAAAGATATCAATGAAATACCAATAGAAACTTTAAGAAACAATATTTGCTATATTACGCAAGATAATTTCTTATTTTCATCAACTTTAAAAGATAATATTAGTTTATTTAAAGATGATTATGATGAAGATGAGATTAAAGAAAGTACAAAAAAAGCAATTGTGTATGATGATATTAAAAGAATGCCAAAAGGAATTGAGACAGTAATAGGAGAAAGAGGAGGAGATTTATCAGGAGGACAAAAGCAAAGAGTTGCCATTTCCAGAGCTTTCTTAAAAGAAAGTAGTATACTAATTTTCGATGATACTTTCTCAGCTTTAGATAACAAAACATCTGAAAAGCTAATAGAGAATATTAGAGAATTATCAGATGAAAAAACTTGTATTATTATTTCAAATAAAGTCTCAGATGTAAAATATAGTGATAAAATTATTGTATTAGATAACGGAAATATTGTAGAAAGAGGAAATCATGAACAATTAATACAAAATGCTGGAATTTATAGCGAATTTTATAACCAACAATCTACAAAAGCAGAACCTAGCTTTCTATCATAATAAATATCTATGGAAAGGAAAAACAAATGAAAGATAAAACGTTACAAAGAGTTTATAAAATGTTAAGACCACAAGCAAAAGCAATATTTATCATATCAGTTTTAGCCATTATTATTAATGTTGGAGAAGTAATAAAACCATACTTAATAAAAATAGTAATTGACGATTATTTAAGTGCTGGATTATGGCAAAAAGGGATAATGACAGTTGGAGTGATAGGGGCTATTTATATTGCTATCGTGTTAGTAGGAAATATATTAGATTTCATTGTTACTACTTCAACAAGTATGATGGGCGAAAATGTTATCTATTCAATTCGAAATAAATTATACAAATATATTCAGTATGCTAATATTACGTTTCATGATAAAACTCCATCTGGCACTTTATTTGTCAGAATAACGAGTGATGTAGAAGATATTACGACATTTTTTAAAGATGTTATTACTACATTTATTAAAGATGTGGTAATGATTATTGCATTAGCAACAATGATGATGGCACTTGATTTTAAATTAGCAATGTTATGCTTTTTGTTAATTCCATTGGTTCTTGTTACATCAATTATTATTACTAAAATTAGTAATAAAGTACAGGAATATTCGAAAAAAATAAAAACTAAGTTGAATATCTTTTTGGCTGAATCAATTTATGGAGTAAAATTAATAAAGATATTTAATAGACAACATGAAAAAGAAAAAGAATGTGAAGAATTATGCACTAAGTTTTGGAAATCAAGAATACCATCAGCATTTACAGAAGGCTTCCTAATTGCTTTTATGTTGATTTTTGAGAATTTAGGGGTATCAATTATTGTGTGGGCAAGTATAAATTATCTCTTTGGCATCAAGCTAGATGTTGGCGTTATCTATATTTTTGTCACCTATTTAAAGCAAATTTTTGAACCAATCAATCGAATTGTAGAAAATTTTGAAACAATACAAGAAGCTTTGGTTTCTGTTAACAAAATATATGAAATATTGGAACATCAAGAATATTTAGAAGATTTTGAAAAAGGTATTGAATTAGAAGAAGTAAAAGGAAAAATCGAATTTAAAAATGTATGGTTTGCTTATGAAGGTGAAAATTGGATTTTAAAAGATATTAGCTTTACAATTGAACCAGGACAGAGTATTGCTCTAGTTGGAAGAACAGGTTCACGGAAAAACAACAATTATAAATTTAATTAATCGTTTTTACGAGATACAAAAAGGAGAAATATTATTAGACGGTATCAATATTAAAGAAATAAATTTACGCTCTCTTAGAAAGAAAATAGGAATTATTTTGCAAGATCCATTTATTTTTGCAAAGACAATTAAAGAAAATATCGAGATGAATGAAAATTTATCAGATGAGGCTATTATGGAAACAGTAAGATTATCATCTGCAGAGGAATTTATTGAATCATTACCACATGGAATTGATGAGATTGCACATGAAAGAGGAAGTTCTTTCTCTGCGGGACAAAAACAATTATTAGCTTTTGCTAGAATATTTGCACATGATCCATCTATTTTTATCTTAGATGAAGCAACAGCAAATATTGATACAAAAACAGAAGAGTTAATTCAAGAATCGATTGATAAAATTTCCAAAGAAAAGACATCAATTTTTATTGCTCATAGATTATCTACCATTGTTAATGTAGATAAAATTATTGTATTAGATAGCGGTAAAATTATTGAGGAAGGAAATCATAAAGAACTAGTAAATATACCTGATGGATATTATAGTAAATTGTATAATGCTTATTATGCTAATTTAACTGCTTAGTATTATAGAGTCCTGCAACGGGTAGTAATATCTATTTTATTCTTGTTCTTTGCTGTCGCAATCAAAGATTGCTCCATTCGCCTAGGGTCATTCCTACTCTGGGAGCTTCCCTGCGCAGAACCACGAAAAAATAGATATTATTACCCTACGAGGACTTAAAAATGTATAAGCTGTGAAATTGTAAGAAAAAAGATAAAAAATTAAAATTTTTATCTTTTTTCTATTGACAACAACTAGAATCTATGATTAAATATCAACTGTAAATGCAAAGACAAATTTTACTTATTAATTACAAAAAAGGAGGCGAAAATATGGAAGAAAATGTTACAATTATGACTGTATTGCAAGAACTTAGAGATTTTAGGGGCGAAAACAACAAGCGTTGGGAAGCAAATGATAAACGCTGGGAAGAAAACGAAAGACGATGGGAACAGAATGAAAAGCGCTGGGAAGAAAACGAAAGACGATGGGAACAGAATGAAAAGCGTTGGGAAGAAAACGAAAGACGATGGGAACAGAATGAAAAGCGCTGGGAAGAAAACGACAGACGTTGGGAACAGAATGAAAAGCGCTGGGAAGAAAACGAAAGACGATGGGAACAGAATGAAAAGCGCTGGGAAGAAAACGACAGACGTTGGGAACAGAATGAAAAGCGCTGGAAAGCAAATGACAAAAGATTAGAAGCAATGGATAATAGACTAGATACAATGGATAATAGATTAGATTCAATGGACAATAGAGTCTCTAATTTAGAAGAAGGAAGAAAAACAGACAGAAGAGAAATTTTAGATGTTTTAGAAACGATGCAAAAAAGTATAGACAAGCAATTTGTTGATATGCGTGACTATATGGATGCACAATTTGAAAAGATTAATGCAATAAATACAGTAAATGATATAGAACATACAGAATTTAGACAGCTACTAAAAGCATATGGTATTAGAATCGATTTACAATCTTCTAGACTTACCTATTTGGAAAAATGGAAAAAAGAGTTTGGAGATGATGGATTAGTTGCAGTTAACTAAATAGAAAGTAAAAAATGTGATAATAAATGAAGTAGAAAATGAGCTAAAAAATGAAATAATAGATAAATTAATAAGTATAAAATAGATATAATAAAATAAAAATATGTAAAAAAGTATGCAAAAAATATTGCAAAATAAAAAAAATATGATATAATGCTATATGATAGATAAAAACTATAACAAGGACGCGATAAATAATATAATATCTTAAAGAGAGCCAAAGACTGGTGTGAATTTGGTAAGTAAAAATTATTTGTTATCACCTTAGTTTGTTGCTAAACCGAAAAATAGTAAGTTAGCCGCAGACCTGCGTTAAAGGTAAATAAGAGAGTGGATTGTATTTTTAGATAGATTTACTAACTTAGGTGGTACCGCGGAATAGAGAAATCTTTTCGTCCTAATTAATAAGATTGGGATGGAAAGATTTTTTTGAATTAAGGAGGAATTTTTATGTACAAAAAGGTTGAACTTAAAAAAGGTTTTGTAGGAATGGAACATGAAGTAGCTGAAAACTGGAAGAAAAAAGACATTATTAAGAAGAATTTTGCTATGAACGAAGGGAAAAGATATTTTACTTTTTATGATGGCCCTCCAACAGCAAATGGAAAACCACATGTTGGTCATATCGAAACAAGGGTAATGAAAGATATCATTCCTAGATACAAAGTTATGAAAGGATATCATGTGGATAGAAAAGCAGGATGGGACACACAAGGCTTACCAGTTGAGCTAGAAATAGAAAAGAAATTAGGAATATCAGGAAAACAGCAAATAGAAGAATATGGGGTAGAAAAGTTCGTAAAAGAATGTAGAGAAAGTGTTTTTACCTATGTGAATATGTGGGAAGAAATGACAAACAAAGTTGGTTATTGGGTAGATATGGAAAATCCATATATAACTTATGAAAACAACTATATAGAATCAGTATGGTGGGGAATATCTCAAATGTGGAAAAAAGGTCTTTTATATGAAGGACATAAAGTTATGCCATATTGCCCACGTTGTGGAACTGCTCTTTCTTCACATGAAGTTGCACAAGGGTATAAAGATGTAAAAGATTTAACTTGTGTTGCTAAATTTAAAGTTGTAGATGAGGATAAATATATCCTAGCATGGACAACAACGCCATGGACCTTACCATCTAATTTAGCACTTTGTGTTAACAAAACTTACGAATATGCTGAGGTAAAAGCTAATATAGGAACAGATGAAGAACCACAATATGAAACATATATTTTAGCAAAAGATTTAATTGATGCCGTATTGAAAGAAACTCCATATGAAATAATAAAAACTTTCAAAGGGGAAGAATTATTAGGAACAAAATATAAAAGATTAATGCCTTTTGGAGAAGTAGAAGGAAAAGCTTTTGAAGTAATTCACGGAGATTATGTAACATTAACAGATGGTACAGGAATCGTTCATATTGCACCAGCTTATGGTGAAGATGATAGTTTAGTTGCGAAACAAAATGGAATTACATTTATCAATTTAGTAGATAAAACAGGAAAATTTGTAGAAGAAGTAGAACCATGGGCAGGAAGATTTGTTAGAGATTGCAATGAAGATATTTGTAAATGGCTAGCACAAGAAAATAAATTATTCAGTAAAGAAAAACACTTACACTCATATCCACATTGTTGGAGATGTGATACTCCACTTTTATACTATCCAAAGGAAAGCTGGTTTGTGGCAATGACAAAATTAAGAGACAACTTAGTTGCCAATAACAATAAAATAAACTGGTACCCAGAAACGATAAAAACAGGAAGATTTGGAAAATTCTTGGAAAATGTTATAGATTGGGGCATTTCAAGAGATAGATATTGGGGAACACCACTTCCAATATGGCATTGTGAATGTGGACATCAAGAATGTATAGGAAGTATAGCAGAGTTAAAAGAAAAAGCAATGGATTGTCCTGAAGATATTGAATTACATAAACCATATATAGACGAGGTTCATCTAAAATGCCCAGAATGTGGAAAACAAATGACGAGATTTAAAGAGGTAATTGATGTTTGGTTTGATTCAGGTTCAATGCCATTTGCACAATTACATTATCCATTTGAAAATAAAGAAGAATTTGAAAAACATTTCCCAGCACAATTTATCTCAGAAGCAGTAGACCAAACTAGAGGATGGTTTTATACATTGCTTGCTATATCAACCTGTATATTTGATAAAACACCATATGAAAACTGTATTGTTCTAGGACACGTGTTAGACGAAAAAGGACAAAAAATGTCAAAATCAAAAGGAAATGGTGTAGACCCTATGGTGTTATTAGATCAAGTTGGTGCAGATGCAACAAGATGGCATTTTTATACATGTAGTGCACCTTGGCTTCCAACAAGACTAGGACTAAATAATGTACAAGAAACACAAAGAGGATTTTTAAGTACTTTATGGAACGTATATTCATTCTATGTATTATACGCAGAAATCGACAAATTTAATCCATTAAATTATAAAGATTTCAAACTTACAAATGCGATGGACAAATGGATTATTTCTAAACTAAACACACTTGTAAAAGAAGTCGATGAAAAATTAGAAAATTATGATATAACAAATGCAGCTTTACAAATAGAAGCTTTTACAGATGAACTTTCAAATTGGTATGTACGTAGAAACAGAGAAAGATTTTGGTCTCAAGAATTAACAGACGAAAAGATAGGTGCCTATGTTACATTATATAAAGTTTTAACAACATTAATAAAAGTAGCAGCACCATTTGTACCATTTATGACAGATGAAATTTATCAAAATTTAGTTGTAGGATTAGATGAAACAGCACCAGAAAGTGTACATTTATGCTTATGGCCAGAAGTAGATAAATCAGCAATTGATAAAAAGTTAGAAGAAGAAATGGACTTAGCTTACAAAATTGTTAAATTAGGACGTAGTAGCAGAAATTCAGCTAATATTAAAAATAGACAACCTCTTTCAGAAATGCTAATTTCAATCGATACACTACCTAAATATTATGAAGATATGGTAAAAGAAGAACTAAATGTAAAACAAATAGAACTTGGAGCAGAAATGTCTGAGTATGTAAACTTTGAAATTAAGCCAAATCTACCTGTACTTGGAAAAGAATATGGAAAACTAATACCAAAAATAAGACAAGAAATAGCTAACAAAAATCAAATGGAATTGGCCAATACAGTTAAAAACGGTGGAGTGGAATATATTGAAATTGATGATATACAAATTGAATTAAATTCAGAAAATCTACTTATAACAATGCAAGGGAAAGATGGATTTGCATTTAGTGGCGAAGGAGAAATAGGTGTTGTGTTAGATACTCATATAACGAAAGAATTAAAAGAAGAAGGCTATGTGCGCGAGATACTATCAAAAATTCAAAATATGAGAAAAGACAAAGAATTCGAAGTTATAGATAATATTAATTTGTATGTATCAGGAAATGAAACACTAGAAAAAGTAATAAAAGAAAATGAAGAATTAATAAAACATGACACATTAGCAGCAAATGTTATATATAATAAAGAAAGAAAAGAATATACTGAAACAAATATTAATGGAGAAAAATTAGATATTGATGTAGAAGTAGTAAAATAAATAAAATTTATAAAAAATATTGCAAAATAAAAAATATTGCGATATAAAATATATATAAAATATTAAATTGAAAGGGGAATAATAATGGAAGAAAACAAACAACCAAATGAGAATGAACAACCAAAGGAACAAGTACAAGAAAACCAAAATGAGCAACCAAAAGTGGAATCACAAGTAAATCAAAATGTTAATCCAATATCAAATGCGAGTACTTATAAGGTAAGTACAGGAGCACCTAAAAAGAAAAAGGGAAAGAAAGGATTAATTGCATTATTGATATTTATAATTATATTAGTAATAGCAGTTGTAGCAGGTCTTACCTATTACTTTAGCTTTTATATGAGACCAGATCAAGTATATAAGAGATTAGTGGAAAGTACAATTGATTCCTATACAACTAAAATTAAAGATCTCGATTATACAACATCAAAGACATCACTTAAACTAGATGTAGATATTGATACAGATATTGATGAAATTGACGAAGATGTACTTGATTTGATTAACAAAACTGATATAAAAGTAGAAGCACAAACTGATAATGAAAATAAAAAAATAGTAGTAAATTTAGAATCAGATTATGATGACGAAGATTTATTGAATCTTCAAATGTATTCGGACATTGATGGTGAAAAAACATATATACAATTAAAAGACTTATTAAATAAATACATAGAAGTAGAAGATGTAGATGATGAGTTTTATTCTTTAGTGGGAGAAGCTTTAGAAAACCAAAAGATGACAAAAGAGGAAAAAGTATCTTTAGAAAAAGCTATGAATATTTTGAAAAAAGAAGTAGTAGCTACTATTAAGCCAGAATATTGCTCTTCACAAAAAGAAGATATCACTATTAATGGAAAAAATATTAGTGCAACTAAAAATACAATAAAAATGAATCAAGAACAATTTAGGAATGAATTAACAACAGTCATTAAAAACTTAAAGGATAATGAAGAATTCTTAAATTGCTTTGAAGAAAAAGACGAAATAGCAGAAGGATTAGAAGAATTAGTTGATGATTTAGAAGATCTAGATACTGACGATAAATCAACAATAGAAATATCTATCTATACACAAGGTTTGGTGCCACAAGTAGTAAAAGTTTCAGGAATTGTATATGATGAAGAAACAGATGAAACAATTACAATGTCTGTAACGCAAACTGAAAAGAATACATACAGTATTGAGGTTTCAACAAGTGAAGATGATGAAGTATTAACAGGAACATTTAATATTGAGAAGAAAAGCGATGAAGAAGGAACTTTAAAATTTGGGTTTGATATACCGGAATTTGGAAAAGTAACATTAAACATGGAATATAGTCAAAAGTTTAATGAAGCTATTGACGAAGTAGATGTTAAAAATAGTGTTAAGGCAGATGATTTAACACAATCTGACCAACAAACCTTAATGAAAAATTTGCAAAATTCAAAGTTATATGAGTTAATAGAAAATTTTTCAGGTAATAGCTCAGAGTCAATTTTAGGTTCAAGTACAAGTAGTTCAAGTGCCAACACAACAACCAGTTCAGCAACAGAGACAAAAGACAATGAGATTATATCTTATGATGATAAAACAAAAGTAACATTTAAAATACCATCAGGATACACTTCAAGATATGTGTCAGAGAATTATAGATCTTTAGACAAAGATGATATATCTATAAAAATAGCTAGTCAATATGGAGATAAGGATAAATATTATGAAACTCTTGAAGACAGTAAAGAATATTATGAGGAAGAAGATAGATATGAGAATGTAAAATTATCTGATATGGATAGTATAGAAGTAGAAGGAAAGACATTTTATTATGCAACATTTTCATATGATTATACTGGTATAGGAGATACAATTACATATGAAACAAAATATGTATGGTCAGAAATTTCAGATAAATATGTGGTATATTTTGAAATTAGAAATCCAGGAGATGTTACAGCTGAAGAATTAAATGAATTATTAACAATTACAGTTAAAGATAATAAATAATGAAAATGCTATAGCAGAAAAACAATAAAAAATAAGGAAACGTTAATTTATCATAACGTTTTCTTATTTTTTGCATATTCTCTTTCGAATTTTTGATACAATTTACAGCACTTTAGTTTTATAAAGTCCTGCAACGAGTAGTAATATCTATTTTGCTCTTGTTCTTTGCTGTCGCAATTAAAGATTGCTCCATTCGCCTAGAGTCATTGCTACTTGGGGAGCTTCCCTGCGCAGAACTACGAAAAGATAGATATTACTACCCTGTGCGGACTTGAAATTATATAAAGCTGTGAATTACAACAAATTTTCAAAAACGAAACTTAAATGGATGAAACGGTTGAAAATTCATTGAATCTATGATATTAATTTAAATAGTATAAAGGTTAAGAGAAGGAGGAAAGGTTGAAAAAAGAGGTCTTTTCCAACCCAATTTGTGCTTATAGAAAGGAATATGATAAAAAATGAATTTGTTTGAAAATTTAAAAAATGAAATAGAAGAAAATTTGGAAAATAACAGTAAAGACAACAATATAAATATAAAAAATTCTGAAATATCGGAAGAAGAAATAGAATTAGCAAAAAAATTAAATGCTATTGAAGAGTTTACAATAGATAGATTTGAAGAAAATGTAGCAGTTTTAGAAAACAGAAAAACACAAGAAATAATAAATTTAAAAAAAGAGAAATTGCCAGAAGGAGCAAAAACAGGAGATATATTAAAAAAGATTAATGGGAAATTTTTAGTGGATAAGACAGAAACAAAGAAAGTAGAAAATAGAATAGAACAAAAAATGAATCATTTATGGAATTAAAGGAGAAAAAAACAAATGAGAAAAAGAAGAAGTAAGAAAAATAACAAAATAGTAGCAACAGGAATTGGTTTGGCTATAATACTATTATTAGCTTTATTAGGAATTAATGATGATACAATTACTAATTTTATTAACGTATCAGGAGTCAATACTACGGCAAAAAATTCAGATACAGCAAAAACTACGAATGAAGCCATTATGGAAGAAGAATTATCTGTATACTTTATAGATGTTGGGCAAGCAGATAGCATATTAGTAACAAATAAAGCTGAGGCAATGTTAATAGATGCAGGAAATAATGAAGATGGACAAGATGTTGTTAATTTCATAAAAGAAAAAGGAATTACAAAATTAAATTATGTGATAGGTACACATCCACATGAAGATCATATTGGAGGATTGGATGATGTAATTAATAGTGACATTGAAGTTGAAAACGTATTCATGCCAAAGATACAAACAAATACCAGAACTTTTGAAAATGTACTGGATGCTGTAGAAAACAAGAATTTAAGTATTACTGCACCAATCAAGGGAGATACCTTTAAAATAGGAGATGCTAATTGTCAAGTGATGACAGATAGTATTTTAGATAAGAACAATTTAAACCTTTCTTCTATTGTTATCAGATTAGAATATGGAAATAATAGTTTTTTGTTTATGGGAGATAGTGAAGAGGAAAATGAAAAAACAATTACTTGGACTAAAACAGATGTCTTAAAAGTAGGACATCACGGTTCCAATACAAGTAGTTCAGAAAGTTTTTTAAGTCAAGTAAAACCAACTTATGCAGTAATCATGGTTGGAAAAAACAATAGTTATGGTTTACCAAAAGAAACAATTTTAGAAAGATTAAAAAATGTAAGTTCACAAATCTATAGAACGGATGAAATGGGGACTATTGAAATAACTTCCAATGGAAATAATATTGAAGTTCATGAAAATACTTGACAGTTTGCGATAATAAAGTTAAAATATAATAGGTAGGAAAAAATATATTTAAAATTTAAAACAGATATATATATTTTATTCGAACATTGAAAATTAAATAAGAAAGAGGTGTATGATTATGAATATTGTAATCATTATCGCCGCTGTCTTAATCTCGCTTGCAATTGGTATACCAATAGGGATGGCATACAGAAAAAAAGTTGCAGAGTCTAAAATTCAAGGTGCAGAGAATGAAGCAAAAAGAGTATTGGATTTAGCTAAGAAAGAAGCTGAAAATCTAAAAAAAGAAGAAATTTTTAAGGCGAAAGAAGAAATAATGGCTAGCCGTAAAGAATTAGATCAAGAGATTAAAGAAAGAAGAGGCGAAGTACAAAAACAAGAAGCAAGGTTAATTCAAAAAGAAGAAAACTTAGAAAAACGTTCAGATAATTTTGAAAAGAAAGAAAGAGAATTAGAAAGAGAATTGCAGAATATTGAAGGACAAAAACAAGAATTAGAAGAGCTACATAAACAAGAATTGGTTGAACTTCAAAAGATTGCAGCATTAACAAAAGAAGAGGCAAAACAGAAATTATTATCTGAAATGGAAAAAGAATTAACAGCTGAAAAAGCTGCATTAATTAGAGAACAAGAGCAAAAAGCAAGAGAGGCAGTTACGAAAAATGCAAAAGAAATGCTATGTTATGCTGTACAAAAATGTGCAGCTGACCACTCTCAAGAAACAACTGTATCTATAGTTGCACTTCCAAATGATGAAATGAAAGGAAGAATTATAGGTAGAGAAGGAAGGAACATAAAAGCTCTAGAAACTTTAACAGGAATTGACTTAATAATAGATGATACACCAGAAGCAGTCGTATTATCAGGATTTGACCCATTAAGAAGAGAAGTTGCGAAAATAGCTCTAGAGAAATTAATTGATGATGGAAGAATCCATCCTGCTAAGATTGAAGAAATGGTTGAAAAGGCAAAAGAAGAAGTAGAAAATACAATCAAAGAAGAAGGAGAAAGAGCTGTTTTAGAAACAGGAGTAATTGGACTTCATCCAGATTTAGTAAAATTAATTGGAAAATTGAAGTATAGGACAAGTTATGGACAAAATGTATTAAATCATTCTATTGAAGTTTCAAACTTAGCAAGAATTATGGCAGAAGAATTAGGGCTAAATCCAAAGCTTGCAAGAAGAGCAGGTCTTTTACACGATATTGGTAAAGCATTAGACCATGATATGGAAGGAACACACGTTGAAATTGGAGTAGAAGTACTTAAAAAATATAAAGAAAATTCACTCGTAATAAATGCTGTAGAAGCTCATCATGGAGATGTTGAACCTTTAAGCTTAGAAGCTGTATTAATTCAAGCAGCTGATGCGATATCAGCATCAAGACCAGGTGCAAGAAGAGAAACGTTAGAAGCATATATTAAGAGATTACAAAACTTAGAAGAAATAGCAGATTCTTTTGATGGAGTTGAAAAGTCTTTTGCTATACAAGCAGGTCGTGAAGTTAGAATACTTGTAAAACCAGATAGAATAACAGATGATCAAATGACAATATTAGCAAGAGAGGTAGCTAAAAAAGTTGAAAATGAAATGGATTATCCAGGTCAAATTAAAGTAAACATTATAAGAGAGACTAGAGTTGTAGATTATGCAAAATAATTATTAAAAAAGACAGAGAACTACTTTTCAGTAGTTCTCTTTTTTTGCTTTACTAAAATCAAAGAATTTTTCATCCTTTATTTCTCGATTTTTTCAATCGAATAATTCGACCGAGATCTCAGAAATTCTTTGAAAATCTTTTGGGTTTAGTCCGGCTTCTAAGATTATATGTCCGAATTTTATCATTCGAACAAACCTCCCCTAAAGCATTTACCATTATAAGGGTATTTTGCACCAATGGCATACATTATAGCAAAGAAAAAAATCAAATTATGTAAAATGATGATTGATTAATTTAAAAATATATAGTATGATATAGAAAATAAAATAGAAAAAGGGAAAGGTGAAATTATGAAAATATTAGCAGTTGGAGACTTAATTCGGATCAGCAGGAATTAAAAAACTAAAAAGTGTATTACCAAAATTAAGAGAAAAAGAAAAAATAGATTTTGTAATAGTAAATGGAGAAAATTCAGCAGAAGGAATGGGGATAACAGAAAAAAATTTTAAAGATATATTAGATGTAAATGTAGATGTCATTACGATGGGAAATCACACTTGGGGGAAGAAAGATATATTTAAATTTATTGACCACCCCAAATTAATTAGACCTGCTAACTATCCAAAAGGTGTGGTAGGAAAAGGATATAACGTTTATGCTTGTAAAAATAAAAAAATAGCAGTTATAAACTTAATAGGTAGAGTTGATATTAATGTGCTTTCGGAAAATCCATTTATATTAGTAAAGGAAATTGTACAAGAAATAAAAAATCAAGTTGATATTATCATGGTAGACTTTCATGCAGAAGCTACTGCAGAAAAAATTGCTTTAGGGTATTTCTTAGATGGAAAAGTTACAGCTGTTTTTGGAACACATACTCATGTTCAGACGGCAGATGAAACAATATTAGAAAAAGGAACAGCTTATATAACAGATATAGGTATGACTGGACCTAAGAAATCAGTTATAGGAATGGATGTGGAAGCTTCTATAAAAAGATTTGAAACGACACTTCCAGAAAGGTATAAAATCGCAACAGGTGAATGTATCTTCAATGGAGTGATTTTTGAAATAGATGATGTTACCAATAAAGTAAAAGACATAAAAAGAGTGAATTTAAAATAAAAGCAAAGAATGTCGAAAAATGCGTTTAATTGCGATGAGATTTCCTAAAAATTTCCAAGAAACACTTTACAATCATTTCCAAATAATGTAAAATAAAAAACGTAAAAGTTGCAACAAAAAAAATAAAAATTATAGGAGGCAAAAGAAAATGGAAATTTTAAAAATTTCATCAAAATCAAACCCAAATTCAGTAGCAGGAGCAATTGCTGGATTGGTAAAAGAATCAAATAAAGCAGAAATGCAAGCAATTGGAGCCGGAGCACTAAATCAGGCGGTGAAAGCTGTAGCAATAGCAAGAGGATTTGTAGCACCATCAGGAGTAGATTTGGTTTGTATACCAGCATTTGCTGAAGTAGAAGTGGAAGGCGAAGATAGAACTGGTATCAAGTTAATTGTAGAATCAAGAACTTAAAATAAGAAAATAAAATTGCAGGCTGTATTTATTACAGCCTGTTTCGTTTTTTACAAAAATACTTTATAAAAAACTTGAAATTTTACTTAATATAGGGTATGATAGCAAAGTATAGAGGTGAGATATGAAATCAAATTGGATTAAATATGTATTTATAATATTTATTATTATCATCCTAGTATTTGCAATATACAAAATAAGGAAAGACGAACAAGAAAAACAGCAAGAAGAAGCGTACTCAAGTAGTCAAGAAGATATTGTAAAAGAAATAAAATTAGGGATTGCTGGTTTTGATACCATTAATCCTATTCTTAGTAATAATAAGAATGTTCAGGATATCTCTAAATTAATTTATGAACCATTAGTTAATTTAACATCAGATTACAAGGCAGAGGAGTGCCTAGCAAAAGAATGGGCAAAGCAAAGCGATAATTCGTATTTGATAAAACTGAGAGAAAATGTGAGATGGACAAATGGTCAAAGCTTTACAGCAGAGGATGTGAAATTTACAATTGATCGATTAAAAGATACACAAACAATTTATTCTGCTAATGTTCAAGATGTAGTTGGCGTTGATATTGTGGACGATTACACAATAAAAATTAATCTTGGTAAAGAAGTGCCATTTTTTGAATATAATTTAACATTTCCAATCCTATCAAGTGAGTATTATAATAATGAAGACTTTATGACCACAGAAAAAAATTCATCACCAGTTGGAACTGGGAAATTTAAAATAGCAGAAGTTCAATCTTCTTATATCACTTTAGAAAAAAATGCAAGCTGGTGGAATAAAGAAAAAGAAATAACTCTTGAAAAAATAACAGTTAATCTATATTCATCAATTGGTGAATTATATAATAGCTTCAAAATAGGAAATTTGGATTTGATTAGCACTTCAAACGATAATCTGCAGGAATATATAGGTACAATAGGATATAGTTCAAAAGAGATGAAGGGAAGAGAACATACCTTTTTAGTTTTAAATGTAGGAAATTATTTTTTAGCAAAACAAGAAGTAAGAAAAGCTATTTCCTATTCAATTGACAAAGAGAATATAACTTCTAGTATTTTTAGTAGTAAATATTATACAAGCAGTTTTCCTTTAGATTATGGAAGTTGGCTATGTGAGGGTAAAGATGCAAGTAGTGGGTATAATTTAGACCAAGCAAAACAAATATTGGTAGACAATGGATGGAGTTATAAAAGTGGATATTGGCAAAAAACAGAAAACTATAAAACACAAAGATTATCTTTAAATTTATTAGTTAAAGCAAGTGATTCTGCTAGAGTTTCTGTTGCACAAAATATAAAAGAGCAATTGGGAAATCAAGGAATTGTAATAAATATAGTGCAAGCATCAGATGAACAGTATAATAATGCAGTATCCTCAAAAAATTATGATATATTACTTGGAAGTATAACTGTATCACCAAGCCCGAATTTAGATACTTTTTTTGGAGAAGGAAATTTAGCAAATTATTCTAATGAAGAAGTCACTAATATTATGAATGAGGTAAAAAACACAACGGATGAAAACATCCTTAAAGAAAAATATCAAAGGCTAATCGAAATCTATAAAGCAGATATACCATATATAAGTTTATATAATAATAAATATACTGTTGCGTATAATTCAGAATTAGTAGGGGATATAACTCCAAATTGGTTTAATCAATTTTATGGAATAGAAGGATGGTATAAATAAAAAAATAAAAAAAGTATTGACAAAACAAATTTTTGATATATAATAAGAATACCAAACAAAAGTTTAATGAATTTAAGGAGGAAATATTTATGGGAGAAAACATAGAAAAAAAGAAAGCGTTAGAAATGGCTATGAGCCAAATTGAAAAACAATTTGGAAAAGGTTCTGTTATGAAATTAGGGGAATTTAAAGCAATGGAAATAGAAGCAATACCAACAGGAGCTCTAAGTTTAGATATTGCATTAGGGATAGGGGGAGTTCCAAGAGGTAGAATTATAGAAGTATTCGGACCAGAATCATCAGGAAAAACAACATTGGCATTACATATTGTTGCAGAAGCACAAAAAATGGGAGGAGAAGCAGCCTTTATTGATGCAGAACATGCTTTAGATCCAGTATATGCTAAAAAATTAGGAGTTGATATAGATAATTTAATTGTATCTCAACCAGATACAGGAGAACAAGCATTAGAAATAACAGAAAGCTTAGTAAGAAGTGGAGCACTAGATGTTATTGTAGTTGACTCTGTTGCAGCTTTAGTTCCAAAAGCTGAAATTGACGGCGATATGGGTGATTCTCATATGGGACTTCAAGCAAGATTGATGTCACAAGCTTTAAGAAAATTAGCAGGAGCTATTAATAAATCAAAAACTGTTTTAATTTTCATCAACCAATTAAGAGAGAAAATAGGAATCATGTTTGGAAATCCTGAGACAACAACAGGTGGTAGAGCTTTAAAATTCTATGCATCAGTAAGAATGGATATTAGAAAAATAGAAAATATCAAACAAGATGGAGAAGTAAAAGGAAATAGAGTACGTGTAAAAGTAATAAAAAATAAAGTTGCACCGCCATTTAGAGAGGCAGAATTTGATGTTGTATATGGACAAGGTATTTCAAAAGAAGGAAATATTTTAGATATGGCAGTTAATTTAGACATCATCCAAAAAGCAGGTTCATGGTTTAGCTATAACGGAGAAAGAATTGGACAAGGTAGAGAAAATGTTAAAAAATATTTAAAGGATAATCCAGATGTGTTAAAAGAAGTAGAAGCAAAAGTAAGAGATAACTTTGCAAAAGCTTTTGAACAAAGTTTAGGAGAAGAACTACCAAGCCAAGAAGAGGATGATGACGAAATAGAAGATGATGAATAACATATAAAATTATGAGATAAAAGACTAAACATATTAAATAAATGTATTTAAATGTTTAGTCTTTAAAAGATTTAAGTACTTGATATTTTTAGAAACTTATAGTAAAATGAGAAAAAGAAAAAAGAAGGTAAAAGATGTATACAATAGAAGAATTTGATAAACAAAAAACAAAAGTATTAAAATACATACTATACAAAAAAAGAAGTGAAAAAGAGGTAAGAATAAAGTTTGAAAAAGTAATAGAAGAAGATTTACTAGAAGATATAATAGAATATTTAAAAGAAGCAAAATATATAAACGACAAAGAATATATTGAAAAAGTAGTAAACAATTTTATTATTTTAAAAAACTTATCTATTAGAGAAATTCAATATAAACTTCTAGCAAAGGGTTTAAAAAAGAATGATGTAGAAGAATATATTTATGAAAATAGAGAAGAACTAGAAGAATATGAAACAAAATCAGCAGCAAATATAATTTATAAAAAATCATCATCTATGGAAGAAGAAGAAATAAAACAATTTTTATTAAAAAAGGGTTATAAAACAGAAAATATTAATAAAGCATTAGAAAAAGAATAAAAAATGAAGGAGAAAAGATGGCAATATTAACATTAGAAACGCAGAAATATGCAATAAAAATAGACAATTTTGAAGGTCCACTGGATTTACTATGTCATTTAATTGATAAAAATAAAATGAATATATACGATATCAATTTAAGTGAAATAACAGATCAGTATATAGACTATTTAAAACAGCAAGAAAAATTAAATTTAGAGATAGCAAGTGAATTTCTTGTTATGGCTTCTACTCTATTATTTTTGAAATCTAAAAATCTCTTACCGAAACAAGAAGAGGAAGAAGAAGAGATAACAGAAGAAGAATTAATTAGAAGAATCATAGAGTATAAGAAGTTTAAAGAAATTAGTAAGTTACTGAAACAAAATTATATAGTTTATTCAAATAGATATTTTAAATTAATGGAAGAAATTGAACTTCCAAAAAGAAAATTAGAAAAAGACTATGACAATACTATCATTCCAACTATATATAGTGAATTAGTAGAAAGGAACCAAGTAAAGGTGAATCAGAATGCTAAGAACATAGAAAAAATAGCAATCTCGGATAATTATACAGTTGCAAGTAAAGTAAGAGATATGTTTAGAGTTCTAGTAAAGCAAAAAAGATTTGTATTTAATAAATTGTTTTCTATAAAAAAACACAACAAACAAGAAGTTGTAACGGCTTTTTCTGGATTATTAGAGTTATCAAGAAGAAGTAAAGTAGAAACAATACAAGAAGAATTATTTGGTGATATAACTGTAGAAAGAGCAAAAAAGGTATAATTAATAATTTAAATAAATGTTTAAAAAAGAAATTATTGGAAAAACTAATATTAAATCATCTAAAGAAGGTGAAAATATTGGTTTTTATTTTTATTTTATTGATAATAACTCTTCTTATTATATTTTCAAGAATAAGAATAGAAATAATCAATTTTAAGTTTTGTTCGATGAAGCCCTAAGCATACAAATGATAATTACAAAATAGTAATGAAATTATGTATTTTTGGAAAAATTCCAATTTTAAAAGTTACAATGACTAAATTAAAATTAGATAAGCTAATACTAAAATTTAAGGGAAAAATAAAAAATATAGAAATAGAATTATTATCCAATACGAATCAAATTAATAAAAATTTTATAAAAGCAATGAAAAAAGTAAATTTAATGATAAAAAAAATAAATTTAAATATAGAATTAGGGACAGAAAATGCAGGATTCACTGCTATCATTATTCCTTTACTTAGTACGCTAATATCCATTATATTTAGAAAAAAAGTTGAGAATTATAATAGACAATTTTTTAGAATTAGACCAATTTATATCAACCAAAATCTAATTAATATAATAGTTTCAGGTATATTTGAAATAAAAATGATACATATTATAAATATAATATATGTCTTAAGTAAAAAAGAAGGAGTGAAGAAAAATGAGCGAACATCCAATAGAAGGGCTTATGACTACAGCTATGAATAGTATACAAGATATGATAGATGTTAATACTATAATAGGTGAGCCAATTGAAACTTCAAATAATATTGTAATTATACCAATATCTAAAGTCTCTTTTGGTTTTGCAGCCGGAGGAAGTGAATTTAAAGGAGAGACAGTTGATGAATATACAAAAAGAGATAAGGAAGAGGCAATACAATATAGATTACCATTTGGAGGTGGATCTGGTGCAGGAGTTACCATTAATCCAATTGCATTTTTAGTGATTCAATCAAATAATGTAAAATTAATGCCAGTAAACCATACTTCATCACTTGATAAATTATTAGATTATATGCCAGACTTGATAGATAAAACAAACAATATGATGAACCGATGTATTCAGAACAAAAAAGAAGAAACACAAAAAATCCTAAAAGAAATGCAAAAAAAGCATGATAGAAATATGAAAAAACAACAGGATGATAAGAAAGAAATTGAAAATAAAATTGAGAAAGAAGTAAAAAAAGTACAAGAAGAAAAGCATACACCCAAAAAAGAGGAATTTGATTATGAATTTGAATATGATGATACATTAGAAGATGAATAGAAAATGACAGCTGAACTGAAACAATTAAAAAATATTTATATAAAAAGGAGTTGAATCAATAAATTCAGCTCCTTAATAAATCTACCCAAGAATAATAAATATGTTTAGACATTGTAAATAAACTGATTTTATCCACATTCTCTTTTGCAACAATATCGACAGTAGAAAGAATATCTCCATCTAATGAAAAAGAAATTTCACCAAGCTTTTGACCAGAACAGATAGGGGCTTCTATATTATTCTCTAAAGTTAGATTTTGTTCTATTTCTTTATCCTTTCCTTTTTCTATTAAGGTACCACTATTTTCCGCTAAAACAGCTTCAACACTTGCAGAAACTCCTTTGTCAACAGGGATTTCTTTTACTACATCATCTTTTTTGCCAAATTGTTTAAACGAAAATGTATTAAAACCATAATCTAATAATTGAGTTGCTTCTGCAAATCTAACTTTAGTAGAAGGAGCTTTCATAATAACAGCGATTAAAGATAAATCATCCCTAGTTGCACTAGCAGATAAATTGTATAAAGCAAGAGAAGTAGATCCAGTTTTTAATCCAGTAGCACCTTTATAGGTTTTTATGAGTTTATTTGTATTAGAAAGTTGAGATTTTCCGATCACGTAATGTGTCCATCCAAATTGTAGTATAATTCGTTATACTAGGATGGTTATTTAATAACTCTCTAGACATTAAAGAAATATCATATGATGATGTTACATGACCATCTTCATCAAGACCATGACAATTTTTAAAGGTTGTATCATTCATCCCTAGTGCTTTTGCTTTATCATTCATCATTTGAACAAAAGCTTCTTCTGAACCTGCAATGTATTCTGCCATAGCAACAACACAGTCATTTGCGGAATTTACACAAATTGCTTTTAGCATTTCATCTACTGTTAAAGTTTCTCTCGGATCCAGCCAAATTTGAGAGCCACCCATAGAAGCAGCATTTTCACTACAAGGAACACTATCTGTTAAGGATATTTTCCCATTATCTAAAGCTTCCATAATTAATAAGATACTCATTACTTTTGTGACAGAGGCTGGACGAAGTTGTTCATGTATATTGTGTGAATATAGAATCTGACCAGTAGTTTGCTCGATTAAAATAGCACTACCAGATTCTAACGAAAGAGAGTTATCATCTACTACTTCAGAATTGGTTTCTTCCGTTTGTGTATTTTCAGTAGTTGTATTTTCATCTGTGCTACTTGAATTAATAGGAGACCATACATAAATACTTTCTTCAGCAAAGCATGGTACAATACAATAAAAATTTAAAATCAATATTATTAGCAAACAAATTGATAATTTAAAATTTCGCATAAAAATCCCTCCAATTTGATATTAAAATATATTCAAATATATTTTAAATATTCTATGAAGGGGATAAATTTAATATTAAATTTGTTTTATACTAATTAAAGTAGTTGTAACACTTTTACCATTGGTAGAACAGTTGATTTTGATATCATTTCCTGAATTATTTTTGAATTTAAAATCATAGCTACCATAAGCAACGGCGGCATCTTTTCCTTTAGATACATAGGGAACAGACTTACTATGAGGATGCCTTTCTGTTACAACTAAATTCGAAACAGCAAGTACTGCATTATAAAGAGTACTACTTACTTGGCAATTTCCACCACCAAGACCTTTTTTCTTATTTCCATTATTGTCATATATATCGGCTTCTTGATATCCTTTTGATGTAGTAGACTGACCAATAGTAGAGCAAAAAGAAAAAGTAGTGCCATTCTTTACTATAGTACCATTTAGAGTATTACAGGTTATTTTTATATTGTTTTGCCTAGCTGAATCCTGAGAATATATTTTGGTAGAGAACGTAGCTATTTGAGTTTCTGTATATTGAGGTGTTTGTACCTGCTGCTCAGAAGATGTATCTTTTGGAGTTTCTTGTTCATCAATGTTTGCTACATTTTCATTATTGTTATCCGTATTTTCTTCAGTTGTGTCATGATTGGTATTATTTTCTTCTGATGAATCATTTCCGATTTTCTTGCGTATTGGTAGCAGTTCTTTCTGCTTCATATGCATTATTATTTCCATTGTTGTTTTGAAACTGATTATAAAAATAATAACCGATTCCACCAATAATTAAAACAGCTATTATTATGGCTAATACAATTAATCTTTTTTTATTCATAAATATCACCATTTTTATTCTAACCAAAAAGGATAAAATTATGTTGTTTTAAAATTTAAATTTTGAACATTTTTTAAGAAAGTTAAATAGTAAAGAAATAAAAAAATAAATTTAGAGGACTGTTTGCAATTTATGTTGATTATGGTATAATATCTTTAGGCAAAACCACAAAATTCATATCAAGGGAGGCCATATAATTATGGGAAACCTGTCCAAAAAGGAATTAATCCAAAAAGGAGAGGGAATATTTCTACGGGTAATAAAAGAAATTAGAAAATCCAAGGAGAATCTTCAAATTCCTACTTTATATCCGGTGATACTTAGTATAACCGATGGGCATATTAATGTCTGGATAATTCCTAAATCAGAAGAAAACAAAAAATGGATTGCTGTATTTCCAAACAAAATTGGCAATAGAAAAATTGCTCAAGACGCAATTTGTTTATATCTCCATAAAAATAAAAAGCGATATTTTGATGGAGAGAATGGTGACCCCAATATTGTGAAAACAGGTCGCATATACAGTAGTGAGGACTACAGTATAGTAATATTTGTTACTTCTGATTAAAATTTTAAACCTGTAGATTTATTAAAAGAATCTATGGGTTTTTCTATTTGTTTTAATTTATTAATTAGTGAAATTGTAAAAAAACAAATATTGACAATTTACAAAAATAAAAGTATAATTAATATGCAAAAGTAAAAAAGGAGAAAAAATTATGCTTGCGAGATATTGGAAAAAAATTGGAATGCTAATACTAATAATAGCATGTGTATTTAATGTAATGAGCAAATTAGTAAATAAATTATCTCTAAACAAAGAGATGTTATATTCTGCAGAATATATGTATGAGCAAGAAAAAAATGAAACAAAATAAATAGAAATACTTGAAAAAATAGAAATAATATGTTATGATAAAAAACAGTCATGTTATTAAAATCGAGAAAGAGGTGAACATAGATGAAAACAGAAATACAACCACAATACAATCAAACAACTATTACATGCGCATGCGGAAATGTTTTAGAAGTTGGTTCAACAAAAAAAGATTTAAAAGTAGATGTATGCTCAAAATGTCATCCATATTGGACAGGTAACTTAAGACAAGAAACAGCAGGTGGAAGAGCAGATAAATTCAAGAAAAAATACGGTCTTGCATAAGAATATTAAAATTGGGGTAAAAGCTTTTTGGCTTCTACCCCAATTTTGATATGAGTCCTTGCAAAATACGACAAAATATAATAAAATAAACAAAGCAAATGGAGGTCAGCGATGAATACATCAAATGAAGTAAAGTTACAAAAAAAATATATAGAAAAGGTAAAAAAAATAAATAATAACAGAAATTTAAAATATATGGTTTTTACAATGGGATGCCAATTGAACGAAAATGACTCAGAAAAGTTAAGTGGCATGTTAGAAGAAATGGGATATGTAAAAACAGAGAATCAAAAAGAAGCGGATATGATACTATTTAACACTTGTTGTGTAAGGGAAAATGCAGAGGACAAGCTATTTGGAAAACTCGGAGAATTAAAAAGACTAAAAGAGGAAAAAGGTATTATAATTAGTATTGGTGGATGCATGATGCAAGAAAAACATATCACTGACAAAATCAAAGAAAGTTATCCTTTTGTTGATATCTTGTTTGGAACTCATACATTACATAAATTTCCGGAGGATTTATACAATGCTTTAGAAGAAAAGAAAAAAATAGAAGATATTGTTGACATCGATGGCGAAATTCACGAAGGTCTACCAATTAAAAGAGATAGTCATATTAAAGCATCTGTTACGATTATGAATGGGTGTAATAATTTTTGTAGTTATTGTATTGTACCTTATGTACGTGGTAGAGAAAGAAGCAGACACCCTCAAGATATTATCAATGAAGTAAAAGAATTAGCAATGCAAGGTTATCAAGAAATTACATTACTTGGACAAAATGTAAATTCTTATTTACGAGTAGAACGCGAAAGAGGAATTGAATTTGAGGCTTACGAAGGAGTGAATTCTTTTGCTACTCTACTTCGAGCAATCAATAAAATAGATGGAATTGAAAGGATAAGATTTGTATCACCTCATCCAAAAGATTTTACAGATGATGTTATTGAGGCAATAGCAGATTGCAATAAAGTTTGTAAACTAATTCATTTACCACTTCAATCTGGAAATACAAAAGTGTTAAAAGAAATGAATCGAAAATATACGAAGGAACAATATTTATCATTAGTAGACAAAATGAAAGCTAATATACCCCATTTAACTTTATCAACAGACATTATCGTAGGATTTCCAGGAGAAACTGATGAGGAATTTGAAGACACATTAGATGTCGTAAGAAAAGTGAATTTTGAACAAGTTTATATGTTTATTTATTCAAGAAGAGTAGGAACACCAGGAGACAGGATGGAAAATCAAGTTCCAGAAGAAATAAAGCATAGAAGATTTGATAAGCTGAAAGCTTTAGTAGAAAGTCAAATTGCAGAAAATAATCAGAAATATGTGGGAACAATTCAAAAGGTCTTAGTAGAAGGAGAAAGCAAAAATAATTCCAACATGCTATCTGGAAGAACCGATAGTAACAAGGTGGTAGTATTTGAGGGCTCAAAAGAATTGATAGGTAAAGTAAAAAAATTAAAAATTGTATCTGAACATATGTGGTATTTAAAGGGAGAAATAGAAGAATAATAGAAAAGGAGAAAAATTGAAGATGGCAGAATTTTCACCGATGATGCAAAGATATCTTGAAACAAAAGAAGAATATAAAGATTGCATTTTATTTTATCGTTTAGGCGATTTCTATGAAATGTTTTTTGATGATGCTATTACGGCATCTAGAGAATTAGAACTAACATTAACAGGAAAAGACTGCGGACAAGAAGAAAGAGCGCCAATGTGTGGAATTCCTCATCATGCTGCAGAGATTTATGTTTCAAGATTAATTAGCAAAGGATATAAAGTAGCAATATGTGAACAATTGGAAGATCCAAAAACGACAAAGGGAATCGTAAAAAGAGGTGTAATTCGAGTAGTGACACCAGGAACTCTAGTAGATAGTAATATGCTAGAAGAAAGAAAAAATAATTATATCATGTCTATCTATAAAACTGGAATTTATTTTGGAATTAGTATATGCGATATTTCAACAGGAGAATTTTACTCAGCTGAAATTAAAGATAATAATAATTTTCCTTGTGTTTTAGATGAAATTGCAAGATATACACCATCAGAATTAGTTATTAATTCCATGATGGCAGATAGTACAGAAGAAATAAGTAAAATAAAGGAAAGATTTGAAAATGTTTATATTACAAAGTTTAACGATAAATTTTATACGAGTGAATTAAACAATTTAAATCTTAGATTTAATATTATAGATAATAACGGAAGAAAGATTGAAAATCTAAAAGAAAGAGCTTTAGCAATAAGTTCTATCAATAGCTTAATCGAATATATAGAAGAAACACAAAAAACTAGTTTAGACCATATTAATAAGATAACCATTTATAATCTTTCAAAATATATGGCATTAGATATTAACGCAAGAAGAAACCTAGAAATTACAGAGAAGATGAGGGATAAATCGAAAAAAGGAACTTTACTTTGGGTACTTGATAAAACATCTACTTCAATGGGCGGGAGATGCCTAAGACGATGGTTAAACGATCCGCTAGTAGATGTTGTAGAAATAAATAAAAGGCTTGATGCTGTTAAGGAACTAAAAGATGACATTATCTTAAGAGGAGATATCATAGAAAATTTAAAAAAAGTATATGATATTGAAAGATTAGCGGGAAAAATGGCTTATGGAAATGCTAATGCAAGAGATATGGTTACCTTGAAAAATTCTCTATTTAAGTTACCAGAGGTAAAGAAGATACTTACAAATTGTAAATCTAGTTTATTAAAAGAGTTGTATGATAAATTAGATGAGCTTCAAGATGTCTATCAATTAATCGAAAAGGCAATTGTTGATGATCCTCCTATGACAATTAAAGATGGAGGAATTATAAAATTAGGATATGACGAAGAAATTGATAAATTGAAAACAGCACAAACAGAGGGAAAATCTTGGCTTGTTCAGTTAGAAGCGGATGAAAGAGAGAAGACTGGGATTAAAAACCTAAAGATTGGTTTTAATAAGGTTTTTGGCTATTTTATAGAAGTAACAAAATCTTACCTAAGTCAAGTACCAGATAGATTTATACGAAAACAAACACTAACAAATGCAGAAAGATATATAACAGAAGAATTGAAAAATTTAGAAAATCAAATATTAGGAGCAGAAGAAAAGGTTGTAAATCTTGAATACAATGCATTTGTAAATATTAGAGAAGAAATATCTAGAAATGTAGTTAGACTTCAAACCACAAGTGAAGTTATATCAAGTTTAGATGTGCTAACTTCTTTTGCACAAGTAGCAGAAGATATGAACTATTGTATGCCAGAAGTAAATTCTTTAGGAACGATAGATATTAAAAATGGAAGGCACCCTGTGATTGAGAAAATATTGGGAGCAGGAAGTTTTGTAGAAAATGATACCTATTTAGATAAAGAAGAAAATAGACTTTCTATTATTACAGGCCCCAACATGGCTGGTAAATCTACTTATATGAGACAGGTGGCTTTAATTACCCTAATGGCACAATGTGGAAGTTTTGTACCAGCCGAATCAGCGAAAATTGGAGTAGTAGATAAGATTTTTACAAGAGTAGGAGCATCTGATGATTTAAGTATGGGACAAAGTACTTTCATGGTAGAAATGATGGAAGTTGCAACTATATTAAAAGAAGCAACTCCAAATAGTTTAGTCATATTAGATGAAATAGGAAGAGGAACATCAACTTATGATGGGCTATCCATTGCATGGGCCGTGGCAGAATTTATTGCTGATAAAGAGAAATGTGGTGCTAAAACATTATTTGCCACTCACTATCATGAATTAACTGAATTAGAGGATAAGCTAGAAGGAATCAAAAATTATTCGATAGCTGTTAAAGAAAAAGGCGAAGATATTATTTTCTTAAGAAAGATCATAAGAGGAGGAACCGATGAAAGCTATGGAATACATGTTGCAAAGCTTGCTGGAGTTCCCAAAATGGTAACTGAAAAAGCAAATGAAATTTTACGTTCTTTAGAAAGAAAAAATATTTTGACTGGTAAAAAGGAAAAGTCAGATAAAAAGCAAGTTGAAGGACAATTTGACATGTACAACTATAAATTGGCAGAAATTGCTCATGAAGTTGATAAGATTAATTTAAATGAGTTAACTCCAATTGATGCATTGAATACACTTGTAAGGATTAAAGAAAAAATGAAATAATAAGAAAATAATCAACAGTAGGAGAGAAAATGAAAATAATAGGCATATTCGGAAAATCAGGAGCTGGAAAAACAACACTTTCTAAATTAATTCAGTCTTATGATAGAAAAAACATTGAAATATTACATTTAGATAACATATTTGATGGAATAAAAAAGAAGGTATTTAAAAGAGATATTATAAAACAAACCGATTCTGACAAAAATGAGATAGTCACTGTAAATCCAAAGTTAAAAAACAGACTATTAAAAAATAAAATTATAGGCGGAATAGTACAAAATAATGCTATAAGAAATATTTTAGGTAATAGTATTATTCAAAGAAAGATTTTTCAAGCAAGAAAAGTAGGTAAAAAAGCTTTTATTATAGAAGGGATTCATCTAAATGATTTTAAAGTGATAGAAAGCTCAGATGCAATAATAAGGATTGAAGCACCATTTGCAACACGATTAAATAGAGTAAGCAAAAGAGAAACTAAATCAGTAGATAAAGAAAAGATGGTATTACTAGATAAAGTATTTTTTAAGGGGAAAAGAAGTAAATACAAATATTTTATAGAAAATAATGAAGATATAGAAAAATTAGAAGTATATGCAAAACAAATATATGATACAGAAATAAAAAATAAAAGAAAAGCAAATTTGTTAGAAGAGAGATATGGCGGATATAAAGTAGAAGTAAAGAATATGCCTTTAGTTAGGAAACAAAGAGATAAAAAAGTTTCTATAAGAGAATAATAAAAGGAAAATAAGTTCTTGATTCGAGGAGAGTTATATGAAAGAAAATGAACAATTAGAATTATATGAAAAATTGAATGATAAAAATAGCTTAAGAGAAGTACAAAAATATGTAAATGAGGTAAATGAAATAAGAGGTTTTAATAATCAAGAAATTACCAAAACAATGCTATTATTAATTGAAGAAGTTGGAGAACTTGCTAAAGCAATAAGGAAGCAAGCTACTGATATTGCAACTGATATAAATAAAGAATATAATTATGATACAGTGGAAAGCGAAGTCTCAGATGTTTTCTATGTGTTATCTTGTGTATGTAATAAATTAAATATAGATATATTCAACTGTTTAAAAGACAAAGAAAGAGAAAATATAAATAGAGTTTGGAAATAAAGAAGAACGCTTTTTATAAAAATAAGAAAATGATATGCAAAAGAACTTGAAAAGACTGTAAAAAAATGGTAAAATACAATAATCTCAACTGAGTAGTAAAAAAAGGAGGCATAAATATGTCAGAATTTAAAAAAATTAAACGGAATGAAAAAGGAAATGTATATCAGAAACACTTATATATAACATATGACACACAGTGTCAATGTAATTGTAAATGTTGCAGAAATAAGAGTTTTGATAATACAATAATGAAGAATAATAAGCAAAAAATTCAGAAAAAAATAATTGAAGAAGCGAGCAATTTTCGTCATATTGTTTTTGGAGGAGGAGAGCCTCTATTAAAAATTGATGAGATTGCTGAGTTAATACATAACATTAACCGCCAAAATTTTCATCGAGAATATAATGAGGATGAGCAGATTTTTTATTCACTAGCTACAAACGGGGAGAGAAGTACGTTTTTGGCAAAAATGGACGAGAATTGTACAATATGTGCAAAATTTTATCAAATTATTTTATCAAGATATCATTATGATGATGATAAGAATAATTTGATTTTTAATTCCAAAACAGAGTTGATAAATAGTGTGGATTTATTAAATCTTTGTCCTTCATTAAAAAGGAAAATTCAATTTAGTTGTTTATGTCAAAAAAGTGGTATTGCAACTATTGAAGATATTAAACACTATATAGAATGGGCGGTAGAATTGGGATTTGCTAATGTAATGTTTAGTAATTTTCAAGATGAAGTAACAGTATCTGAAGCTAAAAAACTTGGTTGCGACTTAAGTTTCTTATCAGATGCTCAGGTGATGATAGAAAAAGATTTTGGTTTTCGAAAAGAAACAGCAATTCTATTTTCTGCAGGTTATAAAATTACTAATTATACAGGCTTTATTCCTTTAGAACTACTAAATAAATCAAGCATTCAAATGAAAAATGTAAAAATAACAGTTTTATTCCGAGAATTTATTTCTGAAGAAGATCTACAAAAAGAATGGATAAACGCTAGAAGAAAAACCTATAATTATTCTATAATGCCTAATGGCAAAATGTATAGTGATTGGGAGTGCAGAGTAGAGAAGAAATAAGTAAAAAATACACCTTTTGTTTTTATATTATAAAAACAAAAGGTGTATTTTTATTTTATATTTTGATTGTATAGGTTTTATAAAAATAACAAAAATTAAATATATCTGTATGAGATTCTTAAAATAAAGTGTGAAAGTAATTAATAAAAAGTGTATTTTAATTATATGAGAAAGGCAAAATAAAGATTAATAAGTTAAGCAATATGTAATTATATGAAATAAAATATTTGACATTACAAAACAAAGATTATATAATTGTAACTGAAATTAACAAGGATGTGATAATTATGAAACAAGAAAGTAATATTGCACTAATAAACGAAGAATTAAATGTAGTAAAATATGAAAGATATTAAAAGTTTGATTTATACAATACGTGGGAAACAAGTAATGTTAGATAGTGATGTAGCAATGTTATATCATTATGAAACTAAAAAAATTAATCAAACAGTAAAGAAAGAGAAACATAGAGCGATTTCCTGTAAAATTCTGTTTTCAATTAACAGAAAAAGAATTAGAAGATAATAAATATATAACTATTGATACTTGTAAGAATGCAATTAAATTAATAATAGAGTGTAGTATCGAAAGAAATTTTAAAGGAAGGAGAAATTTTTATGAGAAATCATGAGGAATTTTCGACTAAGAAAAGAGCTACAATAATCGGATTAATTATAACTTTAATTTATACTATTTGTACTACTTTTTCAACTTTAGCTTTTTGTGATTTTTTTTCATACGAGTCATTTGATTTAGCATTAAGAGACTCAATATCAATATTATTGTTGTTTTTGGATAATATAATATTAATTATATATTTTATTTGTGTACTCTTGAAATTAAAGAATATGAAATTTATTCAGTTTATGCTATTGACCAGTATTCTTATTGTATGTGGGAAATCATTATTAAGTGGAAGTAGATTTATATATACAGGTGGTTATTATCTTGATATATTACTATGGGTTTCATATATAGGGATATTTATTTATTTGTTAAATATATTTAATATAATAAAAATTAATTTTGCAAATAATAAATTTTTTATTGTTTGTATTTTTATAAATATTTTGCCTTGGTTTATTTACTTGTTTTTAGCACAAGAAATGACTTTTGCAGCTTTCATTTTTTATACAGTATCAAAAATAAGTATTATTCCATTTTTCTATAATGAGTATTATAATTAATGGGAAATCGAGTAGAGGATAACACGCTAAGAGTTATCCTCTATTCCATTATATCTCAATCTTAGGCTCATACCTCTCAAGCCACATATTTACCTGACAAAGATAAGCCATAAGCTGAGGACCAACCATAAGTTGACCAAACCATGGTCTAGCGAATGCTTTGCCATCTGTTTCTAATATTTCTAAGATATAGTTTCTATTTAATAAATTATTAATTGGAGCATTTTTATCTTCCATAATTTTTATCAACATTTGTTTTACCTTGGCTAAATAGGTAGGGTTATGTGTTTTGGGATAAGGAGATTTTTTTCTATATATGATATCTTCTGGTAAGAAATCTTTGCAGACATATCGAAGCAATCCTTTTTCTCTGCCTTTTAAAGCTTTCCATTCCCAAGGAATATTCCATACGTACTGAGCTAATCGATAATCACAAAATGGAACGCGAAGTTCAAAACCATTATACATAGCCATTCTATCAGACCTATCAAGTAATGTTTGCATAAACCAATTTAGCGTAAGATGTGATATCTTTCTTTTTTCAGCAGTTTCAGGCGAATCTGAATCTAATATTTCCACTTCGGATAAACTTTCTTGATAACGATAATCGATATATTCTTTTAAATTAATTTTATTACCTATATAGGGATTCAATAATTTTTGTCTTTCTGCTAAAGATATTGACCATGGAAAAGTATTACTTCTTAAAGCATCTTCGCGGAAAAACCAAGGATATCCTCCAAATATTTCATCTGCACATTCACCAGTTAAAGCTACGGTCATTTCTTTTTTTACATTCTTACAGAAAAGTAATAAAGAAGAATCAATATCTGCCATACCAGGCATATCACGAGCAATCATAGCATCCTCTAAATTATCCGCAAGTTCTGGTGTATCAATTACAATCTTATGATGATTAGTATGAAGATTTTCATTCATTAAGTCGATATAGAAGTTATCAGAATTTGGCTGAAAATCACTTTTAACAAAATTTTTATCATTATCTACATAATCAATTGAGTAAGTGTCTAAAGGTGGTAATCCTTCTTTTTTACAATAATCTGAAGCGAATTTTGTTATGATACTGGAATCCAATCCACCTGATAAAAAAGTGCATAAAGGCATATCAGAAACCAGCTGTCTTGTAATAGCATCATTTAGTAAAAATTTTAATTTTTCACAAGTTTCCTCAAAACTATCTGTATGTTCTTCTGATTTTAACTTCCAATAACGTTTTATATGAAAACCATTTTTATTAAATACTCCAAAATGAGCAGGCTTTATCTCATAAATATTTTTGAAAACAGTAGTGCCTGGAGTATGAGCCGGACCAATACCAAACAATTCTGAAATGCTTTGTTCATCCAATATTTTTTCTACACCAGGATATTTAAATAATGATTTTATTTCAGAAGAAAATATCAAAGTTTCATTTATTCTAGTATAAAATAATGGTTTTACTCCAAAATGATCACGTGCCAAAAATATTTCATTCTTATTCGTATCCCATATAGCAAATGCAAAGATACCATTTAAATGATTTACCACATCCTTACCATAATAAATATAGCTTTTAAGTAAAACTTCTGTATCAGAATGAGAATTAATAATAAAATTATTTTCTTTTAGAGTTTTAGTTAATTCTTTTGTATTATAAATTTGTCCATTATATACTAAGATATAATTACCAAAGGAAAAGCTCTCAATCATAGGTTGTTTTCCGACCTTCTGGATCCACAACAATTAATCGTTTATGTGCTAGTGCAACATGTTTATCTATGTAATAACCTTCTTCATCTGGACCTCTTTTGGACAAAGTATGATTCATATTTTCTAATATATTTGTATTTTCAGAAACATCCTTTTTAAAGTTAGCAAATCCAACAAATCCACACATAATATACCTCCATTTATATATTAATAATTTGTAATATACCTTTCTTATTGTATGCAAAAAAGTAGATAAAATTTATTGAATTTCAAAAAAAGTTGTAGTAAACTATTAATGGAAAAGATAAGGAGATAAAAAATGTACTTAAGAAATATAGTAAAACATTTCAAATTAATTACACATCATAAATGGGTGGTGTTTAAATTATGTTGTAAAATAGGTGAGCCCTGGAGAGGATTTATGCATGATTGGTCAAAATATTCTTGGACAGAATTTAGAGAAGGCATAAAATATTATGTGGGAACCCATTCACCAATTACAGAAGCGAAAAAAGATAAAGGTTATTCAGAAGCATGGTTACATCATAAGGGAAGAAATAGACATCATGTAGAATATTGGGTAGATGAAACAGCACCAAACCCTACACCTGTTATTCCATATAAATATGTAACAGAGATGGTTTGTGATAAATTAGCAGCAGGAATGGTTTATCAAGGGAAAAACTGGACAAAGGAATATCAATTATCTTATTACGAAAAGGAGAGAGAAAAATATAAAAACAGGATAAATTCTAAAACAGATAAATTTATAAAAGCAGTTTTAACAGAGGTTGCTAAACAAGGAATTGACAAAACTCTAACGAAGAAGAATATGGAAAGTATTTATAAAAAATATTGTGAATAAACATGATTATAACTATTGACAAAAAAGGAAAATACTTGTATAATTTTATAGTGACTAAAAAATTATGACAAAAAGAAATGAATATGATAAAATTGAAACAGATATATACATATATCTTTAGCAAGGGGGGAATTAGAATGGCACAACCAAAAAGAAGATGGTCAAAAGCAAGAACACATTCAAAAAGATCAACATGGAAAAAAGAAAATCCAACATTTTCAAGCTGCCCACATTGCCATGAACCAGTAATGCCACATAGAGTTTGCAAGAACTGTGGATATTACGATGGAAAAGAAGTAGTAGCTAAAAAAGAAACAGAAAATGCATAATTAAAAATGAGGATAGCACTTGTATTATAACTACAGGTGCTATTTTTAGTAATAATACTTTTATCGTTTTTAGTTGACAAAATAGAAGAAATATTATAAAATCCAACAAATGACAAAGTGTCATTGAATTGAGGAGAGGTGCTTTATACATGCCAAAGTCAACTTTTTTTAATTTAAAACAAGAAAAAATAGAAAAAATAGAAAAAGCATTAATAAAAGAATTTAGTAGAAATTCTTTTGAACAAGCCTCGATTAGTAATATAATAAGAGAAGCTAAGATACCAAGAGGAAGTTTTTATCAGTATTTTGAAGATAAGGAAGATGCCATAAAATATGTGATTAAGAAATTTATAATATTAGAGCATAATAAAATATATAACTTTCTACTTGAAACAAAGGGAGATATTTTTGAAGTAGCTGTTAAAATATATGATGACACGGTAGATATCGCTTTAAATAAGGGACATCTAAAACTAATAAAAAATATATTGCAAGAATTAAGAAAAAATAATATTAATATTTTTGATAATCATTGTGAAATAGAAAATAGAAAACAAATAGATCAAATTATTAATACCGAATCCTTAAATATAGAAAAACAAGATGATTTAAAATATATCATGAAGATTTTAACAACAGTAACAAGAACAATGGCAATGGAAGTAATATCTAACAAACTATTAAAAGAAGAGGGAAGGGAAGAATTAATAAGAGAAATAGAAATATTAAAAAAAGGTATGAAAAAATAATTTGAAAAATTACACATATTATGATATATTATAAAAAAATAAAAAGTAAAGAAGATGATAATATTATGTGGAAGAAATTTTTAAAGAAGTCAGGTTGGACAGACTTAATCATATCACTTATATTTATTATATTTGGAATCATATTAATTGTTAGACCAGAAGCAGTAATGTCAATTATATCTATACTTTTAGGCGGGATCTTTATCGTAATGGGATTCTTAAGAATCATTGATTATTTTTCAGGAAATAGAGAAGACAGTTATTTATGTGCAAGAGCTGCTGTATTAATTATTATAGGAATTGTCATAATGTTTTGTGCTGATATAATCTTGTCAGCATTTAGAATATTAATTGCTATCTGGATTATATATAGTGGAATCATGAATTTGCAAACTACTATTATATGGAAAGAATATAAATCAAAATTATGGTTAACAACGCTAATTCTTGCCTTGTTTATGATAATAGCTGGAATTTATATATTAGTAAACAATGGCGCAATACTTCAAACTGTTGGAATTATAATTGCAACATATGGATTTATAGATATTATTGAAAATATAATATTTATCAAAAAGGTGGACAATTATTTAGATGAATAATATGGATTTTAAATTAAAGGTGTAAATGCGAAAAAGCATTTACATCTTTTTTAGGTTATTTATTTGTGTCATTTGTCGAACAAAATCATATAATGAAAGTAAAAGGAGGAAGAAAAATGTTCAGAAACTATAGAAAATGCTATTGTATGAATAACAGTTATCAAAATGACTCTTGTGAAATGCAGACAGATATTATTGAAAAACAATGTAATGATGTTGTTTCTTATGAAGATTATATGGATAGCTGTAGTTGTGGATTTGATGAAGAATACAATGTATTTCCAGAAAATCCAATGTTAGCACAAAGTTATGTGCCTTTTCAATATATGGATAAAACATTTAAACCATGTGTTGGATTAAAAATGGGAACTTTATTTCCGGAATTGGTTAGCCCTTATGTACCATGTCAATCCATGGAAGAAATAAATTTTATAAGGGAATCAAATGAAATTGGGAAGGGGTGTAATAAATGTCAATAGAAGAAAGTAGAAATTGCGGATGTAACTGTGATTGTGGATGCGAAGAAGAACATACAGTGGATTGCGACCTAAGAAGAGAAATGATAGAACAAATCAGATGTTATGACTTTTCTATTAATGAACTTGCACTATATTTAGATACACATCCAGATGATGAAAAAGCTCTTTGTTTACACAGAAAATATTGTAAACAAGCAAAAGATTTAAAAGACAAATATCAAAAAGTATATGGACCTCTTACCATTAATTACCCTTGTAATAAGTGGAGATGGCTTGAGATGCCATGGCCATGGGAAAGGGGGAATTATTAATGTGGACTTATAATAAAACATTACAATATCCAATCAATATAAAATGTACAGATCCTCGTTTAGCAAAGGTGATTATATCACAATACGGGCGGGCCTGATCGGAGAATTAGCCGCTTCTTTAAGATATTTATCGCAAAGATTTGGGATGCCAGATCAAAAAGCAAAAGCAATATTAAATGATATTGGTACCGAAGAACTTGCTCACTTAGAAATGGTAGGAACAATTGTGCATCAACTAACAGAGGGAGCATCAATTGAAGAAATTGAAAACGCAGGATTGGGAGCATATTATACAGATCATGGGTTAGATGTATATCCACAATCAGCAGCGGGAATGCCATTTACAGCAGCATATATAGCATGTAAGGGTGATCCGATTGCAAACCTTCAAGAAAATTTGGCTGCCGAACAGAAAGCAAGGGCAACTTATGAAAAACTAATTGATTTATGTCGTGACAATCCAGAAGTATTAGACCCATTAAGATATTTAAGAGAAAGAGAAGTAGTACACTTCCAAAGATTCGGAGAAGCACTTCGTGGAGTACAAGACAAATTAGCAGAAAAGAAATTTTATATGAATGGTTCAAACAATATGAACAGTATGAATAACATGACAAACAATAGTTGTGGATGCAATAATTAATAAGAAATTTTTAGGGGGTCAAAAAATGTTTTATTGCCCCCTTAATTGTTATTAAAATACATAGTATTGATAGAGATTCCCTATATTTGAAAAAGCTTGAAAATAAGTTATAAAAATGCTATAATATAAAAGAAGATTTTTCTTTAAAAGAATCCCCTTAAATAAGGAGAAGTACAAATGAAGAAAGAAATTAAAGAGAAAATTAAAAAACAGGCTCATTCAGAACCATCCTTTAACCGTTATGAAGAAACCATAACTCGGAATAATACAAATTGTTATTCCCATGCATTGGGATTAACTTATCCAAATCTTGAATTGTACCGAATCGGTGCAATATGTCAAAGAAAGCCCATTGAAGAGGCTTATTATTCTATTGAAGAGATAGTAGAACTATTATTTCTAGATTGTAAAGAATTACAAATAGAAATAAAAGAATCTTCTTTTGATGAGTGTATATTTTCAGATAAGCAATATAAAATTGCTTTATTTGTTAAAGTATATGCAGATAACCAAATTCATGACTATCATTTTTGGAGGTTTGATAATGAAGGATGGACAGAAAAATGGAAAGGAAGGATGATGAGAAAAGTAGACTTCCAGAAGAATTATCTAAATTCTTTCCCATGGAAGCCTGTGGGAATCTATAAGATTTCAAAATAAAGAGAACAAATCAATTTTTGAGAAGTTCTCTTTATTTTTTATATTAAACATGAAATGAAGAAAATAATTGACAAAAACATCGATGCCTGATAACATAAAACAAGGAAACAATTTATAAAAGGAAGAGAAAAATGAAAAAGTATTTAAATCTAAAAGATGAAATAGATTATAATGAATTGAAGGAAGCAGCAGAAGTCATAAAGCAAGGTGGCATCGTTATATTTCCAACTGAAACAGTATACGGAATAGGAACGAATGGGGTGGATTCAAAAGCAATAGAAAAATTATACAAAATAAAAGAAAGACCTTATAATAAACCAATAAGTTTATTAGTATCTGATATTCATATGGTTAATTTAGTAGCAAAAGATATAACTAACTTAGAGTACAAATTAATGAAAAAATTTTTCCCAGGACCTTTAACAATGATATTGAAGAAAAGAGATATTGTACCTGATATTCTTACTGCTGGACAGAATACAATAGGGGTTAGAATACCGAGTGGAAAAATAGCAAGAAAACTTATAGAATATGTAGGTAAACCGATTGCTACTTCTAGTGCGAATATTTCTGGAAAACCAAGTAAAACAAATATGAAAAATATGATGAAAGAGTTTAAAGAACAAGTAGATTATTTTATTGATAGTGGGGAAAGTGAAATTGGAATTGCTTCTACTGTTATACAAGTGATTGATGGCATCCCTAATATATTAAGAGAGGGAAGTATTTCAATAGAAGAAATTAAAAAAGTGAGCAATTGTATAGATTAAGGTATTTAATATAAAAACTTTACAAGAAGTCATTACTTTAAATATTTGTATACAAAAAAGAATCCTTATCCTAATATTTTTGGATAGGGATTTTTATTAAATAATAAATAAAAAATCTGTAGAAATAGTTGACAAAGGAAAGTAATAGAAATATAATAAATATATGAACAATTGCTCACATATAAAAATAATAGAAGCGTCAAAAGGGTTTGACTCTTTATGATAAACTTAATAACAAAGGAGGAATTTTTATGGAAGAGGGTATGTGTGAAAATACAATAATCCACGAGGAGACGGTAAAAGAAGTAAAAGAAAAAATGCCAGAAGATGGATTAATATATGATATAGCAGAACTATTTAAAGTTTTTGCTGATTCAACAAGGATGAAGATAATTTATGCACTTATGGAAAATGAATTATGCGTTTGTGATATTGCAAGTATTGTGAAGACAACACAATCAGCAATCTCTCATCAATTAAGAATTTTAAAACAAGCTAAATTAGTAAAATACAGAAAAGAAGGGAAAGTAGTTTATTATAGTTTAGATGACGAACATATTTCACAAATCGTAACGAAAGGTCGTGAACATATTGAAGAGTTATAGATATATCTTAGAAGGCTTAGATTGTGCGAATTGTGCAAAGAAGGTAGAAGATAAAATTGCAAACACAGAAGGATATGAAGATGTTACTGTGAATTTTTCTACATTAAAATTATCTTTTAAAACAAATAAAGAAAATCCAAAATCAGAAATAATGGAACTTGTGCAAGCTTTAGAACCTGATGTTAATGTGATAGAACCCACAGATATGAAAAAAGAAAAAAAGCAAAGAGAAAACTACGATATAGGAAGATTAATGGCAGGTATTTTAATCTATTTTATAGGAACTAATTTAAAGTTTAATTCTGCAGTACAAATTATATTTATCATAATTGCTTTCATACTATTACTTTTTAGAACTATAAAAAAAGCATTTACACAAATTAGAAAAGGAGTGTTAGACGAAAATGCTCTAATTACTATTTCGGTTATAGGTGCTTGTTTTGTTGATAAAGTAATGGAAGGTGTTATGGTTATCACTTTATATGAAATTGGTAAGATATTGGAAACAAGAGCAATCAACAAAACACGTAAATCAATTTCCGATTTAATGAATATAAAACCGGAATATGCTAATTTAAAACTAGGTGAAGAAGTAAATCAAGTTAACCCGGAAACAATTAACATAGGAGATATCATATTAGTAAAAACAGGAGAAAAAATCCCATTAGATGGAATTGTAGTAAAAGGTGAAGCAGAAATTGATAATTCGGCCTTAACAGGAGAAAGTGCATTAATAAAAGTAGAAGAAGAATCAAAAGTGCTTTCAGGTGGGATTAATGTGCAAGGACTTCTAGAAATAAAAGTAGAAAAAACTTATGAAAATAGCACAGTAAGTCAAATCTTAAACTTGGTTGAGAATGCAACAGACAAAAAAGCAAAAACAGAAACATTTGTAGCAAAAGCAGCTAAAATCTATACACCAATTGTATTAGGATTAGCCCTATTAGTGGCTGTGTTTATGCCGATTCTAACAAAGGACGTGACCTATAGTGAAAGTATCTACAAAGCACTTATTTTCCTAGTTATATCATGTCCATGTTCAATTGCTATATCGGTACCACTTAGTTACTTTAGTGGTATTGGAAAAGCATCAAAAAACGGGATTTTAATAAAGGGTAGCGATTATCTAGATGGTATTAAAGATATAGGACAAATCATATTTGATAAAACAGGAACAATTACAACAGGAGAATTTAAAGTAAGTCAAATAAATATTTTAAATAAAAAATACAGCAAAGAGCAGATACTAAATTATTTTGCCATGGGAGAATGTTTTTCAAATCATCCAATTGCAAAATCTATATTAAAAGAAATTAAAGGTGAAATAGATACGACAAAAGTTATTGGTTTTGAAGAAATAGCAGGAAAGGGATTAAAGTATAGCTATGAAGGAATAGAAATAAAAATTGGTAATGCAGACCTTGTAGCGTATAATAGTCAAACAAAAGAAGGAGATGGAACTACTTTATATTTAAAAGTTGGAGAAGAAATTGTAGGAAGTATCTTGATAACAGATGAAATAAAAGCAGATGCCAAAATAACAATAAAGGAATTGAAAAACTTAGGAATTAAGACTAGTATTTTTACAGGAGACAAAAAAGAAATTGCTAAAATAATTGCAAAAGAAGTAAAAATAGATGAGGTAAAGGCAGATATGCTACCACAAAATAAATATAAAGAATTAGAAAAAATATTGAATTCTAATAAAACAAATAAAAAAGTAGCTTATGTTGGAGATGGAATTAATGATAGCCCTGTTTTAGCAAGAGCAGATATTGGTATATCTATGGGGGGAATTGGATCTAGTTCAGCAATAGAAGCATCTGATATGGTAATTATGACAGATGAGTTGAAAAAAATAGTAGAAGCAATTCAGATTTCTAAAAAAACTAATAGAATTATAAAAGAAAATTTAGTTTTTTCAATTGGCGTAAAAATCTTAGTTTTACTTCTTAGTTTATTGGGGATTGCTGATATGTGGGAGGCCGTTTTTGCAGATGTTGGAACGACATTGATTACTATTTTTAATACGATTCGAATTTTAAAATAAAAGTTAAAGGTGTCAAAAATAAAATATAATACACCTTTTTTTAATATAGAAGTAGGAGAAGAAACATATGAAGCAAAAGATTAAAGAAGAATTAGTTAATTTACAAGATAAAAAATACAAAGAATTTCATAGTAGCCTATGTCCAGGTACAAATAACATGATTGGAATTCGAGTACCTGTTCTTAGAAATTATGCAAAAGAATTATTAAAACAATATGAATTCAGGTGTTTGATGGAAAATATAGATGATGAATATTATGAAGAAATCATGTTACAGGGAATGTTAATAGGATTAGTTAAAGAAGATTTTAATACCATAATGGAATATATAAAAACCTTTATACCTAAAATAGATAATTGGGCAGTTTGCGATGTTTTTGGTGCGGGATTAAAAATTACTAAAAAGAATAAAGAAAAGATGTGGGAGTTTATTAAGCCATATCTTAAATCAGACAAAGAATTTGAAATTCGATTTAGTGTAGTAATGATATTAGATTATTATATAGAAGAAGAATATCTAAATCAGATTTTTAAAATATTTAATGAAATACAAAGCACAGAGTATTATGTACAAATGGCAGTAGCATGGGCAATATCTATTTGCATTATAAAATATTATAATGAGACTTTAAAATATTTAAAAAATGCAGAATTAGATAATTTTACCTATAATAAAGCTTTACAGAAAGGAATCGAATCTTATCGAATTACTCCAGAACAAAAACAGGTTTTACGTAATATGAAGAAATAATATTTTTTATAAAAATTCCTTTGCGAAATAAATAATTTATGATATAGTAATGTGGAAAGAAAAAATAAGGAGTAAGAAACATGGGAAAAGGAAGAAGAGAGTTAACAAAAGAAACAAAAATGAAAAGGAATATGGCACCAGAAGAAATAGAGAAGAAAAAGAAAAGAATAGTAAAAGTGCTTATAACAATAGTAGGTATTATTGTTATATTAATAATAGCTATGATAGCAAACGAATTTATTATACTAGATAATAATAAAACAACAAATTTAGTTATAAATAATAAAAATGTAACAGCTAACCTAAAGAATGAAGTGTTGATAGAAGATGATATTATTTATTTGTCTGAAGCGGATATTGCAAACTTTTTTGATAAATATATTTATGCGGACGAAGAAAATAATCAGATAATAACAACTTATGAAAAAAAGATTGCAACAATTGGTTTTGAAAAAAATACAATTAATATCAATGGTTCGGATAAAAAAATATATGCACATGCTATAAAGAAAGATGAGACAGTGTATTTACCAATCTCAGAAATGAAAGATGTCTATGATATAGAAATTTCTAATATTGAAAAAACAAAAGTAGTAGCAATGGATTCTTTAGAAAAAGAACAAAAAAGGGCAATTGTGACATCAGATGTTGCAGTAAAATCTTCTACAAACTTTATATCAAAAACAGTTGATAGAATCAAAAAAGGTGATTCTGTTATTGTTGTATCTTCCAATAATGGATATACAAGAATTAGAACGGAAAATGGGAAATTAGGCTATATTAAATCAAATAAATTAGAAAATGAATTTATGGTAAGAGAAAACATGGAAGAAGAAAAACAAATTGATGGAAAAGTTAATTTAACTTGGGATTATTTTTCTGAATACGCTTCAGCGCCAGATAGAAGCGGAACAACAATTGATGGAGTCAATGTTGTATCACCATCGTTTTTCTATTTAGATAAAAATGGAAACTTAAGAGAAAATATAGGAAGTAAAGGACAAGCTTATATAGAATGGGCACATGATAATGGATACAAAGTATGGGCAATGTTCTCTAATGCCGATGCGGCAACTGAGAGTTTATCAATCACATCTAAGATTATGAATAGCTATGAATTACGACAAGAATTGATTGAAAGTCTTGTAAATAAATGCGTAAAATATAAATTAGATGGAATTAATATCGATTTTGAGAATATGAGACAAGAAGATAAAGATATGTTTTCGAGGTTTATCATTGAATTAACACCTCGCTTGAAAGAAATTGGACTTGTGACTTCTGTCGATGTAACAGCACCAGATGGGGGAGAAACATGGTCATTATGCTTTGATAGAAATGTAATAGGAAATGTAGCGGATTATATTATATTTATGGCATATGACGAATATGGAGTATCAAGCAATAAACCAGGAACAACAGCAGGATATGATTGGGTTAAACTAAATTTAAATAAATTTTTACAGACAGAAGAAATTGAATCAAATAAAATTATATTAGCTATACCATTTTATACAAGAGTTTGGACAACGAATTCAGATGGAAAGATTGTTAGTAGAAATACTGTATCAATGAAAAATATAGATAAAGTTCTTCCAGATGGAGTAGGCAAAGAATGGGATGATGACTTAAAACAATATTATACAGAATATACAGATGGAGATAATAAAAAGCAAATATGGATTGAAGACATAGAATCTTTGAAAGCTAAGGTATCCTTAATAATCGAAAACGATTTAGCAGGTGTTGGTTCTTGGCAAAAGGATATGGAAACAGATGAAGTATGGAAAATGCTAAAAGAAGAATTGAAATAATAACTACAGTAACAAATAATAATACAAAACGTTAAAAACTGCTTGACATTAGTATTTTTGACGTATATAATACAAGAAAAGCACTTTTGGGGGTATTTTGACAAATGCAAAATGAAAATGTATTTTTTACGACAGACAAATATAGTAATTTAAATGATGAAGAAATAATATCTCAAATAAAGCAAGGAAATCAAGAAGCTTTAGGATATATATTAGAAAAATACAAAAATCTTGTCAATATAAAAGTAAGCAAATACTTTATGGCTGGAGCAGAAAAAGAGGATATTGTTCAAGAAGGCATGATTGGTTTATTTAAAGCGATTAAAGATTTTAAACCAGATAAACAAAATTCTTTTAAATCATTTGCTAATATATGTATAGAAAGACAATTAATAACAGCCATAAAGAGTTCAAACAGACAAAAGCATATGCCACTAAATTCTTATTTATCATTAAATACAGCAGCTTATGAAAATAATGAAGATGACAGTGTAGAGTTAATAGATACTTTTTATAATAAAGAGGTAGAAGACCCATTAGAAACAATTATGAAAAAAGAATATTATGCTGAAGTTGAGAATGCAGTTAATAAGAATTTAAGTAAATTTGAAAAACAAGTATTAGAACAATTTTTGAAGGGTGAAAGCTATGTAAAAATAGCAGAGAGGCTAGATTCACCAGTAAAATCGATAGACAATGCAATTCAAAGAATTCGCAAAAAAGCAATTAAAAATATGTTTGATTGATGTTATAAAAAAACATTCAAATTAATGAATGTTTTTTTAATTTTTTCTTTTTCCAAAAATAGAAAGTATTCTAAGAAAAATATTAATAAAGTCTAAATATAATTGCATAGCACAGTAAATATGTATTTTTTCTTGATCAATACTAGGTTCTTCCTGTAATAACTTAATCTTATTGATATCATAAATGGTAACACCACAAAATAATGCTAAAATTAACCAATCTAGTATCAAGTCGAAAGTGCTACTTTTGATAATAAATAAGTTAATTATACTAAGTAAAATTCCTGCAATTAAAAATATACTAATGTAAGTTCTCCATGAAGTTAAATCTTTATTTGTTTTATATCCAATTAAGGCAAAAACGCCAAATATTAAAGCTGATATAACAAATAAATAAATTACAGAAGACAGATCATATACAGCAAATATAGTAGATAAAGTTACTCCGTTTATCATGGCATATAAGAAATAGAGTATGCCGACAACAGTAGGTGGAAGTTTCCTAAATAGTAAGCTAAATAACAAAACAGCAACCAATTCTAAAATTAGTAAAATATTAAAATAACCATCTAAAACAATATCAAGGAATAAGCCAGAAGAATAAGTATACCAAGCTACAATTGCAGAGCCTAAAAGACCTAGGAACATCCAGAAAAAAGTTTTTCCAAATATTTTGTTTTCTACACTTACGTCATTTTCCATATTAATCTCCTTTCAAAATATATTTATAAATTTATTATACAAATAAAATAGTAAAAAAGCAATAATATTAATGTTGAAAAAGTAAATAACAAATGATAAAATAAACAAAAAACGACAAAAAAATAGGACAATTAAGCACTGTCCCCAGTGTCTCAAAAGGAGAGAAATATGAGCAAAGTAAATTGGACAAAGGAACAAAAGGATGCTATTTATGAAAAAGATTCAAATATATTAGTAGCGGCTGCAGCAGGTAGTGGGAAGACAGCAGTTCTAGTGGAAAGAATTATAAACAAAATCATTACAGATAGAATTGATATCGATAGGTTACTGGTAGTAACCTTTACAAATGCTGCCGCTTCTGAGATGAGAGAAAGAGTGTTAGATGCAATCTATAAAAAATTAGAAGAGAATTCAGAAGATGAGAATTTACAAAGACAAATAACCTTATTAAACAAAGCAAGTATTTGTACGATTGATTCTTTTTGTTTAGAAGTTGTTAGAAACAATTTTTATGAACTAGATAACCTATCTCCCAATTTTAGAATAGCAGATACCACAGAAATAGAATTATTAAAGCAAGAAGTAATGGAAGATATCTTTGAAAATAAATACGAAGAAGAAAATAAGGACTTTATAAAATTAATTAATACCTATACAAGCTATCGAGACGATAGTCCTTTGAAAGAATTAATTTTAAAAATATACTCTTATATTCAAAGTAATCCATTTCCTGAAAAGTGGCTGACCGAAAAAATAGAAATGTTTAACTTGAGTAGTAAGTTAGAAGATGACTTTGGGGCTACACCATGGGGAAAAGAATTATTAAGGGAAGTAGAAGACGAACTGATTGATAGTATATCCTCATTAGAGACAATAGCTAAAAAATTGTATTGTGAGCCGGATTTAGAAAAATTTTGGCAAACGATTAGAAATGACATCGATATGTTGCAAGGGTTAAAAAATAATTTAGATGGTTGGGATAAGGCTTATCAAATAAATCAAACTTTAAAATTTGTAACATGGCCAAGACAAAAGGTTGAATCACAAATCAAAGACCATGCGAAGCAGGTTCGTGATGATGTAAAAAAGAAATTAAGTAAAGTGTTAGATAAAATTTTGATTTATGACTCAAAACAAGCAAATCAAGATATGTATGATATGCATGAAATATTACGAAAACTAAAAGATATCATATTAGAATTTGATCAGGAGTTTTCAAAAAGAAAAAGAGACAAAAATATAGTAGATTTTAATGATATTGAACATTTAGCATTACGTATTTTGTTAAAAGAAGAAAATGGAAATATTAAGCCATCTGAGGTAGCAAAAAGATACCAAGAAAAATACGTAGAAATAGCAATTGATGAATATCAAGACAGTAACTTAGTACAAGAATATATTTTAAATTCTGTATCGAAACAAAACAACATATTTATGGTAGGAGATGTAAAACAAAGTATTTATAAATTCCGCCAAGCTATGCCGGAACTTTTTTTAGATAAATATGGTAAGTACAAGAATAAAGAAGATAAACAGCAAGAAGACAATTTAAAGATACAATTGTTTAAAAACTTCAGGAGTAGAGACAATATATTGCAATTTACAAATTTAATATTTCAAGACATTATGAGTAGTAAACTAGGAGATATTGAATATAACCAAGAGGAATATTTAAATCTAGGAGCTGATTATCCAGCTATAGAGCAAGACTTAAAAACAGAAATTAATATCATCGATTTAAGTGAAGAACAAGAAACAGAAGGACAAAATTTAGAAGAACCTCTAGATAGTGAAGATGCAGAAGAAAGAATAGAAGATATTGAGCTAGAAGCAAGATTTGTAGCAAATCGAATTAAGAAGTTAGTAGATGAAAAATTTCAAGTATGGGATAGAAAGAAAAACAGGTATAGAGATATCAACTATAAAGATATTGTGGTGTTGTTAAGATCTACATCCAATTCAGCACCTATTTACGAGCAAGAAATCTTAGGGCTAGATATACCAGTATTTTCAGATAGTTCACAAGAATATTTGGATTCCATTGAAATACAAACAATTATGTCTTTATTAAAAGTGATAGATAACCCAATGCAAGACATACCTTTGGTAACAGTTTTAAGATCTTATATAGGAAAATTTACGGATGATGAACTAGTTCAAATACGTTTATCCGATAAATATGATAATTTTTATACTTGTATGCAAAAAGCCACGATAGATGTAGAAAAAGAATTGAAAGAGAAAATTGTGACATTTTTTGATTGTCTAACGAAATGGAGAAAAGAGCAAGAATATTTAGCATTAGATGAACTAATATGGAAAATATATATAGATACAGGCTTTTATAATTATGTGGGTTTAATGCCAAATGGAGAATTAAGACAAGCAAATTTAAAAATGTTATTTCAAAAAGCGAAACAATATGAAAGTGCTAATTTTAAAGGATTATATAATTTTATTAACTTTATTGATAAGTTAAGACTAAGTAGCGGAGATTTGGGCTCGGCAAAATTAATAGGTGAAAATGATAATGTAATTCGAATTATGAGTATTCACAAAAGTAAAGGATTAGAATTTCCAGTTGTATTTTTATCGAATACAGGAAAACAATTTAATCTTATGGATTTAAATGAAAGTGTTTTGTTGCATCAAGAAATGGGAATAGGAGTAAAATATATTGATTATGATAAACAAATACAATATGATACGTTAAGTAAAGCTGCTATTAAAAATAAAATATTGATAGAAACCCTATCAGAAGAAATGAGAATTTTGTATGTTGCTCTAACTCGAGCAAAAGAAAAATTAATCATAACAGGAATAAAAAAAGATTACCAAAAAGACTTAGAAAAAATGTTAGAGCAAGTGGAAAGATATTCGAAATGTAATGAAAAAATAAATCCGATATTAGTAAAGAAGTATAAAAAGTATTTAGATTGGATATTGCTAGTTTATTATTATGAGAAGGACAAAACAAAAGAGATGATAAATTTAAAACGATATAAAAAGCAAAATCTATTGACAGAGTTAAAAAAGAAAGAAAAAGAAAATATAAATGTTACAAAAATCTTAGAAGAAAAGGAAATTGATCATAATCAAATAGAAAAGATAGAAAAAATATTAAACTACTCCTACCCAAACCAACTAGCGACAATTATCCCAACGAAAACTTCAGTTACCAATATCAAACAAATGCAGCCAAAAGAGGTATATGAATCAAAAATTGAATTACCAAAACCAGAGTTCTTAAAAGAAGATAAAGAAGAAAAACTAACAGGAGCTCAAAAAGGAACTTTGATACATTTATGTTTACAAAAATTAGACGAGAAGAAAGATTATGATTTGCAAAAAGTAAAAGATTTAATAAGTGAGTTAGAACAAAAGCAAATCATAACGAAAAAAGAAGCGGAAAATATAAATTCAGCTAAGGTATTAGAATTTACGAAATCAAATATCTGGAAAGAATTAAAACATGCGAAAGAAGTGTATAAGGAAAAGCCTTTCTATATTAATATACCAGCTAAAGAAATCTATGAGGAAGAGATAGAAGAAAGCATTTTAGTACAAGGAATTATCGATTTATACTTTATTGATAAACAGGATAACCTTATTTTGGTAGATTATAAAACAGATTATGTTGAAAAAGGGAAAGAAAATGAATTGATAAGCAAATATAAAAAACAACTAGAGATTTATCAAGAAGCATTAGAACAAGCCTATAACAGAAAAGTTTTCAAAAAGTATATTTATTCTACATGGTTAGGTAGAGAAATTGACATAAACTAGATGTGATGGTATAATCATAATATGTCTGAAGGGCAAATAACAAAAAAGAAGGGAATGTTATGTCAAAGATCATCCAGATAACAAAACTCGCCATTCGGTTAGACACAGGAACAGTCAAAGAATTACCATATGAATATGTATACGACTTTCATGGTGGTAACTTTGCTGGTGTTGGCAAAGATGGATTAGAAGGTGCTATTAATTCCAAAGGAGAAGAATTCGTACCAGTTAAATACCCGAAAGGTTTATTAACTTTTCTTTTCAATTATGATAATATAATTGAAGTAATAGGGGATTTAGCAATTATCCAAAAAAATAAGTATGGAGTAGTAGACCTTTCCAAAAGAGAAGAAATACTACCTCCAGAGTTTGAAGGAAAAGAGATCTTAAAAGAGATTGACAAACTTCTAACTTAAAGGGGCTTGCAATTGTAAGCTCCTTTAAGTTAGAATATTTATTTTTCTACAATTTACAAATGGTAAAATTTGTTGTATAATGTATATGAAAATAAATGAAGGAGCAATAATTATGGATAGAATGAAAACATTTTTGAAGTATGCAATATGGTTAATATTATTTTTTATATTTTCAGAGTTTATAATAAATGTAGGACTAAACTCATCTTATAAAGATATAAGCAGAAGAGACACTATCTCGCAAGTAGAAATAGTACAAGCACAAGCTACATTAGTAAATGGAAGGATGAAAGGAACGATAAAAAATTCTAGTGAAGACTATTTAACAGGAAAATATGTTAGAATAGATTTTTATTCTAAAAGGGACATTTTACTAGGAAAAAAATATATAGAAATTGGAACAACACAGAACAATACAACGCAAGATTTTAATATATATTTTGAATTACAAGATGTGACATCTTATAGTATCTCTATCGTAGATGAGAAAGAAGAAGGAGAAATTGAATTAATTCCAGAGGATTTAACGAGACCAGAAGTTATTGTGCTAACAGCAATTACTTTATTAATATTTTGGGGATAAAATTTTATAATAAACGAATTTAAGAATTTCTATCATATAAAAAACGAATTCCAGAATTTCTAAGCGATGAAAATCGCAAAGAAATTCTAGCAATTCCCATATTTATCTTGTACAGAAATTTCTCCTACTAGGAGAAATTTCCTACAATATAAAAAAGGAAAGAAACCTATAACTTTCTTTCCTTTTTTAGTGTCTTAAAAAGCTATTATTTTATTATATGAAAGTTCTTCGAACTTCCTATAATAGAAATCTAGACTTAATTTTTAGGATTAACATATAAAGTAGAATTGTTCGTATAAATAACCATACCAGGTTTAGCGCCATTTGGTTTTTTAACATATTTTACTTCACAATAGTCTACAGGAACATTAGAAGAATTCTTAGCTTTACTATGATGAGCTGTAATTTCTGCACATTTAATTAAGAGGTCTTCTTGTGGGATTTTATGATTAAGAATCAAGATAGCATGACTACCATGAATATCTTTCGTGTGAAACCATAAATCGGTTTTTTTAGCATATTTTAAAGTAAGATAATCATTTTCCTTATTATTTCTACCAACCAAAAGAGTGAAATCATCGATGGTGTATTTTAATGGATTAAAAGAAACATTTTTATTTTTGGTAAGATTTGATTTTTTTATTTTGGTATTCTTTTTGTTTTTTAAAGTATCTGTTTTATCTTTAAAAATAACATTTTCTGAAATTTCATCAAATATTTCTGAAATTTCTTGAACATTAGTTGCGGATTCTAGTTCATAAACAATACTTTCTATATAATCTAATTCCGCTAAAGTTTCTTTTTTTTGAATGGTAACGATTTCTAATGCGTTTTTTAATTTGTTATATTTTTTAAAAAATCTTTTTGCATTGACACTTGGCGTATATCTAGCGTCAAGAGGAATTGTAATTAAATGATTATTATCATAATAATTTTCTAATTCTATGTGATTCATATTTTTATTCGGAATTTTATATAAATTGGCAGTTATCAATTCTCCATATAATTGATAGATATTCATATTTTCGCAAGCTAGTAGTTTTTCATTAATGTTTGTAAGTCTTTTTTGATATTTCTTCAAGGTAGATAAAATTAACTTTAATACCGTATTTCTATATGTTTTTAATTCTTCTGAAGTTTCCTTGTGATAATAGAAGTCATCAATAAAAAAGTTTAAAGAAAAAGCTCCTTCACAATTTTCAGTTGGTATTAAAAAATAATCTTTATCTATTGCTTCAAATTTTAAATTTAAAGAATCCGTATTTGAAACAATTTTTCTTAAATAAGCATATATTTTTTCTAAATTAGTTGTTTGTAGCTTATTGATAATAAATTTTATAAAATTCTTACTGATGCCATTAAAAGTGTTGCTGATACATATAGGAAGTGACTCAGGATTATCACAGTCAATAGATTCTTTGAACTTTTCAAAATTTGTGCAATCTAAAAAGTCTTGCTTTGCGATTTTGGGATAAGCATATTTTATATGTGGAATAACAATATGTGTGCTATTTTCATTATTTATATGTCTTAAACTATCAATAATAACATTGTTATCATCTAGCAAAATAATATTGCAATGTTTCCCCATAAGCTCAATTACTATTTTTTTTGTAATGATATCATCAACATCATCAAATCCTTCAAATTCTATCGTTACGATTCTTTCTAAATTATTTGTTATTACATTTTTTATATGCAATCCAATCAAATGCTTACGTAAAACCATACAAAAATTAGGTGCAATTTTAGGATTTGGTTTAGGGTGAGTGCTCAAATGAATTCTATAATTATTAGGATTTGTGCATATATTTAAAGCATAATTGGTACCATTTAAATAAAAACCTAATATAACATTATTAGAATTTGGCTGAAAAATCTTATCGATTCTAGCACCAGATAATTGTTGCAATTCGGAAGCAATTGCTTTGGTCACAATTCCGTCAAATGCCATTTTAATATCTCCTTTTTTTATAAAATAGTCTATAAATATTGATATATAATAAATTTATTATATATCAATATTTAAACACCAATATCATAACACAAATTTAATAAAAAAGCTATTGCTAAAAAAAACTTCTAAGTATATAATAGAAACGAATATGAAATGAAGGGAGTAATTATGAAAAAAACAATTAAAAATCTATTGATAATTCTAATATTTCTATTTGCATTTTTACTAATTGGAAATGTTAAAAGTATGGCATCTGGAGATCTATTTTTAAATAAACTAAATTTCGATGCTAAAATAAATTATGATGGAAGTATGGATGTAGTAGAGACTTGGGACATTGATATAGAAGAAACAAACACATTATATAAAACATTTAAAACAGATAATACTAAATATTCAGGTATAACTAATGTGCAAGTATCAGATGTAACCAATGGAACACAAAAGAGTTTTAAAGAAATTGATACACTAATGTATCATGTAACTAAAAATTGCTATTATGGAATGAAAAATGATGACGGCGATTTTGAAATTGCTTGGGGAGTGGGACTTGATAATAGTTCTGCTACTAAAAAATACGAAATATCCTATACAGTAGAGGATGCTGTGTCGAAATATGCTGATTATGCACAATTGTATTGGCAATTTGTTGGAGAAGATTTTGAGATTAGTAGCAGTAAAATAACAGGAACAATTACTTTACCAACAGATGCGAAAGATAAAGATGAAATCAAAGTATGGGGACATACAGAAGATTTAAATGGTGAAATTTATGCTAAAGGACAAAATAAAATAAAATTCGAAGTAAATAATTTTAGAGCTGGGAGATATGTGGAAGTAAGAACACTGTTTCCGACTGATATGATTATTTCATCTGCAAGAGGTGATGAGGATATACCAATATTAGATGAAGTGGTAGAAGAAGAGACTATATGGGCAAACGAGGCGAATAGAAGAAGAGAGATGAGAAACTTTATAAATTGGGCAATCGTAATTGTGATTGATATTGTACTTATTTTCTTATGCCTATTATTTATAAAAAATATGATAAAAAATATAAAAAGATTAAAACAATTGAAGAAATTTAGACCTACAGAAGATATCCTTTATTTTAGAGAAATGCCAAGAGAAAATGCTACACCGGCAGAAGCTATTTATATGTACAAGAAGATAAAATCAGAACTGCAAAGTAATGATTTAGGAAAAGTATTCTCTGCTACTTTGTTAGATTTAAAATTGAAAAAGATGATAGACTTTCAAGTAATAAAAGATCAAAAGGCAAAAGATGTTATTAAAATAAAGGTTCTAGACAATGCTACTACTGGAACTTTAGAAAACAAAGATGAAAAAGCAATTTTTGATTTTTTATTAGGAGTATTTACAGCAAATGGCAAAGAAGAAATAACAGCAAAAGAATTGCAAGCTTATATTAAAAATCATTCCTCAAAAATATTAGCATTACAAAGCGACATAAAAGATGGAACAAAAGCAGGATTAAGAAAAAACAACTTAATGGATAAAGCAGAAGAAGAAAAGTATCAGAAATCAACAGGAGCCTTAATTGGGTATATAATTACTTCAGCATTTTCCGTTATGTTCGGATTGCCACTAATAGTATTACTAAATATATATGTGCTAATCGGAATAATACCATTTATCTTATTATCAGTGATTAATCTAATTCTTAAATCAGTTGAATTATCAAGGATTAATGTGTTTACACAAGAAGGAGTTAATGAATCCGAAAAATGGAAAGGACTAAAAAAATATATGGAAGAGTTTTCTATGCTTGATAAAAGAGAAATTCCTGAAATTGAAATTTGGGAGAAATTTTTAGTCTATGCAACGGTATTTGGAATAGCTGACAAAGTATTAAAACAATTGAAAATAGTTTACCCAGATATTGAAAACTCAATGAATATAAATACATATTCGTCTATGTATTTAATGATGAATACTGATTTTTCAAGAAGCTTTACAGATTCAATAAGTTCCTCTATGTCATCAGCTTATTCATCTGCCTCAGGAGGAGGCGGAGGATTTTCCGGCGGAGGCGGTGGAGGCCGGAGGCCGGAGGTGGCGGAGGTGGTAGATAATACCACCTTTTACCAAATTTGAATAAACGGGAGAGAGAAGATGGAAGAAGATAAAATAAAAAAAATATATGGAATATTGAACAATATAGAAGTGACCTCAAAAAATGAGGATATTATAGATGAGATAAGGAAAGAGCTATTAAATGAAGACTATATAGGAGCTTTAAAAAAAATAGACAAATTAAGTAAAATGCAAAAAGAAGCAAAAGAACAAGAATTAGAAATAGAGACTGATGAAGAAGAAGAGGAAATGGTAGGAATTTATCCAAAAAAACTAAGTAATCTTGAATTAGAATACACTTATATGGGACTATTACTAACAGATCCCAAATTGATTGTAAAATACTACTTTGTATTTGAGGATTGTTATTTTGAAGATGAGGCAATATTAAATGTATACAAAAGTGTATTGTTTACAGAAGGTGCTGCATATGCTTCTGAAACAGCGAAGAAGGGATTTAACTTTTCAAGAGATTCAGAGCAAGTGTACAAATTTAAAAATGAACTAAAAGCAAAAGTCGCTAATGAAGATTATGATATGGAAAAAATATATTTAGATTTGAAAAAACTATTTATATTGAGAAAAAATTATTTAGCCATTCCAATAAAAAATATTCAAGATAAAGTAGTGGAAATAACAGATTATATTTTATATGACAAAATGTCGGTTGAAGAAGTTGAAAGTGCAGTAGTACAAGTAAACGATACAGAAAAATTTAAAAGAGCAATATTAAATGAAGATCTTACAAGTTTTTTAGAAAAGGGAGATAATAACTTAAGAAATGGACTAGCGTTACCTTTTCCAATATTAACAAGTGTATTTAAAGGGATAAGAAAAGGAGAAACTATGGCCTTTGCTATGCCATCAAACTCTGGAAAAAGTAGATTTACAATTGATGTAGCAGCACATGTCGCATTAGTTCATAAAAAGAAAGTTTTGGTAATTTCAAATGAAATGTCAGAAGAGAAAATGAGACTATGTTTAATTACTACCATATTAAACAATGAAGCAATTCAAAAAATACATGGACAAAAAATTAGTAAGACAGAGGGTGAACTTTTAGAATTTAAGTTTAGACCAGATGATCCTAAAAAAGTAGAAGTTGATGATGAGGGATTTGTTGTTAAACAAAAAGGAGAAAAACAAGGAGACTTTGTAAAGCGATTATCTAAAGAATCATCCGAATTTAATAAAATAGTAGCTGTTACAGATTGGGTAAATAAAGAATTAAAAAATTCAATTTATTTTATCAACATAACAGACCATACTAATGACGAGTTGAAAAAGGTAATAATGAACTACTATTATAAAGAGCAGATAGAATATGTATTTTATGATACTTTAAAAACAGATACAGCAAATATTGGAATTGCAGAAGAAATTAAAAGAACAGCTACTATACTTTCAAATTTAGCTCAAAATTTCAATTTATATATCTGTTCAACATTACAATTAGCAGAAAGTAATACATTGCCTGTTAATTTAGATGTAAATGATTTAGCTGTTAGTAGAACAGTAAAAGAAGTGCTAGATACATTATGTCTAATAAAACAAATTAATCGCGATACATTACAAAATTATGAATATTCATTAAAAGAAGTTGATACAGAATTTTTTGATTTAAAGAAATACAAAGATCCAGATGTTAGATATTATGCTTGTGTAGTTGATAAAAATAGAGCGGGAGCAAAGCCAACTTTATTATTCAGATTAAACTTAGCATATAATGTTTGGGAAGAATTAGGGTATTTAAGATTGAAACAATAAAAAAATCAATAGTTAAAACTATAAGTAACCTAAAATAAACTTCTCTCATATGATATAAAAAATGAGAGGAGTTTATTTTTATGGATTATGAATTAATGATGAACGGAAATGTAAAAATAGGACAAAAAGCACCGGATTTTGATGCTATTACAACTTTTGGAGAAATCAAATTAGGAGATTATCAAGGAAAATGGTTAGTGCTATTTTCACATCCAGGAGACTTTACCCCCGTCTAGTCTTACAATTTGGGGAAGGCTTAAAAAAATATGAAAAATGCCTGATATTGCCTATTGATTTTGTTATCGATAAGTTAATCAAATTTTATAATTTATGGCTTAAAAATTGATTGTCGAGCGATTGATTGGGAAGAAAAATAAATATAAAAGTGACAGAGATTATAGTAATTTTGATTGGACAAGTTTGTATGCGAATAATTTTTAAGAATTATCTTGGCATTAAAAATATTATTTTATAGGGCTGAAAGATGAAATAAAATTAAAAGAAGAATTGAAATAAGAGTGAAAACCAATATAGATTTATTAATTTATATTGGCTTTTTTCTGACAGAAAACGAGACATCTATTTGACATCGCTATAATAAAAGCGTATACCGCTAAAAACCACGTTTTTAGGCAGTTGCGTGGGTTCGAGACGTCACCCTGATCCTGCAAAGTTGAAACTATTGAAATAAGGATGAATTTTGGTTCTGAAAGTATTGAGAAAGAAGTGTTTTTATGATATAAATATATTATTAAATAAAAAATAATTGGATTGGAGATATAAATAATGAATAACGAAATAACTATAAGAGGAGCGAAAATAGGAGATTTTAAACAAGTACATAGATTAATTATGCAAGTACATAAATTACATGTAAAAGAAAGAAGCGATATATACAAAGATACTGATCCTTTAGACTTTGAGGAATTTAAAGAAGAATTATCAAATAGTAATAATATATATATAGTTGCAGAATTAAAAAATGAAATTGTAGGAATTTGTTTTTCACAAATAAAAGAAACACCCAATAATAGAATTATGAAAAACAGAAAGGTTTTACATATCGAGAATATTTGTGTTAATAAAACTAATCAAAGAAATGGAATTGGTAAAGAATTATATAATGAAATAGTTAAATTAGCCCAAGAGCAAAAAATCGATAATATAGAATTAATGGTTTGGGGATTTAACGAAAATGCTATAAAATTTTATGAAAACTTAGGTATGAATATAAAAAACTTTAGATTTGAGCAAAAAGTCTAATTAAATATTGACAAAAGGTAGAAAACATGATAATATGTAAACCGTAATTGCAATAGCAATTGCAGTAGGCTATAATAATCTGTTTTTTTAATAGAAAGGAGGGGTTCACATGTTGAAGGATCTGCTTGAGTTATCTCAAACTACTGAAGTTGTGTCAGAAAGCACAGTGGAAGGAGCAAAAGGTAACGTTTCAAACTACGATTGTGATCTCTAAGTAAGCCCACAGGAGTTATAATTATAACTCCCTAAGAGCCAGCTAGGAATAGCTGGCTCTTTAGCATTTAAAGTTATAAAAATATTCATCACAAGAATTGACATAATATGTATAATATGATATTATTATACATATTAAAAACAAAAAAGGAGTGAGCAGGTATGCGAAATATTTCTACAGCTTGGTTAACTACCAATTATACATGCAATTGCAAATGTGATTGGTGCTATGCTCAAAAAATGCTAGCAAAGCATCGGAACATGGATTTACAATATGCTAAGCAAATAGTCAAATATTTGCAAACAAGAGGAATCCGAACAATCACATTGATTGGTGGTGAACCTACAATCTATCCAAACCTTATTGAGTTAATCTGTTATATCAAAAGTCTAGGAATTAAAGTTAGACTTGCTACTAATGGAAAAAAATTTAAAGATAAGGATTTTGCACAACAAGTTGTTGCTTCTAAAATTGACGGTATAAATATTTCAATTAAAGGAACAACAGAAGAAGAATATCTTTATAACACACATCAAACTGGATTAAGAGACATGATTGATGGATATAACAATCTAAAGCAGTTAGGTTTTGAACCTTCTATATCCTATGTTGTTACAACTAATGATACAAAAAAGTTTGATGAGTTTGTTAATATGTTATCAAAAGAAAAATTAGATAATTTAGTTATTCAGTTTGAAAAACCTTCTTTAAATACCGATGGTAGTAGTAAAACAATGGACATAAAAGATATGGGGAATTTTACAAGCTATATTTTTGCGTTATTGGAAAAAAATGGTTTTAATTATACTATTGAAACTTCATTTCCATTATGTCTCATTGAAAAAGAAATTTTACAAGAATTGATCAATAAGGAGAGAATTTCCACATGTTGTCATGTACAAAAAGGTAGCGGCATTGTATTTGATGTAACTGGAGAAGTTATACCATGTAACCACTTTTTAGGTTATCCATTTGAAAATAAGCCGTTAAATTTAAATAAAGAAACGGCTATTGAAGAATTATTAAATACTGATATAGTAAAACAATTCAGAAGCACAGTCAATAGATATCCTAGCAATAAGTGCATTACTTGTAATTTATGGAATATATGTGGTGGTGGATGTTTCACACGATGGTTCTATATTAATCCAAAAGAATATATAGATACTAGCATATAAGTAAAAAATTATAGATTTGAAGATCTTCTATATTAGAAGGTCTTTAAATCTTACAAAAAGTTGACATAACAGTAAAAATGATATATAATATTACCAGTTCACAATAACCTCTGTGAAAAAAGGCCATTATTAGTATAAGGCTAAAAAGAAAGGAGAATAAATATGAGGTTTGACAAACTATTTTTAGAAAAAGCACTTAAAGACTGGCATAAAATGCCAAACGCAGAATGGTTGGAAATAGTTCAAAACAAATTGGAATCATCTTTAGGAATGGAACGGTTTATAAAACTGTGTAATTCAAATAAAAAGATGGTAATAAAGTTTGGAATTGATCCAACTGCTTCAAACATCCATATTGGACATGTTGTTCCTATGATGTTGGTTAATGCTTTCTTAAAGAAAGGACATGAAATTTTCGTTATCATTGGAGATTTTACAGCGAAGATTGGTGATCCTTCTGGTAGAAGCTCTGAGCGTAAAGCTTTAACTTCAGATCAGATTAAAGAAAATATGCGAACATATACGGAACAGATTGGAATGTTTGTTGATCTTGACAAAATTAATATCAGATTTAATTCTGAATGGATTGACAAAACAACTCCACATGAATTATTTGAAACATTCCAAATGATTAACATTTCACAGGCTATGCAAAGAGATGATTTCAGAAAGAGAATCGAAAATGGTTCAGCTGTTTCATTGGCAGAAGTATGCTATAGTGTACTTATGGGATTGGATTCTGTTGCTTTAAACTGTGATGTTGAAATTGGAGGAATCGATCAATTATTAAATTTCCAGCAGTGCAGAGATGTTATGAAAGGAAATGGATTGGTTGAAGAAATTGCTCTTATGACTCCTATATTGGAGGGAACATCTGGAGATGGTAGAAAGATGAGCAAATCTTATGGAAATGCTATTGCAGTATTGGAAGAGCCAAACGAAAAATTTGGAAAGTTTATGTCCATCAAAGATGAACAAATAATGCCGTATTTTAGATGCTTTGCTTTTATGAACAATCATGAAAAAAGCGAACTCGAAAAGTTCATCAAAGAAAATCCTTTTGAAGCGAAAAAACAGTTAGCATCTTTCTTTGTATCTTTACAGGCTAAAGATATTACACAAGGAGAGATGGCAAGAGCTGAATTTGAAAGAAAGTTTTCGAAGAAAGCTATCAAAGAGGAAGATTGTCTTGAAGTGCAACTAAAAAACGGTGATACTTTCTACACTGTATTAAGTAGAGCAAAACTGATGAGTAATTCAGAATTACGTAGAATGTTTGCAGGAAATGCAGTGAGAAACATTGAAGATGGTCATATTCTAGGCAAAGATATGAAAGCTAACTCTGGTAAAATAAGAGTAGGAAAAAGAATCTTTGTGAATATTGAATGAGCCAATATTTAATTCTTCCCCTCAGTTTACTATATATAGTAAACTGAGGGATTCTTTTATGTTTATAGATATTTTATTAAGAAAGATTACCAATTTTTAAAATAAGATAGTTATTATTTAATAGAAATTAAAAAAATTTATATAAAAATTTAAAAAATGCAACATTTATAAGAAATTTTGGATTCTTATTATTAGAGGGATATATATGCATATCCAAGTTAGGGGGAATTTTTTTGATAGTAAACAAGAAAGTTGTGTATTAGATTTCATAAAGTGATTTTTTAGACGAAAGGAGATATTTATATATTTCTTTTTGCATAATATTTAGAGAGAAATATTATGAGGGAGCCAAAATAATATGCGAATTACTTCTAATGAAATCGCAAATAAAAAATATGTGCAAATTTATTTAACTAAAGAAGAATTAGAAAAACAAGAAACCAAAGAAATAATTGCAAAATATAAAGAACAAAAGTATAAAATAGGAATATTCGTAACAGGAAAAGAGAATTATCCCGAAATTCTTGAAAGAATTATTGCAAAACAGGTGGAACTAAATCATAATGTATGCTAACATACAGCACATAGGCAATATCAGGTCAAGTGAGGAGGATAAAATGACAGTTGCACGGATATTGTAGATTGTCTAGAGATGAAGATAAAGAAAATTATTCAAGTATTGAAGAACAAAAAAGAATTATTAATGATTATGCTTCTTCACGTAATTGGAATATCAGAGATGAAGACTTCTACATAGATGACAATGTTTCGGGATATACCTTTAATAGACCTGAATTTTCAAAAATGATAGAAAAAGTAAAAGGAGGACAAATCGATGTAGTTATAGCAAAAGACCTATCAAGAATCGGTAGAAACAATGGAAAAGTTTTAGTTCTTATAGATGAATTTAAAAATATGCAAAAAAATCTAATTTTAGTTTCAGAAATGGGAGGAACTTATGATGTTTTAAATGACAGAGATGATACGATTGGAATTACAACATGGTTTAATGAAAGATATGTAAAAGACTGTTCTAGAAAAACAAGAGATCATATGTATTCTAAACAAAAATCAGGAAGATTAGTAATGGGAAATTATTATGGCTATATAAAAGACAAAGAAGATGTTACAAAATTATATGTAGATGAAGAAATAAGACCAGTTATAAAATTAATATATAAATTATATATTGAAGATGGTTTAGGTAGAAAGAAAATTTGTGATATTTTGAATAGTAAATATGACTACCCTACCCCATCTGTATATTATAGCCAAAAGCATTTAGAACGAGGAAGAATATACAAACATCATGTACAAAAATTATGGTCTACCTATATGATAAGTAATATTTTAAATAATGATGTATATACAGGAAACTTAAGATCTCATAAAAAGAAAACTGTTTCTATACGAGGCAGAGCAATTAAACTTCCAGAAGAAGAACATTTTGTATTTGAAAATCATCATGAAGCAATCATTTCAAAAGAGACTTTTGAATTAGCACAAGAAATTCGAAAAAGAAAATCAAATTCCAAAAGTACTTGTCGGAACAAGAAAAAGAACTTATGCTTTTTCAGGATTAGTGAAATGTGGTGATTGTGGATTTGGTGTAAGTCGGTATAACTATGAATCGAAAGCAAAAGCAAAAAGGGTATGAATGCTCCCAGTATAGAACTTATGGGAAAACAAGATGTAAATGTCATGAGATAAAAGAAACTGATATGATTATTCATTTAAAACAATTCTTGAAATTTACAAAACAAAAATATATGAATGAAATAACTAAAATAGAAATCGAGACAAAAACTACTAATATGCAAACTAATAAAGAAAAGATTAAATATGAACTTGAAACTTTAAAGGCAGAATATAAAGTTTTGTTAAATCAAAAAATAAGAGATTTAACAACAACTACTAGCGAATATCAAAAGAAAATGATAGAAAATACATACAAAGAACTGGAACAGGATAAAACAAATAAGATAGAAAAATTAGAACTTATGCTAGAAAAAGAAGAACAAGAAATTTCAAAAGAAAAAATAAAAAAGCTAAAAAATGCAATAGAGTATTTTGATGAAATAATCTTGAGTGAAATACCAAGCAGATATGTTTTAGAAAATATAATAGATAAAATTTGGATTTATAGTGATAAAACTATAAAATTTGATTTAAAAGTAGATATTGAAAAATTAATATAAATATTGCCTTTAAATCTATTCCATTATATCAAAATAAATGTCGAAAATTAAAAGCTATTCCAGTACATCAAAATAACTTTACAAACATTTAAACTTATGATAAAATATATTTGAGGTGAATTGATATGTTAATTAGAGAAAAATATTTAAGTAAAATTAGGGATTTTTATGATGAAACATCTTTAATTAAAATAATATATGGATTAAGAAGAAGTGGAAAATCAGTTATCTTAACACAAATAATAGATGAAATAAAGCAAAAAGGAATTAGTGAAGAACAAATAATCTATATAAATTTTGAATCATTAGATTATAGTTTTATTAAAACTGCTAAAGATTTAAATGATTATATTAAGAGTCTTACAAATAATAAGAATAAGTATTATGTTTTTTTAGATGAGATTCAAAAAGTTGAAGATTTTGAAAAAGGCATTAATTCTTTAAGAATTACAAATCAGTTTAGTATATTTATAACTGGTTCTAATAGTAAAATGACTTTTTTAGAGTTGTCTACGGATTTATCTGGTAGATATGTGAGTTTTAGAGTTCAGCCATTAACATTTAAGGAAATAGTAGAATTTAAAAATATAAAAAAAGAAGATTATAAAAAATTATTATTAGACATATTTGAATGGGGTTCTCTTCCACAAAGATTTTCTTTTGATAATGAAAGAGCAAAATTAAACTATATATCAGATGTATATGATTCTATACTTCTAAAAGATGTTGTAGAAAGATTAAATGTAAAGGATATAACATCATTTAATAAAATATTACAATATGTTTTAGAAACAGAAGGCAAAGAATTTTCAGCTAACAATGTTTTAAATTATTTAAAAAGTGAACATCATGAAATTGCTACTGATACATTATATAATTACTTAGAAGCATTATGTTCAACTTTTATCATGAATAAAGTTTATAGATATGACATTCAAGGAAAAAGTGTATTAAAAACATTAAATAAATACTATGCTTCTGATTTAGGTGTTAAAAAAATAAAAACAAATAACAAAGAAGTTAATTATTCAAATTCACTAGAAAATATAGTATATAATGATTTGATAGCCAAAGGTTATGAAGTATATATTGGAAAAACTAAAAAAGGCGAAGTGGATTTTGTTGCAAATAAAAATAAAGAATTAAAATATATTCAAGTATGCTATTCTTTATCTACAGAAGAAACGAAAGAAAGAGAATTTGGAGCATACATTGGAATTGATGATTCATATCCAAGATATGTTATTTCATTCGATGAAGAAGATTATTCAAGAGATGGAATTAAACATATTAACATATTCGATTTTTTAATGAATGATGAGTTTTAAAAATAAACATACCAAAAACATCCCCACATTGTAAGACTTTACCCCCGTATGCACAACTGAGATGATAGCATTTACTAGAGCACATACATACTTTAAAGATATGAATACAGAATTACTAGGATTAAGTGTTGATAGTAACAGTTCACATCTTGCATGGATGTACGATATTTATTGCAGAACAGGAATTAAAGTATCATTTCCAATTATAGCAGATAGAAATGGACAGATTGCAAGAAAATACGGAATGATAGCAAATGACATTAGCAACACACAAACAGTTCGAAATGTATTTATTATTGATGAGAAAGGAATTGTAAGAACAATATTAATCTACCCAATGAATGTAGGAAGATTTATTCCTGAAATAATCAGAATAGTTCAAGCTTTACAAATGGCAGATTGCAGCAAAGGTTCAACAGCTGCTAATTGGATGCCAAATCAGCCTATTATTGTTCCAATGCCTACAACTTATAAACAATTAGAAGAAAGAGTAGAAAGTATTAATAAGGATAGAAATGGAATTAGCTGGTATTTAAGTTTTAAAGAACCTCCAAAAAAATGTATAAATTCTAATGAAAAAAATTGCAATAAATTAGAAGAGAAAAAACAGGAAAAAAACAAAAATAATATTTAAATTTTTGAATAGTAATTTTATTTTTAAACATAATAATATTATGAATATTTTTTTGTTCAAATACTCTAATAGTATCGGAGGTATAAAATGGAAAAAAATCAAAGAATAAACTGTACAGTATCAAGTTGTAAATACAACAATAATGAAAAAGAAAAATGTATGTTAGAAGCAATTCAAGTAGAGGCAATACAAGGTTGTGATACAAAAGAACCAGATGAATCTATGTGTGCAAGCTATAAACATATAAATGATTAAAAATCCAAAAGATATAAAGTGAATACAACTTTATATCTTTTTTATCTTGACATATTAAAAAAATAGAAATACAATAGCTAAAGAAAAAGAAAAGGCAAATTTTGCCAAAAGAATGGAGGAATATTATGTTAGTAACAACAAAAGAGATGTTTGAAAAATCAATGAAAGAACAATTTGCAATTGGAGCATTTAACGTAAATAATATGGAAATTATACAAGGAATTGTAGATGCAGCTGCAGAAGCTAAATCACCTGTTATTTTACAAGCTTCATCAAGTGCTATTAAATATGCAAGAATAGGTTATTTAATGAAAATGGTACAAGCAGCAGTAGAGGAACATCCGGAAGTTCCAATAGCAATACATTTAGATCATGGGCCAGATTTTGAAACAGCAAAAATGTGCATAGATAATGGATTTACATCAGTTATGATTGATGGTTCAAAATATGACTTTGAAGAAAATGTAGCATTAACAAAGAAAGTCGTGGATTATGCACATAGTAAAGGTGTGGTAGTAGAAGCTGAACTTGGAAAATTAGCAGGAATAGAAGACGATGTAAATGTTGCAGCAAGTGACGCTATGTATACAGACCCTGCTCAAGCTGAAGAATTCGTGAAAAGAACAGGTTGTGATTCTCTAGCGATTGCAATTGGCACTAGTCATGGAGCATACAAGTTTAAAGGAGAAGCAAAACTTAGATTCGATATTTTAAAACAAATAAAAGAAAGAATCCCAAATACACCGATTGTATTACATGGAGCATCCACAGTTATACCAGAATTAGTAGAAATGTGTAATCAATATGGGGGAGATATACCAGGAGCAAAAGGTGTACCAGATGAAATTTTACATGAAGCAAGTTTATCAGGAGTATCTAAAATCAATGTAGATACAGACTTAAGATTAGCTATGACAGCGGGAATTAGAAAAGTATTAGTAGAGGAGCCAAATGCTTTTGATCCAAGAAAATATCTAACACCAGCAAGAGAATTGATTAAAGAAACGGTAAAACATAAAATGATGGATGTTTTTGGTTCAAGTAATAAAATATAAAAAATAGAAAACGAATTTTAAGAATTGCTAAGCGATAACAATCGCAAAGCAATTCTTAAAATTTCCATTAAATTATTAATATTTTTCTTTCATAGCTTGATTTATTCTACGTTCAGCATCTTTTTTTGCGATATCTTGACGTTTATCATACAATTTCTTGCCTTTACCAATACCAAGTTCAACTTTAACTAAACTTCCTTTAAAATACAAACTGATAGGAATTAAGCTATATCCTTTTTGATTTACTAGACCAACTAGCTTATTAATTTCTCGTTTGTTTAATAGCAATTTTCTATCACGTAAAGGATCCTTATTAAAAATATTTCCTTGCTCATATGGACTTATATGCATACCAATAACAAAAACTTCGCCATTTTTTATATGAGCATATGTATCTTTTAAATTTGCTTTACCATTTCTAATTGATTTAATTTCTGTACCAGAAAGTATAATACCTGCTTCTAATTTGTCTTCAATTGTATAGTTATGATAAGCAGTAGGATTTTTAGCAATTAATTTTGTATTCATATATTTTTACCTCTAATTTTAAAATTTTGAATATATTATAACATAAATAAAAAAATAATGCACTTTAAATATAAAAAACAAATTCTAGAAAATATAGTTGAACGAACATACATTTTCTAGAATTTTCATGATCACTTTACACAAGACATTTTAAAAGTGTTTTTTCTAGGATATAAAAATTAATCCTTATTGTCATAATTTGACGAACGCATTTGAGCAGCATAATACCAAACTAGAGCGACAATAGCAATAGCAGCAATTCCTATAATCAACCATGTCCAAGCAGTAGCTGACATTCCCATGAAAGTATTAGCAGTCCCATCTGTTGCTGTTCTGGTTGCTGTATAATTGTTAGTTCTTACACCATCAGTTGTAGCAGTTTCATTATTATGATTATCTGTTACAGTGTTTTTTGCATTATTTGCTCCATTTTCTATATTGTTAGTAGCTTCTTTAGAAGTATTAGAGACATCTTTTGCAGCATCTTCTACAGCATTTTCAGCGCCACCCACAACATTTCTTACACCGTTTGCAGCATTTTCAAGCATATTATTATTTGCAAAACAAACAGTAAAAGAAAGTATCATGGCTATAAGAATGCTAAAGCTTATTAATAATTTTTTGTACATAAAATTATCCTCCTATTATAAATTTAAACTAGTGTTGGATTTTATCCAAATTAACAACTAGCTATGTTAAAATTTTCATAGACCAGTCTAATATTTTTGATTAAATACAAAAAAATTAATTTTTTCTATTTAATCAAAAATAATTCTATTACTAGTATTAAAAAAATTAATAAAATTATACATGTAAAAAAATGAAAAAATAAAAGCCTTAAAAATAAGGCTTCTATATTTTTTATTTTAAATTTATTTTTTCAATCTAATCAAAATTGCAATAGCGAGTAATATTAATAAAATTCCTATTACAACTAAAAGAATATTAAGAATATTAGATAATCCTAAACTACTTTCTGGTAATGACGAATTACTTACCGTTGCTGAAGAAGTAGTAGAAGTATTTGTTGTTGGAGATGTAGAAGTGTTTGAACCATAAGAAGCATTAGAATTATTAGTATTGGTACCATTAACATCATTATCAGAAACATTGGTATTTGAAGTTGAATTAGTTGAATTTATATTATCATTTGTTGTTGAATTATCAGAAGAAAAATCAGTTGTCAAGTCATCTGATAGATTCAAATCAACAGCATAAGACAAATTGAATCCTAATAATAGTATTGATAAAATTGTGACAATTGGTATTATAATTAATTTTAAATTTTTTAAATTTAACATTTTTAACCTCCATTTGAAATAAACATTATTTCTGTTCTTTTGTTTCATGATATTATCATAACACAAACTGAAAATACTGTCTAGTAAAAATTGTAAAAAATCACAATTTAACTTTTAAAAAAATAAAATATTATATTGAATATTATTTTTATTATGGATATAATAAAGCAAATAAAATATAAGGAGGAATCATAAATGAACTACAAAATAATAGGACAAACAGTACCAGTAGTAGAAATGAAATTAAATGCAGGAGAAACAGTATATACCCAATCAGGAGGCATGGCCTATCAGTCAGAGGGGATAGCAATGAAAACCAATGCACGTGGAGGAGTAATGAAGAGCCTAGGAAGAATGTTTTCTGGTGAATCTATTTTTATGGCCAATTATACCGCCCAAAAAGATGGAGCAGTAGTAGCGTTTGCTTCAACTGTACCAGGAAATATTATACCAGTTGATTTATCAGCTATGCCATCAGGACTTGTGTTACAAAAAGGAGCTTTTTTATGTGCAGAAGAAAATGTAGAAACTAGCATAGCATTTACTAAAAAATTTAGTGCAGGATTATTTGGAGGAGAAGGATTTATATTACAAAAAGCAATAGGAAGAGGAAATTTATTTTTAGAAGTTGATGGGGATACAATAGAAAAACAATTAGCACCAGGAGAAGTTTTAAAAGTTGACACAGGAAATGTAGTTGCGTTTGAGCCAACTGTCTCTTATGAAGTAGAAACAGTAAAAGGTTTAGGAAATATATTTTTGGGAGGAGAAGGTTTATTTCTAACGAGGCTTGTAGGACCGGGAAGAGTGATTTTACAATCTCAAAACTTCAAGGATTTTGCTGGAAGATTAATACCTTATATGCCGGCTTCTAAAAACTAATATAAAGTTTGAATTATAATATCATCTAGTAATTATTTAAATATACTTGACTATATTATGTGGATTAATATATAATTTTTATAAGAATTTTCAGTATAAAATTTATCTTGTATTAAAGATAAATAAAAGCTTTCTAAAATATTTTAAAAGGAAGATGTGACAAAAGATGAAAATTTATGAATACTCGAAAGATGCAATACGAGAAATCAAAAAAGCATTCATTTCACCAGAAGGAGAAGTGTATGAAACGGATGAAATCGGAATGCATGAAATCATTGCAAGAGATATTTGTAATGAAAATGACTGGAATCCCGTTTATGCAGCAGATTATATTATAAAAAAAGGTTATATAAAAATCTCTAATTATAAAGGTCACAATTTTCGTTATATTGCTGTAGGAAGGCTATAAAAAGAAGAGAAGTTAAAGATAACCTTGAATTTCTAAACTCTGTATTGGGACTAAAAGTTGTAAAGTGTTAAAGAAAAAACATTAAATTCTTTAACACATTTTTTTACTAATAAGACAAGGAGAAATCAAATGGAAGAAAAAGATATAGAAGAAAATGAAACAAGAAAAACAAAAAAGAAAATAAGTGTTATGGGAATTAGTTTATGGAGATTAATGGCATATTTTATTATTTATAGTATGATAGGATTTGTTATCGAAACACTTTTTGGACTAATTACAAAAGGAGTAATTGAAAGTAGACAAAGCTTTTTGTATGGACCATTTTGCGCAATATATGGAGTAGGAGCTGTGTTTATGATTCCGTTATTGCAAAGATTTAAGAAAAACAATTATACTTTATTTATTGGTGGAGTGGTGATTGGTTCTCTTATAGAATATTTAATTAGTTTAATAGGAGATTTTATTTTTCATATTAAATGGTGGGATTATTCTGATATGCCATTTAACATTAACGGAAGAATATGTATTGCATTTTCTTTTTTCTGGGGGATTTTAGCCATTTATCTAATGAGTCATTTTAATCCGATCATTGATAAGTTAATTGATAGGATAAAAGAGAAATTATCTTTAAAGATTTTGAAAATAGCATGCGTACTTACTATTATTCTCATCTTTTTTGATTTTTTAATTACTGGTTTTGCATTAAAAATGTTCTTTACGAGAGTAGTAACTGAACACAACATAGAACTTTTAGAACATAATGAATATATCCTTGAATGTACAGAATTATATAAAAATGATGAAATAAAAGATTTTACATTAAAATATTTTTCGGACGAAAAAATGTTAAAGACATTTCCTAATATTAAGGTGACAGGAAAGGATGGAGATGTTATTTGGATTTGTGATGTATTAGAAGATATCCAACCATATTATGTAAGGGTATTTACACCTTATAATATAAATAAATAGAATATTAGATTTTGTTTTTGGCGTTATTTAATGGATGTTAAAATGAAACAAACAATAGCATCGAACTTATTAGATGATTACGAGTATAAAAAATTTTATGAAGAATACTAAACTTTACAATGTTAAGAAAATATGATAAAATTTTTATGTAAAGTTTTTTGAAAATGCGACAATTCATTATTACTTTATAGTAACTACAATGAGGTGATTAAATGTCAAGAATTATTCAAAAAGGAAACATAGGGAGTGATAACATTTATGATGTTCGGATAATAGAGGAAAATGGAGATAATTACTATTATCATTTTCTTAGATTGGAAGATGGTGAAAGTGTTATCACTTCCGGAAAGCCTTTTAATTTGCGTAGTGTAGTAGAAATTTCTTGGAATGACTTACCTATTAAATTAAGGAATGCTCATTTCAACAATCTTTATCCAAATGCTAACTTTAATACCTATGAAAAAAATTGTTTTTTGTATGGAAAGCAGGATGCTGATGAAATTAAGAGAGCTGCCGACCAGAAAGAAAGAGAGAAAGAACAATTAAAAGAAAAGCTTAATAACATAGCTCATAAATCATCAATTTATTACTTTGAGGCTTTAGAAATTTATAATGCAATTGGAGATTATGAAAATGTAGTCGTAACAAAGAATGGGTCATGGAAAGAATATATTGTTGATGATGAATGGGTAATAAAAAAGAAGAAGGGAATAATTGTTTCTGTACTCAAAAAATTTGAAGAAAAAAAACAAAAACAAGAATGGGGAAAACGAGTAAGCAAAATAGCAAGATTGGCAGGAACCAGTTATAATATGGCTACAATTGTCGCTAATATCTCTGATATAAACGAAGCGGTAAGCCTATTAAAGAAAATATCAAATTTATTAAATAGTGAAGAATTTATTATTTATATAAATCCTCATTGTTTGAACTGTGGTGATATAAATTTTGATATTAAATGGTTTTTATCAAAGGAGCTACAAAAGGAACAGATTGAAAGGCTAAATTGGAACAAAAAATTTTATAATTCAGTAGAAGAAATTCTTAAAAACAAAAAATAGTATCTATGCTATGACGTCGCGAAAATAGAAGAAAGGGAGAAGAAATTCTTCCTTTTTATATTATAGGGAAGTACAACAATTTGGTTTAAAAGAGTTTCTTATATCCTCTTTTACAAATATAGAAAAATTTAGTGGATAGTTGACAAGTAACATTTATCATGATAAAATACAAACAACAGTTCAATATAGAACCGGATACAGAAATATAAGAAATAAAAGATGTAGATAAGAACTAAATAAAGAGAAAATGATGTGTTTTTATGGAAAAAAAGAAAAATGAAATTATTTTATTTGAAGATGGTGATGTTAAGCTAGAAGTAAATATGAAAGATGAAACGGTATGGCATTTAGAAAATGGGCTACTAATATATTTGATGAAATATTAAACTGAAATGAGGAGAATATTTATATGTATAAATCATTACTAGAATACGAAGATGAAGAAATTGAAAGTTTAGAGTATTATACTTCAAGAAAATCTCATGGATATTTAGACTATGAAGAAATAAATGAATTTTTAAGATATTTATTTAAACCAAGTGCCGATGTAATGTGGAGGTATACGGATAGTGCTAAACTAAAAGAAATGATATGTTCTATTAAAAAATTATACAGTTTGAGTTGTAAATATGGGACAACACACAGTATTCCAAAAAGAATTTATAGACAAGAATATCATTATGAGAGTATTTTATCTCACAAAAATAGTAAATCAAATAAGTGGATAGCAGAATCCTTTTTATCTTTTTTTAAATATAGAGAAGAAACTGAACAATTTGAAGTTGATGGACATAGTAAATTAGTTATTGCAACAGCAAAAGATGATGATATACAAAGAAGAAGTATTCCATTTATAGATGTGACTGATATATTAGGGATGGATAGTTATTATTTAAGAGACGAAGGAGAAATTTTAATTCCTCCTTTTATAACAACAGAAATTCCAGCATATATTACACATGAATACGAAGGAGAATATAAGATTAACCTTTTAGCACAGAATCATACCGATGTTGCAGATAATAAAATAAATTCTTTAGATAATGATTTGCAAACTTTTATCCAAGTATCTCAACAATATGATTATTCTACAAATAGCATAACAAAATTAAATAAAATAAGAAGAAAATTAAAGGATTCATTGGCAATCGAATTGACTAAAATAAAATCAAAAATAATGTTAGAAGTTCCAATAGGAAATGATACTGACACAAAAAATAATAATTTAAAGAATGAAACCTGGGAAAGATAAAATTAGTCTAAAATAAAGAAATCACTTTTTGGATACAAAAGAAAAAGAAGTCATTATAAATTTAGTAATGAACTTTTTGAATGATTAAATGAAAAATTAATTACTAAAGGAAACGATAGATATGAAAAATATAACAATAATTAAAGGAGGATCATAACATTGGATTTGAAAAATTTTAATTTAGCACCTTTGTATGCTATTGACCAAGAATGGGCTATATTAACTGCAGGCAAAAAAGAAAAATTTAATGCCATGACGATAAGTTGGGGAGGATTAGGAACTATTTGGAATAAGCCTGTTGTTACAGTTTATGTGAAACCGATTCGTTATACTTATGAATTCATGGAAAGTAATGAATATTTTACTATAAGCTTTTATGATAAAAAGTATAGAGAGGATTTAGCAATATTAGGTAGCAAGTCTGGTAGAGATTTGAATAAAGTTGAACTTACGAAACTTACACCAGACTTTTTAAAAAATACCACTTCTTTTAAAGAAGCAAAATTAACTATTGTATGTAAAAAGATTTATTTTCAAGATTTAGATATTAACAATATTGATATTAATAGTATACCACGAAGTGAAGTAGATAGATTCTACAAGACAGAACCTGCACACAGAATGTATATAGGTGAAGTTGTTGATATTATAGATAGAAGATTTTGAAATGTGTCCTGATATGTATGAAAGAAGGCAAATAGAAATTTTTTGCAATGAAGAAATAATTAATACCTTTGTTTATATTCGTGTAGACAATGTTGGAAAATATAAAATTGTAGAAAATTTTGATTCTTATAGCAAATTAAGCGAAGATGAACTCATCAATATGGAAATAAAAGAATTTAAAGAGAAAGAACATCCAGAATTTTATTCAAATAAGGATGAGAAAAAATAGGATATAAGAAATTAAAATAGATTGGAGGAAAAATGTTCAAATTACACTCAGAATACAAACCAACAGGTGATCAGCCACAAGCGATAGAATATTTATCAAAAGGAATAAAAGAAGGTAAGAAATTCCAGACTCTTCTAGGAGTTACAGGTTCAGGAAAAACTTTTACAATGGCAAATATAATTGAAAAAGTCCAGAAGCCAACATTGGTTTTAGCACATAACAAAACCTTGGCTGGACAATTATATAGCGAGTTCAAAGAGTTTTTTCCAGAAAATAATGTTGAGTATTTTGTTTCTTATTATGATTATTATCAACCAGAAAGCTATATACCATCATCAGATACCTATATAGAAAAAGATTCCTCTGTTAATGATGAAATCGATAAACTACGCCATTCAGCTACTTTGTCTTTGTTTGAAACAAGAGATGTTATAATTGTTGCATCTGTTTCTTGTATCTATGGATTAGGAGATCCTATTGACTACCAAGAAATGATGTTATCCTTAAGACCAGGTATGCAAAAATCAAGAGATCAGGTTTTGAAAAAATTGATTAGTATGCAATATACAAGAAATGAAATTGATTTTAAAAGAGGAACTTTTAGAGCAAAAGGTGATATTGTAGAAATTTATCCATCCGATCAATCAGAATCAGCAGTAAGAGTAGAATTCTGGGGAGATGAAATTGAAAAGATAGTAGAAATAAATGCTTTAACAGGGAAACCGATTGGAACAAGGCGCCATATTTTAATTTCTCCAGCATCGCACTATGTTACAACGAAAGACAAGATGGAAAGAGCAATTATAACGATAGAACAAGAGATGGAAGAACGAGTTAAATATTTTAAATCTCAAAATAAATTAATCGAAGCACAAAGAATAGAAGAAAGAACTAATTTTGATATTGAAATGATGAAAGAAACTGGATTTTGCTCTGGTATAGAGAATTATTCAAGACATATCAGTCGGAAGACCAGAAGGTAGTCCACCTTATACATTATTTGATTATTTTCCAGATGATTTCTTATTACTTATTGATGAATCACATGCAACCATACCACAAGTAAAAGCGATGTACAATGGTGATAGAGCCAGAAAAGAATCTTTGGTAAATTATGGCTTTCGATTACCCTCAGCTTTTGATAATAGACCACTAACTTTTAAAGAATTTGAAGAAAGAATGAACCAGGTAGTATTTGTGAGTGCAACACCTGCCGATTATGAAAAGGAACATAGTAGCGATAATGTAGTAGAACAAATTATAAGACCAACAGGATTATTAGATCCCAAAATAGAAGTAAAACCAGTTACGAATCAAATAGATGATTTACTAGAACAAATTAGAGTCAGAGTAGAAAGAAAAGAAAGAGTTTTAGTTACAACATTAACTAAAAAAATGGCGGAAGATTTAACCGAGTATTTAAAAAGTTTAGATATTAAAGTAAATTACATGCATTCTGACACAAAAGCATTAGAAAGAATGGAAATTATAAGAAATCTTAGACTTGGAGAATTCGATGTTTTAGTTGGAATAAACCTTTTAAGAGAGGGGTTAGATATTCCAGAAGTATCTTTAGTGGCAATACTGGATGCAGACAAAGAAGGTTTCTTGCGTTCCGAAAGATCTTTAATTCAAACGATAGGACGTGCTGCTAGAAATACAGACGGAACTGTTATTATGTATGCAGATGAATTAACTAAGAGCATGGAAAAAGCAATATCAGAAACAAACAGGAGAAGAAAAATACAAGAACAATATAATAAAGAACATAATATTACACCAAAAACGATAAATAAATCAGTACGTGATAGTATTCAAGTAACAACTGTAGAAGATATTGAAGTAGAGTATAAATTAGAGAAAAGTGAGGATATAAAAGAAACGATTACAAAATTAACAGACGAAATGTTAAAATATGCAGCAGAAATGGAATTTGAAAAAGCTGCTGAACTTCGTGATAAAATAAAAGAATTAGAAAAGTTAGTTTAAGACTAATTTTTCTATTTTTTTATTTGATTTTAATAAAAATAAGTGCTATAATATTTATCCTATGAATTTAATTACAAAGGAGGAGGTAAAGAATGGAATTATTAATTAGTGTAACATCAACATTTTGGTTTCAAGCAATCATTAAATTAATATTAGGATTTGTTTTAGCTGGAATTATAGGATTAGAAAGATCATCATGGAATAAACCAGCAGGTTTTAGAACACATTCGTTAGTTGGTTTAAGTGCGGTTTTAATCATGCTTTGTGGGGAATATATGTCAAAAGAATATAATATAGACCCTTCTAGAATACCAGCACAATTATTATCTGGAATAGGATTTATTGGTGCAGGAACGATATTAAGAGATGGTTTTAATGTAAAAGGGTTAACGACAGCAGCTGGACTTTTAGCTGTTACCTGTGTTGGCTTAAGTATTGGAGCAGGGTTTTATTTAGGTGGAATTATGACTACATTAATTGCGTATATTATTTTATCTTATTCCTACAAAATATCAGATCGATTAGATCATTTTAGCGTGATAGAATTACAAGTTGAAATCAATAATAATGTTAGCGATACTTTAACTGAAATAGAAAAATACTTAAGTAGTTCTGATATCGAAATCAAACAAATAAAAAGATCCAGTAAAGATGATTTAGAAAGTGAGAAGGAAACAATTATATTAGTAGGCCATTATAATAAAAAAGAATTTAATAAAAATGAATTACTACGAAACATTACTTCTATTGAAAGCGTAGGAGGAATTATAGAGGTGTAAAAAAAGCCACATAATTTAAATAACATACATATCATATAATAGGTGATATGTATGTTATTTTTTAAAGAATTATATGAGGATGCTAAAAATATCAAAGAGAAAGATCCTGCTTGTAAAAACATATTAGAAGTAATTATTTTATATCCAGGATTTCATATCTTAGTTTTTCATAGATTATCCCATTTTTTATACAGGCATAAATTATTATTCTTAGCAAGGCTAATATCTCAAATCGGAAGATTTTTTACAGGGATAGAAATACATCCAGGTGCAAAAATTGGAAGAAGGCTGTTTATTGATCATGGAATGGGAATTGTAATTGGAGAAACAGCAACCATAGGGGATGACTGCACGATTTATCATAACTCAACTTTAGGCGGAACAGGAAAGGATAAATATAAAAGGCATCCTGATATAGGAAACAATGTAATGGTAGGAGCAGGAGCAAAAGTACTTCGGACCAATAAAGATAGGAAATTGTGTAAAGATTGGAGCAAATGCAACTGTTTTAAAGAATATACCAGATAATGTTACAGTAGTTAGATGTAATGTGATAATAGATAAGAATAAAAAATAAAAGGTGTAATATATCATTTTTACACCTTTTTATATAAGTATTCTATAAATTATATAAATTTCCATCGATTAGTAGCTTCGCTCTTTTTTGCGTTTTTTCATCTGCATTCAATGAGTTTTCTAGAAATTCTGGATGGTTAATTAAAAATTCTTTCATAGATTTATCTGGATTTTTGAAAAAGTTATTAAGCAACTCTAATTGATTTTTATTAATAATTCCCATATCTAAAGCACTTTTAAATAGATCAGTATCTACATTAATTAAGGATAAAGATTTTATTCCTTCCGCTTCTATTCTATCCTTTCCGCCCTGCATTCTATCAACTACTACACAAGACCATAAAATTTTGGCACCTAAATTTTTAATGGCTGGTATCCAAGCGCGTAAATAACTAGAAGCAACAGTAATTAAATCTGCAACATGTAAAACTTTTTGGTTCTCTAAGTTATCTACAGGTTTTGTTTCCTCAAAATTATAATCGCTTACTACAGTAGATAAATCCTTATAAATTGTAATATGTGGTTTTTTCAATAAATAAGCAAGTATATTAGAGAAGAACCAATCTCTTCTCTCGCCACCAGATATGTAATCAACTTCGGAAACATCAATATTTTTTTCGATATAATCTTTCATGTGATTAATAACATCTTTATATATTTTGTTTTCATTATATTGTTTTAAAACTTTTTCAAAAACCTTCTTAGGTAAAGTTATTTTATCAGATAATGATTCATCAATAAAACTTAAAAGCGCTACAGCATCCTTTTCACTTCCGTAAATAAAGTGAGTATTGATAAAGTAAGGCCCAATTTTTCCTGAAGTATACCAAAATGGTTTGTTTTCTTCACAAAATTTAATTGCATTTGTTTCAAATAAATAAGATACAATATTAGACATATTTAAATCCTCCTAAATAAATTATATATATATTTTAATTATAAAAATATTATTTGTCAATGAAATTTCGGGGACGGAGCAAAAGTTTCATGTTTTTCTTATTGTAAATTAAATAAAAAATAATTTAAAACTTTGAATTGAAACTTTTGCTCCGTCCCTGAAATTTCAAAAAGCTATTGAAAAAAATTTGCCGACATGATAATATGTATAAAAATGAAGGAGGTACCGTTTATGAAATTATTATTAAAAAATGGAAGACTAATTGATTATAAAACAAAAATAGACACAGTAACAGACATTTTAATTGAAGATAAGAAAATTAAAAAAATAGCAAAAGATATTAGCTGTGAAGCAGATGAAACAATTGATTGTACGAATTTGAATATAATACCTGGAATGATTGATATGCATTGCCATTTAAGAGAACCTGGCTTTGAATATAAAGAAACAATCGAAACAGGTGCAAAAAGCGCCGTTTGTGGTGGTTTTACAACAATTTGTCCTATGCCAAATACGAAACCAACACCAGATAGCGCTATTATTTTACAAAAAATTCAAGAAGAAGCTAAAAGAGTAAATTTGTGTAATATACTTCCTTATTCGTCTGTAACGAAAGGAGAAAAAGGAGAAGAGTTAGTAGATTTCCAAGAAATGAAAAAAGTAGGAGCTATTGGATTTTCAGATGATGGAATGCCAGTAGTAAATAGTAGAATTATGAGACAAGCCATGATAGAAGCAGATAAAGTCGGAAGTTTTGTTGCTTCTCACTGTGAAGAAAAATCGGTATCTAAGGGTGCCATAAATAATGGAAAAATAGCAGATAGTTTAGGAGTAGAAGGGGTTTTCCCCGAAGCAGAAGAAATCATGGCAGCTAGAGAAATTGTTATTTCTGAAACGAACAATGTAAGAGGGCATATTTGCCATATCAGCACAAAGACTAGTAAAGATATGATTCGAGATGCTAAAAAAAGAGGAGTAAAAATTACATGTGAAACATGTCCACATTATTTTACTTTTACAGTAGATGAAGTTTTAAAATCTGGAACCAACGCAAAAATGAATCCTCCTTTAAGAGAAGAAAAAGATCGAAAAGCAATTATAGAAGGGCTAAAAGAAGGAACAATAGATGCCATTATAACAGACCATGCACCACATAGTGAAGAAGAGAAAAATCAAGATTTGAAAACAGCACCAAATGGAATTATTGGTTTCGAAACGGCGCTACCTGCTGAAATAATGAATTTGATTGACACAGGAGATTTAAGTTATTTAGATTTAGTAAAAGTAACTTCCTACAATCCAGCTAAACTATTAAATATAGACAGAGGAACGATTGAAGAGGGGAAGATTGCAGATATAACAATTTTTGATCCAAACCAGAAATACATATATACAAAAGATATGATTGTATCAAAATCTAAAAACAGTCCATTCATCGGAAAAGAATTAAAAGGAAGGGTAAAATATACAATCGTAGATGGAAAAATTGTATATTCAGAGGAAAAATAGAAATGAGAGTATTAACAATCGGAGATATTGTTGGGGAAAATGCGTTAATTGAATTAGAGAATAAGTTACAGCAAATAAAAGAAAATCATAAAATAGATTTTATTATAGCAAATGGAGAAAATATAGCTTCAGCAAGAGGAATAACGAAAGATGCTTTTAACAAGTTAATGGAAATGGGTGTTAATATTGTTACTATGGGGAATCATACTTTTTCTAATTTGGGTATTATGGAAATTATAAATCATCCCAATTTAATTATACCAGCTAATATTTCTAAAGAATCAAGAAAAAAAGGATATGGAATTTATGAATGTAAAGGAAAGAAAATATTTGTTGCAAATTTATTAGGAAAAGCTCTGGGAGCAGAATTAAATGCTTTTAATGTAATAGATGAAATATTAGAAAATATAGAAGATGATGTAAAAATAAGAATAATTGATTTTCATGGTGAATATGGAAATGAGAAAAAGGCAATGGCATATTTTCTAAAAAATAGAATATCAGCACTATATGGTACACATACGCATGTTCAAACAGCTGATGAACAAATCTTACCAACAGGAGAAGGATATATAACAGACATAGGAATGTGCGGACCAAGAGAATCCGCTATAGGATACGATATAGATTTTGAAATAAATAGATTTAGAGGAGAAACGAAAGAAGATTCTAAATTATCAAACGATAAACAAATTATGATTAATGGTTGTATTTTTGAGATAGATGAAAATACAGGAAAAACAATAAAAATAGAAAAGCTAAATATTGACTAGCATAAGAGGAGGGTAAAATGAAGGTACTAACAATTGGAGATATTATAGGAGAAAAAGCAGTAGAAAAACTAGAAAAAGAATTAAATCAATTAAAACGAAAAGAAAATATAGATGTAACAATAGCAAATGGTGAAAATGCTGATAATGGAAATGGACTAACAAGAGAATTATTTGACAGAATATTAGCTAGTGGTGTTGATATTATAACCATGGGAAACCATACTTGGGGAAATAAAGAAATCTATGACTTCGTGCATGACCCTAGGATAGTAAGACCAGCGAATATAACAAGAGGAATGCCTGGAAAAGGGTATACCATATATCAAAAAGACAATATAAAAATATTAGTTATTAATTTGATAGGAAGAAGATTTATGGATGGAGTCTATTATTCTGATAATCCATTTATAACTGCTCAACAAATCTTAGAAGAAATAAAAAAAGATATCCAAATAGTAATGGTAGATTTTCATGCGCAATCAACTGGTGAAAAATTTAATATGGGATATTATTTAGATGGGAGAGTAAGTTGTGTTTATGGAACGCATACTCATGTGCAAACAGCAGATGAAATTATCTTGCCAAAGGGAACTGGTTTTATAACAGATATTGGAATGACAGGTGCAATTTATTCAGACTTAGGGAATGATGTAGAAAATTCTCTTAAAAGGTATCTTAATGATATGCCAGTACAAGATATTTTATCAGATAATGAAGTGATGATAAATGGCTGCATATTTGATATAGATGAAAACACGGGAAAAACAATAGGAATAAAAAGAGTACATGTAATTTAAAATTTAGATTTTAAATAAAAAGAATGGAGAGAAAGTACATGAATGCAATTGATAAATTAATAGATAAAATAAAAGAAACAAATAATCCAACAGTAATAGGATTAGATCCAAGATATGAAATATTACCAAAATGCGTGGCAAATAAATATCCTAAAACTTTAGAAGGAGTATCTAAGGCAATCCTAGAATATAATAAAGCTCTAATTGATGCTACCTATGATATTATACCAGCAATAAAACCACAAATTGCTTTTTATGAAATGTTTGGAATAGCAGGAATGGAAGCTTTTAAGGAAACCTGTAAATATGCAAAAGAAAAAGGAATGATTATTATAGCTGATATAAAAAGAGGAGATATTGGTTCAACAGCTCAAGGTTATTCAAATGCTTATTTAGGAAAAACAAAAATTGGTGATAAAGAAGAAGCTATATTTGACGTAGAGTTTGTTACAGTAAATCCATATATGGGAACTGATTGCGTAAGGCCATTTATAGAAGATTGTAAAAAATACAACAAAGGAATTTTTATTTTGGTAAAAACTTCTAATCCATCTTCTGGTGAATTACAAGATGTTAAATTAGAAAACGGGGAAGAAGTTTACAAAAAAGTAGCAGATTTAGTAGAAGATTGGGGAGAAGAATTGAGAGGAAAATATGGATATAGTAGCATAGCAGCCGTTGTAGGAGCAACTTATCCAAAACAATTAGAAGAATTAAGAAAAATAGCTCCTCACACCTATTTCTTAATACCTGGATATGGAGCACAAGGTGGAAAAGCTAAAGATATTGCCCTTGGTTTTGACAAAGATGGCTTAGGTGGAATTATAAATGCTTCTAGAAGTTTAATGTGTGCCTATAAGTCAGATTTCTGGAAAGATAAATATACCGAGGAGGAATATGCAAAAGCAACTAGAGCAGAAGCTTTAAGAATGAGAGATGAATTAAATGAATTTATAAAATAGCAAGGGAGGAAGAAAAATGTCAGAATTAACATTAGCAGAATTAATAAAAAAAGAACAGTTAAAAAGAGATGTTTTCAAATTTAGTGTAAAAGCACCAAGTATTGTAAAAAATGCTAAACCAGGGAACTTTATAGAAATAAGAGTTTCAGATCAAGTAGATCCTTTTCTAAGAAGACCCATAAGTATTTACAATTTAGACAAAGAAAATGGCATTTTGGAATTTATTTTTCAAGTAAAAGGAAAAGGTACACAAATTCTAGCCAAAAAAGAGATTGGCTCACAAATTGATATGATTGGACCTTTAGGATATGGCACATTTAAATATGAAAATTATAATAATATAGCAGTAATAGGTGGAGGAATAGGAGTATTTCCTTTATATGAACTGTCAAAAGAAGCAAAAAGTGATAATAAAAATGTTAATATTTATCTAGGATTTAGAAACAAAGATTTTGTTCTTTTAGAAAAAGAATTTGAAAAAGTATCAAACAAATCGATTGTTACAACAGATGATGGATCATACGGTAAAAAAGGATTTGCAATTAACTTTTTAAAAGAAGATATAGAAAAAGAAAACATAGATTGTATTTATGCATGTGGACCGTTACCTATGCTAAAGGCTGTAAGAGAATTAGCAATTGAAAAAGATATTCCATGTCAAATTTCTCTAGAAGAAAGAATGGGATGTGGCTTAGGTGCTTGTTTAGGATGCGCTGTAAAAACAGCACAAAGCACAAAAGAGAACCCAGAGTATTGGCATGTTTGCAAAGGACGGACCTGTTTTTCAAGCAAAAGATGTAGAGATTTAAATAGATACTTTTGATTAAAATTATATGAAATGAGGAGGAGAAGGTTGAAAAATAATTACAATTTTGGCTGTGTCAAAATTTAATTCTTTTCCAACCAAGTTTGTGCCTTGAGGAAGGAATGAGATTAAAAATGAATACGAAAATAAATTTTGCAGGAATTGAAATGAAAAATCCAGTAACAGTAGCATCTGGAACATTTGGCTATGGAAGAGAATTTAATCAATTTTTTGATTTAAGTAAACTAGGTGGTATTATAACAAAAGGAACTTCTTTAAAACCAAGAAGTGGAAATAAACCTCCTAGAGTATGTGAAACAGCAAGCGGTATGTTAAATAGTATTGGATTACAAAATCCAGGTGTAGAATATTTTGCGCAGAATGACTTACCATTTCTTAGAAAATTTGATACTGCTATTATTGTAAATGCATGTGGAAGTAGTATTGAGGAATATGTAGAACTTTGTAAGATATTAAATACATTAGATATTGATGGTGTTGAATTAAATTTATCTTGTCCTAATGTAAAAGCAGGATGCATGGCTTTTGGAAGCAGTTATGAAGGAGTAAAACAAGTAACTTCTAAAGTAAGAAAAGTGCTAGATAAACCATTAATTGTAAAATTAACACCAAATGTTACAGATATTGCTTCTATTGCAAAAGCAGTAGAAGATGCAGGAGCTGATGGGGTTTCTTTAATCAATACTTTATTAGGCATGAAAATTGATATTGATAAAAGAAAACCTGTTCTTGCAAATAATACGGGTGGACTTTCTGGTCCAGCTATAAAACCAGTAGCTGTTCGCATGGTCTATCAAGTAGCTCAGGAAGTAGACATACCTATCCTTGGAATGGGCGGAATTATAAATGGTGATGATGTCATCGAATTTATGCTAGCAGGTGCAACAGCTATCTCAATTGGGGCAGGAAATTTTATAGATCCATATACTAGTGTGAATGCAGTAAAAGGTATTGAAGATTATATGAAAAGACATAATATTGAAAATTTAAAGGACATTACAGGTAAAGTAATAATGAATTAAAAATAATGTTAGTGATTTTGAGAGGAGAGAGAGTTGAAATATTTATATACTGAAAAAGACTTAGATATTATTTCTTGGGAAAGGATAGATGAATATATTGATAAAATATATTTAGATGTTGATAAATATATTAAGAAAAATGGTTTGAAGATAAGGTATATATCTCCAATTTTAAGAGGTGGAGGAATCCCAGCAGTAAAACTTTCGCACTTATTTGATCAAGTAGATATGCTACCGATACAATTAAAAAATAATTTAAAGACAAAGAAGATTGATATTAAAATTAATTTAGATTATGTTAAAAATTCTGAATTAAATGAAAATGAAGCAATCTTACTAGTTGAAGGAAATCATGTTACAGGAAGGACAGCTAATATTGCAACTAATATGCTAATTAATAAATTCGGGGAATCTACTAAGATAATATATGTTTCATTGACTAGGGATTATACTTATAGATATAGTGTAAAAAATACTATTTATACGACTTGGGCAAGGACTACAAATGAAACAAAAGAATTGTCTGAAGATGAATGCAATAAGCTAAATATTGATTATAAACTAGTTTCTGTTTATCCGTGGGAAAATGTAAAGGAAGAATTAGAAGAGCTAAATAATGAATAAAAACTAAAAAGCCATTCGTATGAATGGCTTTTGATGACGTATATTATTCTTCAGATTTTGTTTCTGTTTCTGCTTTCGTCTCTGTTGTCTCTACTACTTCTACTGGTTTTGACTCTGGTGTAGGTGTTGGTTTCATATCTTCATAACCATAATATTTTGAGTCTCCTAATCCTAAAATCAAATTAAATACAAATGGAAGCATAATTAATCCAACTGTGAACCCTGTCGATTTTTTGAACCCTTTTGCTAGATTAATTGGTTGATATAATCTTAATATAGCAAATACAATACTAACGATAAAATTAATTCCAGGTATTAAAAATCCTATGTATAATAAAGCAAGCCATGGTGACATACCAGAAATTTTGTATAATATTGCTGTATTGTAAAATGGAATAATAGCCTTCCATCCTTTTTCTCCAGCTTTAGTAAATAATTTCCAATTTGCTACTATTTGAAGAACAACGATTACTAGAGCAATAAAAACAATGAATCCTAAAAATCCTCCAATTAGAGCAAAAATAGCTGATGAAAGATCAGAGGAACTTGCTAGACTAGAATAATTTGATCCTCCAGAATAAGATGACAAACTACCATAATTTGAATATCCCATGAATATCCCTCCTTTTATTTTCTTATATTTATATTTTGACATTTTTTATCAAAAATGTCAACAATTATACATAAATTAACATAGAAATACAAAATTTCAAAAAATAATTGTATAAAAGAAATTGTTTTGATATAATTGAAAAAACAACTTAATATATATTATTTAAAGGAGGAAATTTTATGAATGAAAATTTAAATAATAATGGATGCAATTGCAATAAAAAAGATAAATTTTTAAACGAATTATTTTCAATCTATAAACCAGAAAAAGACAATTTAATTCAAATGTTAAATGAAATACAAGAACATTATGGCTATGTTCCAACGGAAGCTCAAAAAGAACTATCCGAATTTTTATCAATCCCAATGGCAGAGGTTTATGGCGTTGTTACTTTTTATTCTAGATTTTCATTAAAACCAAAAGGAAAATACAATGTTTCAGTATGCTTGGGAACGGCTTGTTTTGTAAAAGGTTCGCAAAAAATCATGGATCGATTACAAGAAAGATTAAAAATCGAACCAGGAGAAACAACAGAAGACGGCTTATTTTCTATTGAAGAAACAAGATGCGTTGGGGCCTGTGGGTTGGCACCAGTATTCACAGTAAACGGAGAAGTATATGGAAAAGCAACTGTTCAAAAATTAGACCAAGTATTAGACGAATTAATGAAACAGTAGGGACAGGTCAAAAATGTATCATTAATTTAGTCGAAAAATGACGAAAATAAGATTATTAAAACTAGTATCAATAAACTACAAAAAACGACAAAAAAATGAAACAAATGAGACCTGTCCCTAGTGTCTCAAAAAAGGAGGAATTTGAGTGAAAACAACAAAAGAACTTCATCAAATAAAGGAAGAGAAAAGAAGAGAACTGGATTTGAGAGTTAATACTAAGGCAGATACAAGAGAAAAGCACATTCTAGTTTGCCACGGTACAGGATGTACTTCTTCCAAGTCACCAGAAATTTTAGAGAATTTTAAAAGAATTCTAAAAGAGAAGAATATAGATAATGTAAGGGTTATCAAAACAGGATGTTTTGGTCTATGTGCGAAAGGCCCAATTGTTATTATAAGACCAGAAGATACTTTTTATGCGATGGTAAAACCAGAGGATTGTGAAGAGATTATTCAAACACATATTATTGAAGGTAATAAAGTAGAAAGATTACTAGCTAAAGATATTGATGGAACAAAAGTAAATAGTTTGGATGATTTAAATTTCTATAAAAAGCAAAAAAGAATTGCGCTAAAAAATTGTGGTGTAATCAATCCAGAAGATATTGATGAATACCTAGCTTTTGATGGGTATCAAGCCTTAGAAAAAGTCTTAACTCAAATGTCACCAGAAGAGGTAATTGAAGTAATTAAGCAATCTGGCCTTCGCGGTAGGGGCGGTGCAGGTTTCCCAACAGGTAAGAAGTGGGAATTAACAAGAGCTTCTGAAGGAAAACAAAAATATGTGGTATGCAATGCAGATGAAGGCGACCCAGGAGCTTTTATGGATAGAAGTATTTTAGAAGGAGACCCCCATTCTGTCTTAGAGGCAATGTCTATTGCGGCCTATTGTATTGGAGCTAATAAAGGATTCATCTACGTAAGAGCAGAATATCCAATTGCTGTTAAACGTTTACAGATTGCTATTGATCAAGCAAGAGACTATGGATTATTGGGAAATCATATTTTTGATACTGATTTTGATTTTGATATAGAAATCCGATTAGGGGCAGGAGCTTTTGTCTGCGGAGAAGAAACAGCACTATTAGAATCCATTGAAGGAAAACGTGGGCAACCAAGAGTAAAACCACCTTATCCAGCACAAGCTGGCTTGTGGGGAAAACCAACCTTGATTAATAACGTAGAAACTTATGCCAATATTGCTCAAATCATTTTAAAAGGAAGTAAATGGTATTCTTCTATTGGAACGGAAAATTCAAAAGGAACGAAGGTATTTGCCTTAGGTGGAAATGTAAATAATATCGGATTGGTCGAAGTACCAATGGGAACCACTTTACGAGAAATTGTATATGACATTGGAGGAGGGATTCCAAACGGCAGAGATTTCAAAGCAGCACAAACAGGAGGACCATCTGGTGGATGTATTCCAAAAGAACATTTAGACACACCAATTGATTATGAATCTTTAAAAGAAATTGGTTCTATGATGGGTTCTGGTGGATTGATTGTTATGGACGATACGAAATGTATGGTAAGCTTAGCTAAATTCTATCTAGAATTTACAGTAAGTGAAAGCTGTGGAAAATGTACACCTTGTAGGATCGGAACTAAAAGGATGTTAGAAATATTAGAAAAATTATGTAATGGAGAAGGTTCTGAACTAGATATCTATAAATTAGAAAAATTAGCCGTGAACATCCAAAAATCAAGTATTTGTGGGCTTCGGACAAAGTGCACCAAATCCAGTAATTAGTACTTTAAAATACTTCAGAGAAGAATTTAAAGAACATGCTATTCAAAAAGAATGTAGAGCTTTAGAATGTAAGGCGATGTCAAAAATCACAATCCATGAAGAAAAATGTAAGGGTTGTGGTTTATGCCAAAAGCATTGCCCAGTAAATGCAATTGAAGGAGAAGGAAGAAATCCAAGGTTTATCAATCAAGATAAATGTATTAAGTGTGGAACTTGTTTAACAAGTTGTCCATTTAAGGCAATTGGAAACTAATATTTTAGGGAATAAGGTCAAAAAATTAATAATAAATAAGAATATATAAAAGATATTTTAGATCAAAGGAGGAAATTCATGAAAGAAGAATTAGTAACCCTAACCATAGATGGCGAAGTTGTAAAGGCTAAAAAAGGCACAACTATTTTACAAGCAGCAAAACAAGCAGGAATAGACATTCCAACACTATGCTTCTTAAAAGACATCAACGAAGTAGGGGACTGTAGAATGTGCATTGTCGAAGTAGAAGGTAGGAGAGGCTTTGCTACATCTTGTATCCAAACGGTAGAAGAAGGAATGGTAGTACATACCCATACACCAAATGTATTAGAAGCAAGACAAGTAATATTGGACCTAATACTTTCAAACCATCATAGAGATTGCCTAACTTGCACAAGAAACGGAAATTGTGAATTGCAAGATTTAGCTACCAAATTTAACGTATTAAAAGTAGAATTTGAAGGCGAAAGAGCAGAACATACAATCGACGATTTATCACCATCCATCGTAAGAGATTTCAATAAATGCATCTTATGCAGGAGATGTGTAGCAGCTTGTAAAAATGTCCAAAAAATAGGTGCCATAGACTGCATTAACCGTGGTTTTGAATCTTGTATTTCAACTGTAGGGGACCATAGCTTAAATGATGTGAATTGCACTTTCTGTGGTCAATGTATTGAGGCTTGTCCAACCGGTGCATTACATGAAAAAGAAACAATTGATGATGTTTGGGTAAAATTAAAAGATCCTGATGCCTATGTTGTAGTACAAACTGCTCCGGCTGTTAGAGTTGCGCTTGGAGAGGAATTTGGAATGGAAATAGGAACAAATGTTACAGGTAAAATGGTAACGGCTTTAAAAAGATTAGGATTTGATAAAGTATTTGATACTAATACAGGTGCAGATTTTACGATTATGGAGGAAGCAAATGAATTTATCGAAAGATTCCAAGAAAATGATAATCTTCCGATGATTACTTCTTGTAGTCCAGGATGGATAAAATATATTGAAATGAATTATCCAGAGCTATTACCGCACTTATCAAGTTGTAAATCTCCACATCAAATGTTTGGAGCTTTAATAAAAACGTATTTTGCAAAAAAAGAAGGAATAGATCCTAAAAAGATTTATGTAGTATCTGTTATGCCATGTATTGCTAAAAAATTCGAACGACAACGACCAGAAATGAAAAATGCCGGACTTTATGATGTAGATAATGTGATTACTACCCGTGAGCTTTCGAGGATGATTAAACAGGCAAATATTGAATTTACAAAATTAGAAGAAAGTAGCTTTGATAATCCAATGGGAGAAGCGACAGGAGCAGCTGCTATATTTGGAACAACAGGAGGTGTTATGGAAGCAGCACTTAGAACGGCCCAAGATACATTAACAGGAAAAGACCTAGAAAGGATTAATTTTGAGCAAGTTCGCGGTGGAGACGGAATCAAAAAAGCAACGATAAATATTGCGGGAAAAGATATTAAAGTAGTGGCTGCCAGTGGATTAGCTAATGCTAAAGAAATATTAGAAGAAATTAAATGTGGAAAAGCAGATTATCAATTTGTAGAAATCATGGCCTGTCCAGGAGGATGTGTAATGGGTGGCGGACAGCCAATTAAAAGCTCTAAAATACGTTCAGAAGTTGATGTTAGAAAATTAAGAGCAGATGCTTTGTATTCAATTGATGAAAAAAGTACGATACGAAAGTCTCATGAAAATCCAATTATCAAGAAAATCTATCAAGAATTTTTAGAAGAACCAGGAAGTTATCGAGCTCACAAATTGTTACATACTCATTATAAAGAAAGAGAAAAATATAGAATATAAATATAAAATTTGTTTGTAATTATTAAAAAAATAGAAATATGGAGGTAAACTGCTTACCTCCATATTTTGACACTTAGTCCGTGTAACTATAATTAACAATATGTTGTTTATGCACGGACAGTTTTGTAGCTTGCTCAGAAAGATCCAACAATACAGTATCAGATAGAGACAACTGTTCGTTTATATCGTCAACTGTATTTTCACAATATAATGTTTGACCATCTGACAAAACTACATAGGAATTTGAGCAACGCATATGATGTTCCTCCTTAGCATCATGTTACGAATATAACCTACACTTGCATTTTATTATAAACTCTTAATAATGGCAAGACTTTAAGAAAAAATAATTCTATTTTTTTACTTTTTTCGACACAAATATTTCTAAAAAAATAAATACAAATAAAATTCTAATATAAAAATACTGATATATTATCTATATCAGTATTTTTATAAAAGCAACTATCTACAATTCTTATTATTTTGTTTTTCGTTGTTGTCATTTTGATTATTTCTATTATTATTTTGGTTATTTTTATTTTCTTTATTTTTCTTTGACATGAAAAAGCACCTCCATATTCAAATCTCAATTATATTGTAAACCAAAAAAATAAAATTATTCATCACTAAATTTGTTTTTTCATATAATTTGTTATATAATAGCTAAAAATTCAATTAAACAAATAATATACTGTTTTTGGAGGAAGTGTTAAATTATGGAATATAAAAACGAAAAATTAGAAGAATTTAATGAATATATTAGATATAGGAAAGTAGCAATCATTGGTCTAGGAGTTAGTAACATACCTTTAATCGATTATATGTACCAAAAAAAAGCAAGAGTAACTGTATTTGATGATAGGGAGAAAGAAAGCATACCAAAAGAATTAATGGATAAAATAGAACTATATAAATTTGAATATTCTTTTGGAAAAGATAGTTTAAAAAAGTTAATAAATTTTGATATTATTTTTCGATCTCCAAGTTGTTTGCCTACAAAGCCTGAATTAGAAGAAGAAGCAAAAAGAGGAGCAATTGTTACAACAGAAATAGAGATGCTTATGAAAATGTGTCCTTGTAAAATAATTGGTGTAACAGGAAGTGATGGAAAAACAACAACTACTAGTTTAATTTCTACTATATTAAAACAAGCAGGGCACCATACTTATTTAGGCGGAAATATTGGAACACCACTTTTTACAAAACTTTCAGAAATAAAACCAGAAGATATTGTAGTTCTAGAATTAAGCAGTTTCCAATTAATGAGAATGAAAACTAGTCCTAATATAGGAGTTATTACTAATATAACACCAAATCATTTAAATATACATAAAGATTACCAAGAATATATTGAAGCTAAAAAGAATATTTTTAAATACCAAAACGAAAATGATTTTGTTGTTCTAAACTATGATAACGAAATTACTAGAAAATGTGCTAAAGAAGCAAATTCACAAGTGATTTTTTTTAGTGATAGAGAAAAATTAGAAAATGGTTTTATTGTAGATGGAAAAATTATAAAAGAATGTCAAGACAATATTAGAAAACATATTCTAGATACCCAAGAGGTGATACTAAAAGGAGAACACAATTATCAAAATATAGCGACAGCTTTAGCGGCAACTAAAACATTAGTCAATTTAGAGGACGCAGTGGAAACAATAAAAAAATTTAATAGTGTAGAGCATCGATTAGAATTCGTAAAAGAAATAAATCGTGTAAAATGGTATAACGATTCTGCAAGTTCATCGCCAACAAGAACCATATCAGGAATTCATGCATTTGATGAAGAATTGATATTGATTGCCGGTGGATATGACAAGAACTTAGACTATACTCCATTGGCAAAGCCAATCGTAGACAAAGTAAAAACATTACTTTTAATTGGTCAAACATCTGGAAAAATATTTGAGGCTGTAAAACAAGAAATGGAAAAACAAAATAAAGATGTTAGAATTTATATATGTGATACTCTAAAGGAAACTGTTGATATTGCCAATAGAACAGCAAAAGCAGGGCAAGTGGTTCTATTTTCTCCAGGAAGCGCAAGCTTCGATATGTTTAAAAACGCATATGATAGAGGAAATCAATTTAAAAATTTAGTAAATAAACTCTAATTGATTCACAAATTTTAAAAAACCTCCATATGATATAGAAAAGAATAGGGAGGTTTTATACATGTATAATAACGAATCATTTGATGATTACATAAGAAGTATTTTAGGATATCCAAATATGAATAATATGTATATGAATAATATCTCGGAAGACCACAATATGTCATACAGTATAAATAATAATGAAGACTTAGAAGACTGTTATCCCGAGATATATAGAATAGTATATCCTATGATTTCACAAAGATGTTCGAGAATCACAGAGCCAGTAACAAGAGAAATGGTAGAAAATATGACAGATGAAATTTATTCTGCAATTGAAGTAAATAATGAAATTAATCTTAACATTAACTTACAAAATGAAATAACGAATAATAGAAATGAAGTTAGAACTTCTTCAAAAGAAGTATCTAATGAGCAACCTAAAAAAGATAATAGGAGAGAAGATAGACAATTTGGTAATAGGAATTTAAGAGATTTAATTCAAATTTTAATCATTCGAGAATTGCTAAGAAGACATAGAAGACCTATGCCGGGTAGACCACCATTTCCTGGCGGAAGGCCTCCGTTCCCAGGAAGACCTGGAATGGGTAGACCACCAATGATGCCAAGAGAATATAATAACATGGATATCTATGAACAATATTAAAAATAAATGATTATCAAAAATAGAAAATATTTCCAAAATATTTTCTATTTTTTTATATTCTAAGAAAGTTTTCATGGCATGAAAACTTTCTATAGAAGATAAATATGGGAATTTCTAGATTTTCTAACAATTCGCATTGCGTAGAAAATCTTAAATTCGTTTTTTACTTTCATAGATAAGTTTTTTTGTATATTATTTTTCATTTTGCAAAAAATAAAATTGAGAAATTTTGAAAGGTGGTAAACAAAATGAAAGTTAAAGAATGTATGTGTAATGATGTATGTTGTGTAAAGCCCGAAACAAAAATTCAAGAAGTTGCAAAGTTAATGTCAGAAAACCATATCGGTTGTATACCAGTATGTGATGAAAATCAATGTATTTGTGGAATTGTAACAGATAGAGACGTTTTATTAAGATGTGTAGCATGCAATAAAGATACAAATCAAACACCTGTAAGTGATATCATGAGTTGCAATGTGTGTACTTGTAAGCAAGATGAAGATATAACAAATGCAGAAACAAAAATGGGACAAAATCAAATACGAAGATTACCAGTATGTGATGATAACAATAGGGTAGTAGGAATATTGACTTTAGGAGATTTAGCACAAAATAGTCAAGAAATAGGAAAACAACAAGTATGTTCAACAATTGATCATATATGTAATTGCCAAGAAAATAAAAATGCTGAATAACAATTATACTAATTTTATAATTTTTGAAAAGGACGGATATAATTCCGTCCCTTTGCATATAATAAAAAAATAGGAGGGAGTCATGATTTTTGACGTTTCTTATTGGACAAGGGTTTTAAAAAGAATTTTATATGTTGTTTTTATTTTACTTGGCTTATATATAGGCTTAAAATTATCTATTTTCTATATGCCTTTTTTAGTCGCTTTCATTATCTCTTTAATGATAGAACCAGCCATCAAATTTATTATGAAAAAAACAAATCTAACAAGAAGAACAAGTTCGATTATCATATTTATTCTTGTTTCAGTTATTATCATAGGAACATTATCTTGGATAATTATTACACTTTTTTCTGAAGCCTCCAGCCTATTACAAGGTTTAAATAATTACTTCGATAAGGCTTACATACAGTTCCAGAACATTATTTCAAGTCTTAATTTTGATAAAATACATTTGTCAAATGAAATCTTATCAGTAATAGAAAATTCGACAGAAGATTTACTTGGGACACTTTCAAATTGGCTAAAAAATGCCTTAACAGGAGTTTTGGACTTTGTAACCAATATACCTTCTATAGCGATTTGTATTGGTATAGCAGTAGTAGCTTTATATTTTATTTGCGTAGATAAAATATATATTTTAGACCAAATTGAATACCATTTGCCTAAAGTGTGGGTTAGAAAACTAAAAATCCATTTAAAAGATTTAATAGAAAGTCTAGGGGGATATTTAAAAGCAGAGGCAACCCTTATTTTAGTTTCTTTTATTATTTCTTTGATTGGGTTGTACATTTTAGAATTTGCCGGATTTAATATACAATATCCTTTGCTTATGGCATTGTTTATCGGATTTGTAGATGCCCTTCCAATTCTTCGGATCTGGAACGGTAATGATTCCATGGGCCATTTTATGTGCCATTAATGGTGATATTAATTTAGGAATTGCAATTATCGTTCTACTTATTATTATGTCTGTTATAAGACAACTTTTAGAACCAAAATTAGTTAGTAAAAACATTGGCATACATCCAATTTTTACATTAATAGCTATGTATACTGGATTTAAAGTTATTGGAGTAATAGGACTTCTAATTGGACCAATTGTGCTTATTATATTTAAAAATATATTTGCTAATTTAATTGACAAGGGAGTATTTAAAACTATTTTTGATAGAAAATAATAAAGAAAAAGATGATAAATTTAAGGAGGTATTTGCATAAATACCTCCTATCTTTAATGTTGTTTCTTATTCCCATTCAATTGTTGCAGGTGGTTTTGAAGTGATGTCATACACAACTCGATTAACATGATTTACTTCGTTTACAATTCTGCTAGAAACTTTCTCCAAAATCTCATAAGGTATTTTGCTCCAAACACCTGTCATAAAATCAGTAGTTTCAACAGCACGAAGAGCTATGGTATAATCATAAGTTCTTTCATCTCCCATAACACCAACAGATTTTAAATTCGTTAATACGGCAAAGTATTGGTTAATACTTTTATGAAGTCCAGCCTTAGCAATTTCTTCTCTAAAGATACTATCTGCATCTTTTAGTATATTTAACTTGTCATCAGTAATATCTCCAATTACTCTGATGGCTAATCCTGGACCAGGGAATGGTTGTCTATATACTAGATTTTCTGGAATTCCTAGTTCTAATCCTGTTTTTCTAACTTCATCTTTAAACAAATCTCTTAAAGGTTCTACAATTTCTTTAAAGTCAACATAGTCAGGAAGTCCTCCAACGTTGTGATGACTTTTAATAACAGAGCTTTTTCCTAAACCACTTTCAATGACATCAGGATAAATGGTTCCTTGCACTAAGAAATCAACTGTACCAATCTTCTTGGCTTCTTCTTCAAAAACTCGAATAAATTCTTCTCCAATGATTTTTCTTTTTCTTTCAGGGTCTGTAACACCTGCTAATTTTTCTAGAAATCTATCTTTAGCATTTACTCGAATTAAGTTAATGTCAAATTGATTTCTAAAAATTTCTTCTACTTCATCACCTTCGTTTTTACGAAGAAGTCCATGGTCAACAAAGATACAAGTTAAATTTTTACCAATTGCTTTGGAAAGTAAAACAGCAGCTACTGATGAATCAACACCACCAGATAGGGCACATAGAGCTTTTTTATCTCCAATTTTTTCTTTTAATTTTTGAATACTCTCTTGTGCAAAAGAGCTAATTACCCAATCTCCAGTACAATTACAAACATTAAATAAAAAGTTCTTAATAACTTGAATTCCATTAATAGAATTATTTACTTCTGGATGGAATTGAATTCCATATAATTTTTTCTCAGGGTTTTCCATAGCAGCATTTGGACATGATGAGGTAGAACCAATATTTTTAAATCCGTCTGGAACGATTTCTACATAATCGGTATGACTCATCAAAAAACCATTGGTATCTCCAAAGCCTTGTAAAAGTAGGGAAGAGTTATCAATGCTTACATCTGTTGTACCATATTCTCTTTTGTTAGCACTTAGCACCTTTCCACCTAAAGTATATGTCATAAGTTGCATACCATAACAAATTCCAAGTACTGGTATACCTAAGTCAAATATTCCTTCTGTGCATTTTGGTGAATTATCCCCGAATACGCTTGCTGGACCGCCTGTAAAAATAATTCCTTTTGGATTTTTTTCTTTAATTTCTTCTAAAGAAATATTAAAAGGTACTACTTCTGAATATACATTACATTCTCTTACTCTTCTTGCTATTAATTGATTATATTGTCCTCCAAAATCTAGTATTAAAATTAGTTCATTTTTCACTTTATTTACCTCCAAATTTTAAATTATATTAATAAGAATATTCTAACATAGTTATAATATTTTGTCCAAAAATATTTACAATTTTTATAATTTATATTATAATCTATAAAAGTGAATAAGATGCTAGAAAACATACGCATCTTATTTTTTATTATAAAGAATAGGGGAGATAAGTATGGCAAAAATTTTAGAAGATATTTCAAGAACATTTAACGAATTTTTATTATTACCAAATTTAACAGATGAAAGATGTATACCTAGTAACGTTTCTTTAAAAACTCCACTTGTAAAATTCAAGAAGGGGGAAGAGGCAAAATATTATGCTAATGTGCCAATGGTATCAGCTATTATGCAATCTGTATCAGGAGAAGAAATGGGGATTGCTCTTGCCCGTGAAGGAGGAGTAGCATTTATTTATGGTTCTCAATCAATTGAATCACAAGCACGAATGGTAAGACATGTCAAAAAACATAAAGCTGGTTTTGTAGTAAGCGATTCAAATGTAAAATCAGGAACTCCACTAAAAGAAGTAATTGAATTAGTTAAAAAAACTGGTCATTCAACAGTAATTATTACAGATGATGGAACAGCAAGAGGAAAATTTATAGGATTAGTTACAGATAAGGATTATAGAATATCAAGAGATGATTTTGAAGCACCAATTGATAACTTTATGACTCCAAAAGAAAAAGTCGTTTGGGCTAAAGAGGGAATTAATTTAGTAGAAGCTAATGATATTATCTGGGAAAATAAAATTGCTTGCTTACCAATTCTAGACAAAGCAGAAAACTTAAAATATTTAGTATTTAGAAAAGATTATGAGGAAAGAAAGAATAATCCAAATTCTTTATTAGATGAAAACAAAAGATATATAGTAGGTGCAGGTATTAACACAAGAGACTATGAAGAAAGAATTCCTGCTCTTGTTGATGCAGGAGTAGATATGATTTGTATGGATTCCTCTGATGGATATTCTATATGGCAAAAAAATACGATAAATTTTGTTAGAGAAAAATATGGAGACAGTGTAAAGATAGGTGCTGGAAACGTAGTAGACAAAGAAGGATTTCTTTATTTAGCAGAAGCTGGTGCTGATTTTATAAAAGTAGGAGTAGGTGGAGGATCTATTTGTATTACACGTGAAACAAAAGGAATTGGTAGAGGACAAGCATCTGCATTAATAGATGTAGTAGAAGCTCGTAATGAATATTTTGAGAAAACAGGTATTTATATTCCAATTTGTTCAGACGGAGGAATTGTTCATGACCATCACATTACCATAGCATTAGCTTTAGGAGCGGATTTTGTTATGATGGGAAGATATTTTGCAAGATTTGATGAAAGTCCAACAAGAGTAGTTAAAAAAGGAAATGGCTATGTAAAAGAATATTGGGGAGAAGGTTCAAATCGTGCGAGAAATTGGCAAAGATATGATATGGGAGGAGATAAAAAGCTTTCTTTTGAAGAAGGAGTAGATTCTTACATTCCATATGCAGGCAGATTAAAAGATAATTTAGCTATTACTGTAGCAAAAATAAAATCAACTATGTGTAACTGTGGAAGTATTACCATTCCAGAATTACATGAAAAAGCAAGACTTACGCTTGTTTCTGATGTTAGTATTGCAGAAGGAAGTAGCCATGATGTTATTTTAAAAGAAATTGATAATCAATATACATAAGTAAACGACCCAACTCTTAATAAGAGTTGGGTCGTTGTGGGTAGCTTAGAACAGATTTAATCTTTCAAGTTGTGTTTTTACTATGCCAAAGACTTCATCTGTAGACAATTTTGTGGAATCCACATAGATGTGCTTTGCATTGTTAAACGGCTCTAAATCAGTATTGTTACCTGCAATACATTCAGCATATGCACGTCTAGTTTCGACTTCTTGCTTACGCATATATGCAGGATACTCAAACTTGTCTGCATCTGGGTCATTACAGATGCGTGCATATGCAGTTCTTGCTTCGGCTACCATGTGAATAATAATATCTGCTCGTGGTAAATCATTTGTACGATTTAATTCTTCAATCCAAGAGTAAGAATACCCTTGAACTGCTCCATGAACAAAAGAGTCCAAAAAACAGCGCTGTGTAAGAATTATATCGTATTTTTCTGATTTAATAGTATCTTCAAGCATCGTGCCGAAAATTCTATTATCTACTGCAAAAAGCAGTCGGTCAGTATAAGTATCTTTACTTTGATTAAGTAAATCACTTACAATATACCTATCATGAGGAAGCCGATCTCTCATAACAGATAAGGATTTTTCTTTTAAAATCCATTCCTGTAAGTCTTCCACAAGAGTAGTCTTGCCCGAGCCATCTAAGCCCGAAACAGCTATCCATAAAGTTTTTTTGTTTTTCATAAAAGTTCCTCCTTAAGATGTCTGTCCTATCCAAATAAGAATAGGAATTGTAATTATAAAAAAACTTAATTTTATTATACAACATTTACAGTTTTATGTCAAATTAAAACAGTTTTACCTTAGATATCCAATTATCTAAAATTGATGTAGGAATTTCTAGATTTCCAAATCCAACTCCAATATTAACATCCGGCTTATACTTACCATGAAAATCAGATCCACCTGAAATAAACAAATTATTTTCTTTACAGACTTTCAGAATAGCATTATGTTGTTTTTTTGTAAAAGTAGTATAATAACATTCAATACCATCAATTTTATAATTATTTAAGATATAATCTAATATTGCTTTTGAATTATCTTTATATTCATAAACATGTGGTAGAAAAACTAATCCACCGCATTTTTTAACTAAATTGCTTGCGACTTCAAAATTAGGGACAAAATCATCCATTTCAACATAAAGAGGTGTTTTTGGGTCAGACATATATTGCCTATAGAATATTTTACTTGATTCCCAAGCTTCGCTAGAAATTAGTTTTTTATTTTCTTGATGCTTAGTAATCTCTTTATGAAGAAAAACAGAAGCAAAAATATCTGATGAGTAGGTATTTAAACAGCCATCAGAAAGTTTAATACCATACTTAATACATTTTTCATATAATCTCTTAATTTCAATAAGATTTCTTTCTGAAGTAGGAATATAAATTTCTTTAACAAGTTTATTCATTTTTTTGTAGTCTATTCCATAACCTAATATTTCAATTGGAATATTTAAGACTTTAGTGTTTAATTCTATACCTGAAATAATTTTGCCTTTGTATAAATTCCTTATATCTGTATTCTCTAATTCTTCATAGACTAATGCTGTATTATGATCAGTAATAGAGATATAATCTAAGTTTTTTTCTTGACACTTTCTTAAAACGGTTGAACAACTTTCTGTTCCATCTGAATAAGTTGTATGCATATGTAAATCAATCATAATATTCAATCTCCTTTTTATATTTTATTGAATATCATGATAACACTTTATAAAAAAAATAACAAGCAATGCATATTTAATTTTTGAAGTAATAGAAAAAGTAGTATCAAACTTTAAGATTCTATACAATTCCCGCTGTTGGAATATAGCTCTCATCAGGAGGGTATACATATTCTTCATTCGGTCTATCTGTTTTATTCATTTTAGTTACTTTCACAATAGGCATATCTCCATGATAATCTCCTTTTATAATTTCACCAGTAATTTCTACCCAAGTATTATCCTCAAAACTTTTTGCATCATTACTTTCACATAAAAAACCAACAATAACACTTTGAAAATCAGAAGAAATAATCATATCTCTTGCCAAAACAAATTGATTATCCTTTAAATCTAAAACTCTATAAACATATCCAGTAAAATTTATTTTTACGCCTACATAATCATCAATATTTTCATGAACGGCCTTTAAGATATTCGTATAATTACTTGCATTTATTTTATTAACTTTGCTTTGTGGTAGGCAGGAAGAAATATTTTCCGAATTTGCAGCACCATTAAATATTTTAAAAATTACCATACCAATAATTAGAATTAATAATATAAGCATGATAATAAAAAATATCTTAAATAATCTGCTTCCATTAACCTTAACATTATATACAAACATAGCAATTCCTCATTTCAAAAATATAATTTATTATTAAAATGTATGTGAAAAATTAGAGAATATGAATTGAACTTACTTTTTTTCGCAAATATCTTGCGAAAAACAAATTTTAGTGATATAGTTACAAAGTATAAAACCGAATAAAGATTTTCTATGCAATGGAAATTGCTAGAAAATCTAATATTCGCCATGCTTATATAGTATGAAGATTTCCTGCCACTGGCAGAAAATTCCTACTATATAAGAAATTAACCAAGGAAGGATTGAATTCAAAATGAGTATTTTAAACAAAATATTTAAATCTTACAGTGAAAAAGAAGTAAAAAGAGTGAAATCAATTGTTGATAAAATTAATGGACTAGAAGGAGAAATGACAAAGTTAAGCGACTCTGAATTAAGAGCAAAAACAGATTATTTTAAAAATCAATTAAAAGAAGGTAAAACTTTAGATGATATATTGCCAGAAGCTTTTGCAGTTGTTAGAGAAGCATCAAAAAGAGTTTTAGGCATGAGACATTTCGATGTTCAATTAATAGGTGGTATTATCTTACACCAAGGTAGAATTGCTGAAATGAAAACTGGTGAAGGAAAAACTTTAGTAGCAACATTACCAGTTTACTTAAATGCTTTAGAAGGAAAGGGTGTCCATGTCATTACAGTTAATGACTATCTAGCCAAAAGAGATAGTGAATGGATGGGAAAATTATATAAATTTTTAGGACTTTCTGTTGGACTTGTCATTGCAGGTATGGAACCAAAAGAAAAGCAAGAAGCTTATAATGCAGATATAACATATGGAACTAACAATGAATTTGGCTTCGATTATCTAAGAGATAATATGGTTATTTATAAAGATCAATTAGTTCAAAGAGGATTACATTATGCAATTATAGATGAAATCGATAGTATTTTAATCGATGAGGCTCGTACACCATTAATTATATCAGGACGAGCTAATGAATCATCTGATTTATATAAAAAAGCAAATAACTTTGTTTCAAAGTTAACACCTAAAATTATAGTAGAAGAAGATGTCAAAGATTTTGATCAAGCAGAGGATAATGAAAAATATGATTATATTGTTGATCTAAAAGCAAAATCAGCATCCTTAACACAAAAAGGTATCAAAAAAGCAGAGGATGCCTTTGGATTAGAAAACTTTAACGACTTAGAAAACTCTACTTTAGTACATCATGTCAATCAAGCATTACGTGCTCATGGAATTATGAAAAAAGATATTGACTACATTGTAAAAGATGGAGAAGTCTTAATTGTTGATGAATTTACAGGACGTATTATGTACGGAAGAAGATATAATAATGGATTACATCAAGCAATTGAAGCTAAGGAACATGTAAAAATAGCAGACGAATCAAAAACACTTGCTACGATTACATTCCAAAATTTATTTAGAATGTATGATAAGTTATCAGGTATGACTGGTACAGCTATGACAGAAGAAGCTGAATTTGAAGAAATTTATAACTTAGATGTTGTGGCAATCCCTACAAACAAACCGATGATTCGTAAAGATGAAAACGATGTTATTTACAAAAATGAAGATGCAAAATATAGAGCAATAGTAGAAAGTATCAAAGAAAGCCATAAAAAAGGTCAACCAGTCTTAGTTGGTACAGTATCCATTGAAAAATCGGAAAAACTTTCTAAATTGTTAAAAAAAGAAGGAATTAAACACGAAGTATTAAATGCTAAATATCATGAAAAAGAGGCTGAAATTATAGCACAAGCAGGAAAATTTGGAGCAGTAACAATAGCAACTAATATGGCAGGACGTGGTACTGATATTATGCTTGGTGGAAATAGTGAATTCTTAGCAAAAGAAGAAATGAGAAAAAATAAAATTTCTAAAGAACTAATTGAAGAAGCTAACACTTATTACGAAACAGATGACGCCGATATTTTAAATGCAAGAGAGCAATTCAAAAAATTAGTTCAGAAATATGAAGAACAAATCAAGGAAGAAAAACAAAAAGTAATAGATGCTGGTGGTTTAAAAATTATTGGTACAGAAAGACATGAATCAAGAAGAATCGACAACCAATTACGTGGACGTTCTGGACGTCAAGGAGATATTGGTGAATCTAAATTTTATATTGGTCTAGACGATGACTTAATGAAGATATTTGGTGGAGACACAATTACAAAGGTTTATAATACTTTAGGCGCAGATGAGAATATGCCAATTGATTCAAGAATCATCTCAAATGCTGTAGAAAATGCCCAAAAGAAAGTAGAAGGTAGAAACTTTAGTATTCGTAAGAATGTATTAAAATATGATGATGTTATGAATGCACAAAGAGAAATTATCTATAACCAAAGAAGAGAAGTCTTAGATGGTCAAAACATACATGATAACATCGTAAATATGATAGAATTTGTTGCTGACAATATTCCTAATATGTTTGTTGAAGGAGAAGAAGGAAAATTAAATACGGAATCTTTAAACAATGAAATAACAAATATCTTTGGAATTAACATGCTAGACTATATGAAAGAACATCAAAACAAACCAGAAGAAATTTCAGACGAATTAAAGAAAAAAGCATTAGAAATATATAGCCAGAAAGAAGAAGAAATCACATCTGAACAAATGAGAGATCTTGAAAGAGTTGTCATGTTAAAAGTTGTTGATGAAAAATGGATGAACCATATTGATAGTATGGATGAATTAAAAAATGGTATTGGGCTTCGTGCTTATGGTCAAAAAGACCCAGTTGTTCAATATCGTTTAGAAGGTTTTGATATGTTTGATGAAATGATAAATGATATCAAATTCGATGTAACAAAAATTTTAATGCATATTAGACAACAAGGAGAAGTAAAAAGACAAGAAACTGTTAAAATAACAGGAGAAGCATTAGAAGCTATTCATAGTGTCGATGGAGGATCTAAAATAGGAACAGATGTAGATAAGACAGTTAGAAATGAAGGACCAAAAGTTGGCAGAAATGATCCTTGCCCTTGTGGAAGTGGGAAAAAGTATAAAAATTGTTGTGGAAGAAATCAGTAATACCAATACTTACAGAGATTCACAAAGTAGACATAAATATGAAAACATACCAAAATGTTTTCATGAATGTATGCAAAATTTCTGAAATACTTATAAATAAAGGATTATGTGATTGCAAACAAAGTGAATAAAAGTTATAGAAATGTTATCATTCGTGGTAGCATTTTTATTATTTTCTTAGAATTATCTACTGAAAGGAAGATAAGCTCTTAGAAAATAATTATGCGAATGTTATATGTTCTTGATGAGGAACGAATTTAGAACATGTTAATTCGTCTTTTTAGTTTACATTAGAAAAATGAAAGGAGAAATAAAAAATGTCGAATGTAACAATTCAAAAAAGAGGAAAATTCTATCAATATAAATTTGAAAATGCTTATTAAAGTATGGAGCTAGTATAATTACTGGCTCTTTAAAATATTAGGAAAAAAGATATAAATTTTGGTAAAATTAAGACAATCAATTTAAAGTATGATATAATGTTTGACAAATAGAATAAGAATTGGAGTGATTTATATATGAACAAAATATTTATAATATGTAGCAAAGCTTTTTATAAAGATATACCACCAATTAAAGAAAAACTAGAAGAAAATGGCTGGGAAGTATTTTTACCTCATACATACGAAAATCCTAATGCTGAAAATGAATGGTATGCTAAAGGAAAAGAAGAACATGCAAGAATGAAGGGAGAAATGTTTAAGAGAAGTAGAGATAGAATAAAGTCTATGGATGCAGTATTAACTTTAAATTTTGATAAAAATGGAAAGAAGAATTATGTTGGTGGCTCAACATTTCTTGAATTATATGAAGCTTTTATGGAAGATAAAAAGATATACTTATGGAATGAAGTACCAGAAGGAATTTTATTTGATGAGATAAGTGGATTTGCACCTGAAATTATAAATGGTAATTTAGATTTAGTAAAATAGGAGATGTTTATATATGGCTATAAAAGTAATAACAATTTGTGGAAGCATGAGATATTCAAAAGAAATGATGAAAATCGCTGAAGAATTGGAATTAAAAAAAGGCTATGCCGTTATTCAATGTGTTTATAATATTGATGGACAACGATATGAAGGTGTTGATGCTAGTATTTTAGATAAAATTCATAGAAAGAAAATTGATATAAGTGATGCTATATATGTTGTAAATATTGATGCATATATTGGAAATAGTACAAAAAATGAAATTGAATATGCTAAAAATAATGGAAAAGAAGTTATATATCATGAAAAAGTCGATTAATTTTAAGGTAGTGTAAAATTATGAATCAATTAAAATTGGAGGTCATATATGCTAAATGCGAATAAAGTAACCGATATAAAAGAGATTTCTAAATATGGAAAAGCAAAAGGTTTTCTATTAGCCAAAAGATATAAATTACCCACCTTTTCTAATTTTTTTATAGTAGAAAATGAAGATGAAATACAAGCATTATTAGATACATATAAAGAACAAAACGATTTTTGTATGCGTTCAGATGCGAAGGTAGGAGATACTCCTATTGGGCTTGGTGGACAAAACGGAAATAGAGAAACTATATTTGAGTATATAAGAAAAGTAAGACAGAAATCCAATGAATTAGATTCGAGTGGTGTTGCAATAATATATTGGAATGAGGGAGATTTTTGTCCAACATACGAAATAGAAGGGAGTTTCTATTTAGATTATAGAACACAAAAAGAATTGATTATAGATTATATTGGTAAAGGTTGGGATGGTTCTTATTTAAGCCATGGAAGTGCTTGCCACGAAACTTATGCAATTCCATGGCAAGATATATTATTTTTAGATGACAATAATAGAAGGCAATATAGAAAAAAAGTAGTAGGTCAAAGCGAATATGATGATTTAAGAGCAAGGAGAATTGATGATTTAGCAAAAAAAGGAGTACCTAAAGAAATAGCAGAAAGTTCAATTCCGAGTAAATATAATGGAATTAAAAACGAATATTTTAGACAAATAGTTAATCAAGTAATAATTCCAATGTATGATAGCAAAGAACTACAAAGGTATTATAAGGAGTATATTCCAATCGTTCAAATTGAAAACGAAAAAGTTATAGTTCCAGAAGTGATTTTACCAGAAAGACTAAAAGCCAAAGAAATGAGTGGAGTTAATGAAGAAAGATAATATAGAATTTTTTGATATTGTAAATGAAAAGGATGAAATTATAGGTAAAATATCTGAAAATATGCAAAATACTATAAAGCCATCGCAGTTAAGATTTATCAATATAATAATAACTAATGATGATAAAAAAATAGTAGTACCTAAAAGAAGTTCTAATAGAAGAATTTTTCCTAATTGCTATGATTTTTCAGTAGGAGGACATGTGAATTCAGGAGAAGAATATGAAGAGGCAGCTTATAGAGAACTTAATGAAGAGTTGGGAATTACAAATGTTAAATTACAAGAAGTTGCATATTTTTCTCCGTATGATAGTGATAGTAATACATTTCAAAAGGTATATATATTAAAGTACAACAATGAAATTACGAATTATGATCAAGATGGTATTGAAAAAATATATTATATGACTAAAGATGAAGTTCAGAGATTAATGAATGATAAACCTAATTTATTTAAAACAGATTATTTTGTTGTAATGGAATATTTGTTTAATAAAAAATATTTATCAGAAAATTTGCAGATGCAAAGGAGAATAAATAATATGGATGAATATAATGAGTATTTAGAATTCGCTAAAGATATAGCAAAACATGCAGGCGAAGTAATGTTAAAATATTTTAATCAAGATAATGGTGCAAGTTACAAAGGCGATAAAACAATTGTAACTTTAGCTGATACTGAAATAAATTCTTATTTAATAAGTCAGGTTAAAGAAAAATATCCAAGTCACGCAGTAGATGGTGAGGAAGAACAATTTGGAGAAAGTAAATATAAATGGGTATGTGACCCAGTAGATGGAACAGCAATGTATGCTAGACATATTCCAGTTGCAGTATTTTCTTTAGCTTTAGTTGTAGATGGAGAATCAATTGTCGGTTTAGTATATGACCCATTTACTGACAATTTATATACAGCTATAAAAGGACAAGGAGCATATAAGAACAATCAAAAAATAGAGGTTAATGATATTCTATTAAATGATATGAAAAGTGTATCAAATTTTGACATGTGGTCAAATGCTGATTATAATCTTTATGATGTGATAAAAGCAATAGGAAAAGAAACATATTTTGTAAGTGTTGGTAGTGTTATAAGGGCTTGTATGTGTGTTGCTAGTGGAGAATTTAATTTTGCTATATTTCCTGGTACAAAACACAAAAATTGTGATATTGCAGCAGCAAAAGTAATAGTTGAGGAAGCTGGTGGAAAGGTTACAAACCTATTTGGAAATGACCAACGATATGATCAAAGTATAAAAGGTGCTGTAGTAAGTAATGGAAAAGTACATAATGAAGTTGTAAATACAATAAAAAAATATGTTAATGAGATGTAGAACTATGAATCAACATATAATGATAACTACTCAAAATGGATTAAAGTTAATTACAGAATGTTTTAATAATTTGATTGCATCAAAATATGAGTCTGTATATCACACAAAATTTATAGTTTTAAGAGATAGAAATATATTAGAATATTATTTAAATAGATAGAAAGGATTTATAAATGGAAAAGATTATAATTTTAGGCACTGGCGCAGGAATATCAATAAATTGTTATAGTACATGTTTCTTACTAGAAAATAATGATAAGTATATGTTAGTAGATACAGGAAGTGGTAATCAAATATTAAATCAATTAAAGGCAAAAAATATAGATATTGATAAAATACATGATATTTTTATTTCACATAAGCATATAGATCATTTGTTAGGTATTATTCCGTTATTAAGATATATAATGCAACAACATAGGATGAAAAGATATAATGGAAAATTAAATATATATTGTGATAATGAAATTAAAGAAATAATAGATACTTTCATGTCAGCTACATTTCATAAAGTACATTTAGACTTATATAAAGAGTTAGTAATATATAACTTTTGTAAAGATTATAAAAAGTTTTCTATTATAGGATATGATATAGAAGTAATAGATTTACACTCTATTGAATGTATTCAATATGGATTTAAAACAGCATTAAATAATGGAAAGAATATAGCATTTTTAGGAGATGTTCCTTGCTCTGAAAAGATATATGATAGAATAAAAAATTTCGATTGGATACTACATGAAGCATTTTGTTTAGAAAAAGAAGAAACTATTTTTAAAGCACGTGAAAAAAATCATTCAGTAGTTAAAGATGTGGCAGAAAAGATGGAAATGATGAAAGCTAAAAATTTGATTTTATGGCATACAATAGACAATGATGTAAAAAACAGAAAAAAATTATATATAGAAGAAGCAAAGAAATTCTTTTTAGGTAATGTTTATGTTCCAAATGATTTAGAAGAAGTAATTTTATAGTTAAGAGAGATAAAATGGTAGTTATTGCAGGTTGTATAATAGTAAGAGATAATAAAATTTTAATGGTAAAAGAAGCAAAAAAGAAATGTTATGGACAATGGAATTTTCCAGCAGGGCATGTAGATGAATTAGAAAAAATAACAGATGCAGCAGTAAGAGAAGCTTATGAAGAAACGGGCTGTAGAGTAAAACTCACAGGGGTATTACCAATATGTTCTGTTGATGGAGAAGATGGAGAAACACGAGTAATGGTAAGATTTACTGCTGATATATTAGAAGAAGATATTAAATTTGATACTGATGAAATATTGGATGTAAAATGGTTAAATGTTAAAGATGTTAAAAATATGACAGAAAAAGAATTAAGAGGATATGATACAAGCCTCCAGTTTATTAAAGATTTTGAAGAAAACAAAATATTTTCTTTAGATATTTTTAATAATACAAAATATGTAAGATAAGTATATAAGTGAAATTGCAAGAAACAACATATGAGGAGCGATATAACATGAAAATATACGTATACTTAGATGAAAGTCGGATCAATTCATAAAAATAGTAAAACAAGGTATTTTGCAGTAGGTGGATACTTTTCTTATGAAGAAGATAAACTGAAAATTAAAGCAAAATATAAAAAAGAAAATTTTAAATTAAAGAAAGAAAAAAACATCAAATTAGATACTGAAATAAAGTCATATGATATGTCTGAAGAAGAAAAAATAAAAATATTTAATAAAATACAAGATATTGAAACTTTTCATGGTTGTGTTAAAGTATTTGATAAAAAGTATATGAAAAAGGAAATAGTTGATTCTAATATATTCTTCAATTATGCTGTAAAAGTTCTAATTCAAGATTGCATATTGCCAGAATTAAACTTACAAGAAAATGATGAGCCAATAGAGTTTATTATCAGCATAGATAATAGAAATATAAGAGTAGGAGAACTAAACAATTTAGAAACATATTTAAAGACAGAATTTTGTATATATGATGATGATTTCAAAATTACTTATTATGATTCTAAAACAAATTATGGAATACAACTAGCAGATTTAACAGTTAACACTTTTTATAATTCATAAAAAGATATAAGCATTGTTAAAAATTTAATAAAAGAATTAAAGCCTAAAAACTTTAGAGTAAGTTTATTTCCGAGAAATAGTAGGAATAAAAAACAAAATAATACATAAAATATTATTGAAATATTGTCAATAATTTTTGAATATTTCACTAAAAAATAGTCTTATTTTATTAGCGAA
>JBJFFC010000020.1:0-11420 GCA_051891395.1 Clostridia bacterium | reverse complement strand
TGTTCAAAGCATATATTTTTCAAAAAAGTGTGACATATGATTGACTAACCTACATTGATTTGAAATTAATTTACGAAAAACACTTGCAATTTGCGGAAAAGTTTGGTAAAATAATTAGCGTATTAATCACACAAAGAGAGTTTTAAGGGAAGTGCCTAAGGATTTAGGTCCTAAAAAACGAAGAACTTTGTGGAAGAAAAACAAAAAAGGGAGGAATTTAAAATGGCAGTAGTTGCAATGAAACAATTACTAGAAGCAGGTGTTCACTTTGGACATCAAACAAGAAGATGGGATCCAAAAATGGCTGAATATATATTTCAAGCTAGAAATGGAATTCACATCATTGATTTACAAAAGACATCAAAAAAATTAGACGAAGCATATAGCTTCATTAAAGAACAAGCAGAAGAAGGAAAAACAGTATTATTTGTAGGAACAAAGAAACAAGCACAAGAATGTATGAAAGAAGCTGCTTTAAAATGTGGAATGTTCTATGTTGACCAAAGATGGTTAGGTGGAATGTTAACAAATTTTGGAACAATCCAAAAGAGAATTCAAAGATTAAAAGATTTAGAAGCAATGGAAGCAGATGGTACATTTGATGTATTACCTAAAAAAGAAGTTATTTTATTGAAAAAAGAAATGGATAAATTAGAAAGAAACCTTGGTGGAATTAAAGAAATGAACGAACTGCCAGGAGTTATATTCTTAGTAGATCCTAAAAAAGAAAGAATTGCTATATTAGAAGCGAAAAAATTAGGAATTCCAGTTGTAGGTTTAGTAGATACAAACTGTAATCCTGAAGAATTGGATTACCCAATACCAGGAAATGACGATGCTATAAGAGCAGTTAAATTAATAGCTGATGTAATGGCAAATGCCGTTATCGAAGGTAAACAAGGTGAAAGCTTTGAACCAGAAATGGAAGAACAACCAATAGAGGAAGAAGAAGCTACAACAATTGAAGAAGTAGTAGCAAATGAAGAAGAAAAAGTAGAAGAATAATTTTAAAAATAAAGGAAGAGTAGAGCTTTTCTGCTCTATTCTTCTTTATTTATATTTGTTATTTATATAATAATTTTGTAAAAGCAATCAAAATTATTAAAATTATAAAAGGAGGAAATAGAAAATGGTTACAGCTAGTCAAGTAAAAGATTTGAGAGAAAAAACAGGTGCAGGAATGATGGACTGCAAGAAAGTTTTAACAGAGACAGACGGTGATATGGAAAAGGCAATTGAATTATTACGTGAAAGAGGAATTGCAAAAGCTGCTAAAAAATCAGGAAGAGTTGCAGCAGAAGGATTAGTAGAAGCATATATTTCAGAAGATGGAAAAGTAGGAGCAATCGTAGAAGTAAATTCAGAAACAGACTTTGTTGGAAAAAATGAAGAATTCAAAACTTTTGTTATGAATGTAGCAAAACAAGTTGTAGAGAAAAATCCAAAAGATGTAGAAGAATTATTAGCTCAAGAATCAATTGAAGTACCAGGAAAGACAGTTAATGAAGTATTAGTAGATAAAATAGCTACAATTGGTGAAAACATGAACATTAGAAGATTTGCAAGATTTGAATCAGAAGGATTAGTAGAAAAATATATCCATGGAGATGGAAAAATAGCTGTTTTAGTAAATATGAAAAAAGGAAATAGCGAAGTGGCAAAAGATGTTTGTATGCAAATTGCAGCTGCTAGACCAGAATATTTAAATGAAGCTTCTGTACCAGCTGAAAGAGTTGAAAAAGAAAAAGAAATCTTAAAAGCACAAACAATGAACGAAGGAAAACCAGAAGCAATTGCTGAAAAAATAGTACAAGGAAGAATTGGAAAATTCTTTAGCGAAATTTGTTTAGTAGATCAAGCGTTTGTTAAAGATCCAAATATAAAAGTATCTCAATTGTTAAAGGAAAAAGATGCTGAAGTAGTAGAGTTTGCAAGATTCGAAAAAGGTGAAGGAATCGAGAAAAAAGAAGAGAACTTTGCGGAAGAAGTAATGAATCAATTAAAATAAGAAGTTAGAGAAGAAAACAGTAGAAAGCTGTTTTCTTTTTTATATTGTAAAAAATTAATAAAATCTTAAAAAACTACTGTATTTTTTCAAAATATATGATAGAATAAGCCTGTAAGAATAAAATAAATAGGAGAGTGAAAAAAGTGTCTGAGCTAAAATATAAAAGAGTACTTTTAAAATTAAGCGGAGAAGCATTAGCAGGAAAACAAAAGACAGGAGTAGATGTAGAAACAGTAGGAAAAATATGTGATAAAGTAAAAGAAATAGTAGAAATGGGAGTACAAGTAGGTATTGTTGTAGGAGGAGGAAACTTCTGGAGAGGAAGAAATGGTCATCAAATGGAAAGAACAACAGCAGACTATATGGGAATGCTTGCAACAGCTATGAATGGATTGGCACTTCAAGATGCATTAGAAACAAGAGGTGTATACTCAAGAGTACAAACAGCAATAGAAATGAGAGAAATAGCAGAACCATTTATACAAAGAAAAGCAGAAAAACATTTAGGAAAAGGAAGAGTTGTTATATTTGCGTGTGGTACAGGACACCCATACTTTACAACAGATACAGCAGCAGTACTTCGAGCAACAGAAATAAACGCTGATATCATATTGCTTGGAAAAGCAATAGATGCTGTATATTCAGCAGATCCTAAAGTAGACCCAACAGCAAAAAGATATGAAGAAATTTCATATATGGAAGTATTGGAAAAAGATTTGAAAGTAATGGACTCAACAGCTACAGCAATGTGCAGAGATAACAATATGCCATTATTAGTATTTGGAATTGAAGATCCAGAAAATATAGTGAGAGCTGTTAAGGGCGAGAAAATTGGAACAATTGTAAAATGAGACACGAGGGACAGTGGAAAGTGTATCAAAATAAAATAGAGATATGTTGAAAAGACAAAATTCGACAAAAAAATGAGACAAAAAAGGGGTGTCCCCAATGTCTCAAAAGAAGGAGAGAGAAAAATGGATTATACAAGTTTAAAAGAAAAGATGGAAAAATCAATTAGTGTTTATAGTGAGAAATTATCAGAGGTAAGGGCAGGAAGAGCTAACCCAGCTATTTTGAATAAGGTAAAAATAGATTATTATGGAACACCTACACCAATTAATCAAGTGGCAGGAGTGTCAGTTCCAGAGGCTAGATTAATTGTAATTCAACCATGGGATGCCAGTGTATTAAAAGAGATTGAAAAAGCGATATTAGCATCTGATATAGGAATTAATCCAAATAATGATGGAAAAGTAATAAGACTAGCTTTTCCTGAATTAAATGAAGAAAGAAGAAAAGAATTGGTAAAAGATATAAGAAAAATGGCAGAAGAAGCAAAAGTAGCTGTAAGATCAATTAGAAGAGAAGGAATAGACAAAGTAAAAGCAGAACAAAAGGAAGGAACAATAACAGAAGATGAATTAAAACAAGCAGAGAATGAGATTCAAAAAATTACGGATAAAAATATAGAAGAAATAGATAAAATATTAGAAGCAAAAGAAAAGGAAGTTATGTCAGTTTAAAAACTACAGTTTTGTGCCTTGAGGAAGGAATGCAATTAATTATGGAATTTAAAGAGCAATTAAAGAAATATCAAAAGCAAGTAAATAGTGAATTAGAAAAATATTTAAGAAAACAAGAAGTTCCAGAGAAAATATTAAATAAATCAATGGAATATAGCCTTATGGCTGGTGGAAAGAGATTAAGACCAATTCTTGTTATAGCAACTTATGAAATATTTAGAAAAGATATAGAAAAGTGTATGCCATATGCAGTAGCAATTGAAATGGTACATAATTTTTCTTTAATTCACGACGATTTACCTGCAATTGATAACGATGACTTGAGACATGGAAAACCCACAAACCATAAGAAGTTCAATGAAGCAACTGCAATTCTTGCGGGAGATGGCTTGTTAAATTATGCATATATGGTGATTAGTGATGATTTAAAAAATACAAAACAAGAAGATTTTGAAAACAAACTAAAAGTTTTTAATGAATTTTCACTTGCTGTGGATAGAATGATTGCAGGAGAATACATAGATACAGAATATGAAGGAAAACAAATAACAGATGAATATTTAGAATATATTCATAAAAATAAAACAGGTGCACTTTTAAAATTATGTGTTAGAATGGGAGCCATACTGGCAAATTCTAATATAACAGATTTAGAAAAATTAACAAGGTATGCTGAAAAAATAGGATTAGCATTTCAAATAAAAGATGATATTTTATCAGAAGAAGGAAATGAAGAAGTCTTAGGAAAACCAGTAGGAAATGATAAAGAATTAGAAAAATGCACCTATGTTTCGAAATATGGACTGCAAGGCGCAAAAGAAATTCTAGAAAAAATAACGAAAGAAGCAATAGATGAATTAAAAGAATATGGAGATAAAGCGGAATTCTTAAAAGAGCTAGCTTTCTATATAAAAAATAGAAACAAATGACTTTGAGGGAGAGTTAGCTGTTCTAATATATAATATTAGTTACAGATAATTAATGCATTAAAACGTAGTAAAAAATCAGCAAAAGGAGAATGAACAATGAATTTTGACAAAGAAACTATGCCAAAACATATAGCTATTATCATGGATGGAAATAGAAGATGGGCAAAAGCAAAGGGAAAACCTGCAAGCTTTGGACATAAGGAAGGTGCAAAAACGCTAGAAAAGATTGTAAGATATGCTAACAAAATAGGATTAGAGCATATTACAGTTTATGCATTCTCAACAGAAAATTGGAAAAGAGCAGAAGATGAAGTAAAAGCATTAATGATGCTACTTCAAAATTATTTGGATGAATATAGCAAAAGGGCAGACACAGAAAATATAAAGGTAAAAATATTAGGAGATATTACTGCATTATCAGAAGGTATGCAAAAAAGTATAAAGAAATGTATGGAAAGAACAAAAGATAATACAGGAGTTACTTTTAATATTGCGTTAAATTATGGTGGAAGAGATGAAATTATAAAGGCAATTAAGCAAATAGCAGCAGATGTAAAAGATAAAAAAATAGAGATAGCAGACATAACAGAAAATTTGGTATCAAACAATCTATACACAAAAGGGCAACCAGATCCAGATTTATTAATCAGAACAAGTGGAGAATTAAGATTAAGCAATTTTTTACCGTGGCAACTAGTTTATTCAGAATTTTTGTTTATCGATAAAAACTGGCCAGATTTTGAGGAAAAAGATTTAGATGAGGCAATTATAGAATACCAAAAAAGAACTAGAAAATTTGGAGCAAATTAGAATTAGATAAATATTGCCAACAATATTGCTTTGGCAAGAAAGGAATAAATATGGATATAAAAAGATTAACTTCAGGATTATTAGGTTTCCCATTAGTAGTATTAGTTTTTTTAATAGGAAACAAAGTAGTAGTAGATATAGCATTAGCAATTATTGCTTTACTTGCGATGAGTGAATATTTTAATGCAGTATCTAAAGTATCAAAACCAGTGAAGTGGCTTGGATATTTAAGTTGTTTTAGTATAGCAATTATACATTTAGTACCACAAGAATGTTTAAAAATAATAGTAACGCTAGGAATACCAACTATTTTAATTATACTTTTTGCACAAGTAGTTGCAACCGAAATGAAAACAACATTTAAAGATATAGCATACACATTTATAGGAATATTTTATGTCGTATTTTTTATCATGTTTATTGCAATTATAGATGGAATGCAAAATGGAAAAATTTTAATATGGTATGCAATGTTTGCAGCATGGGGGACTGATATATTTGCCTATTTTATAGGAAAACATTTTGGAAAACATAAATTTAGTAAAGTAAGTCCTAAAAAGTCAATTGAGGGATGCATTGGTGGAACTATAGGTGCAATAGTATTAATGCTTGTATATACATATGTTGCAAATACCTATTGGGGAATGAATTATTCTTATTTATTTATAACTGGAATAGGACTTATATTAAGTTTAGTTGGTCAAATCGGAGATTTTGCAGCATCTAGCATAAAAAGATTTGTAGATATAAAAGACTTTAGTAATTTAATACCAGGACATGGCGGAATGTTAGATAGAATTGATAGTTTAATATTCTTAGCACCATTTGCTTATGCATTATTTACATTATTATAAAAAAAGGAGATGTACTTTTCATCTCCATTCTATTTTTAAAAGGCAGAAAAAATAAGGAGGAAAAAATTTGATTTCTTTTTTACTATCAGCAATAAAAATAATATTTTTGTTAGGATTTCTAATCTTTATTCACGAATTTGGACATTTTTCGGTGGCAAAACTATGCAAAGTAAAAGTCAATGAATTTGCAATAGGTTTTGGACCAACTATATGGAAAAAGCAAGGAAAACAAACAAAATACGCATTAAGATTGATTCCCTTGGGTGGTTTTGTTAGCATGGAAGGAGAGGAAGAAAGGTCAGAAGAAAGTGGATCTTTTTCAAAAGCCAGTATTCCAAAAAGAATTGCAATAGTAGCGGCAGGAGCAATTGTTAATATTTTATTTGCAATTATAGTTTATTTTGTACTAATTGCAAGTTCAGGAACTTATATTACTAATGAAGTAAGTACAATAATAAATGGATATCCAGCAGAGCAAATGGGAATACAAGCAGGAGATAAAATCATTCAAATTAATGATGACAAAATTAATAATATATATGATTTAAATGAGTCTATACAAAAGAATGCTGGGGAAATAAAAGTAAAAGTAGAAAGAAATGGTGAAATACTAGAATATACAGGTGAGGCAAAGGAAGTAACAGAAAATGGGTATACTGGGTATTATCTAGGTGTTAATTTAAAACCAGCAGAAGATACCTTTATCAATCGATGTATCAATGCGGGTGTGCTGACAAAAGATTTTATGTTTTCTATTGTAGATAATTTAAAACAATTATTTACTGGAAAAGTAGGAGTAGACCAAATGATGGGACCAGTGGGAATATCTGAAGTGGTTTCCAAAACGAATGGCGTAAAAGAATTTATATATATGTTAGTATTAGTTTCAATGTCATTAGGTGTAACCAATTTATTACCAATACCTGCCTTAGACGGAGGAAAGATATTAATATTAATCGTTGAAGCAATTAGAAGAAAACCACTAAATGAACAAACAGAAATCAATATACAATTATTAGGATTTTCTATCTTAATTGCACTATCGTTATATGTAACTTATCATGATATTTCGAGAATATTTTAATAAAAACATTTGACAAATAAAAACATTTAATAGATAATAGATATGTAAAATTACAATTAGAAAAAATGCTTAAAAATACGAAGGAGGAATTAATAAAAAATGTATTTATTCAATAGAATTACGGTAAATCCACAATTACCAAAAAGAATAGAGAAATTATCTGAAATTGCCAATAATTTATGGTGGTCTTGGAATACAGAATTTCTAAGATTATTTCAAAAAATTGATAGAGATTTATGGGAACAATCCAATAAAAATCCCGTTAAATTTTTAAAACATGTATCGCAAGAAAGATTAGAAGATGTAGCTAAAGATATTAACTTTTTAAAAGAATATGATAAAGTAGTATCAAATTTTGAAGGCTACATGAATAGCAAAAATACATGGTTTTCTAAAAAATATCCAGAAGAAAAAAATGACTTAATTGCCTATTTTTCAGCAGAATATGGAATCGACGAAACAATTCCAATTTATTCTGGTGGTCTTGGTATTTTGTCTGGTGATCATTTGAAATCAGCAAGTGATTTAGGAATTCCACTAGTAGCAGTCGGACTATTATATAAAAATGGATATTTTAATCAAAAAATAAACGGAAATGGAGACCAGGAAACAGAATATAATAATATTGACTTATATGATTTACCAATCAATCCAGTTAAAGATGAAAAAGGAGAGGACTTAACAATATATGTTAAATTTCCAAAAAGAAGATTATATTTAAAAGTTTGGCAAATTAACGTAGGAAGAGTAAAATTATATTTATTAGATTCTGATATTGAAAAAAACAATGCAGAAGACAGAGATGTTACTTTAAGACTATATGGTGGAGACCAAGAGATGAGAATTCGCCAAGAAATTGTACTTGGAATGGCAGGAGTGAACTTACTAAAAAATTATTTAAATTTAAATCCAACTATATACCATATGAATGAAGGACATTCAGCTTTCTTGAATTTAGAAATTATAAAAAATATTATAAAAGAAAAACAAGTATCTTTTGAGGTAGCAAAAGATATTGCAAGTTCAAAAACAGTATTTACAACCCATACACCTGTACCAGCTGGAAATGACATATTCCCAATCGATTTGGTTGAAAAATATTTTAAAGATTTCTGGCCAAGACTAGGCCTTACAAGGGAAGAATTCTTAATGTTAGGTATGAAACCAGGTAAAGAATTAGATAATGGATTTAATATGGGAATTTTAGCACTAAAAATAGCCGGAAAGAAAAATGGTGTAAGTAAGTTACATGGAGCAGTTTCGAGAGAATTATTTGGAGAAGTATGGCCTAATATAGCAGCAAATGAATCACCAATTGAATATGTTACAAATGGTATCCATACTTGTTCATGGCTTGCTCCTAAAATGAAGGAATTATATAATAAATATTTAATTCCTTATTGGCAAGATAGTATGTATCAAGATCAAATTTGGGAAAAAATACAAAACATACCAGATGAAAAATTATGGAGTGTTCATAATGACAGAAAAATGAAGTTATTAAAACTAGTAAAAAATAATACAACAGAAAGATTAAGAAGATCAGGATATAGTTATGATGAAATTAATGAAATTGTATCAAAATTAGATCCAAACGCATTAACAATAGGATTTGCAAGAAGATTTGCAACCTATAAAAGAGCAACTTTAATTTTTAAAGATTTAGAAAGAATTACACAAATATTAAATAACAGTGATAGACCAGTCCAATTAATATTTGCGGGAAAAGCTCATCCAGCTGATAAAGAAGGTCAAGATTTAATAAGATATATCCATCAAGTATCTATGATGCCACAATTTAAAGGAAAAATATTCTTGCTTGAAAACTATAATATAGCAATGTCAAGATATCTAATTAGTGGTGTAGATGTGTGGTTAAATAATCCAAGAAGACCAATGGAAGCATCAGGAACAAGTGGACAAAAAGCATCTGTAAATGGAGTTATTAACTTTAGTGTATTAGATGGATGGTGGGCAGAAGGATATACACAAAATAATGGATGGACCATTGGAACAAATGCTGAATATGAATCATATGAAGCACAAGACCAAGCCGACAGCCAAAGCATGTATAGAACTTTAGAAGAAAAAATAATACCAGCTTATTATGATAAAGATAAGAAAGGAATGTCTAAGAAGTGGATTGAATTAATGAAAAATTCAATCATAACAACAGGTGGAAAATACAGCACGGCAAGAATGTTAGTGGATTATACAAATAATCTTTATATGCCACTTTGTAAATTAACTAAAAAATATTATGAAGATGTAGATAATGTAGCAGCATATAATTCTTGGAAAAAGGATTTAAAAATGAATTGGAAAGACGTCAAATTAACACAGGTAAATAATTTAGATAATATTACACTGGATGCTGGAAATAATATTGAAGTAGCTTGCGAAGTAGAGCTTCCAAACATTAATGTTGAAAATGTAACAGTAGAAGCATATTATGGAAAAATATTAGATAATGGTGTAGTAGAGAATGTAAGTATTATTCCAATGATTTTATCTGATTCAGATGAAGAAAATAAAAAATACTATTTTACGACAAAAATAGAGTTAACAACAGGAGGAAACTATGGATATACCTTCCGTGTTATGCCAAAGCATGAAATGTTATTAGAACCTGCAAATTTAGATTTAGTAAAATGGATAACGAAATAGAAAAAGATGATTTAATGAGGCTACTTTTCACTAGCCTCATTAAACTCTTTTCACTTTTTTAATAATCTTATAAAACAGCACCTAAAACTAAAATTCCCAAATTATCACGGTAAATTTCATTAAATTGAGAAATAGGAAGCGGATTTTCTCCAAGTCCAGCTTCTATTGTGTAACCTGGTCTGTTATAATCTTGAATAAACCAATCTTTATAACCAGCAAAACTTGAATTATAAGGAGTCTCAGATAGTCTGTATCCACTACTAATTGCAAATCGATTTCCGATATAAAAGCTATTAGGTGGATTGAAATTCTGAAATTGCCAATAAATTTCTTGACCTTGTGTATGATAGGCTATGACTAATCTGAAATTATGAGATAAAGTAAAATTATAAACAGCTAAAGCCTCAGGTTCTGTTAATGGACCATATCCCACAAAGTCACGAGGGCTTGGGCCGTGTAAAGCCTTGCGAATATTTTATTTGTTTTGCTTGTTCCCAACCAGCAGGAAATTGTAAGTTTAAATCTACACCATTAAAATTAGCTTTCCAACCATCTGGAAATGGAATATCTGGATAATTACTTGCAATATTTTTAAAAGAATTATAAATACTGAAATTATTATTGTAAAATCCAGTTACTAAATTAACACCATCTGGATTTACCATTGGCATGATATAAATAGAAACAGAACGAAATAGATTTCTAATATTAAATCCATAAATATTCGTATTGTTCATATAGGATTGACAATAATCTTCAATAAATTTCATAAGTACTACACTTGTGATCCATTCATTTGCATGATAAGAAGCAGAATAAAAAACTTGTTTTGAACCACGTCCGAAGTCTAACGACAGGGAGACTTTTTCCAAGTACACTAAATCCAACAGATTCTATTTGTAAGAAAGGATAGGTAGTATTTAATGCATAAAGATTATACATCATAATCTCATATGTATAATTTATATTAGTTTGAACAATTGCCATAAAATCACCTAAGATTATTATATTCACAAATAAAAAATGTGTAACTAAATTTTAATTATATTGATATTATTATAAGAATATTAAAACGATGCATAAAATATATTTTTTACAAAACAAAAAGCATTGATAAATTTTAATAAATATAGTATAATAAATAAGTACACGGGGATGTAATGGTTTCGACATACTACCAGAAATATAGATAGCAAGTAGTGGATTCTCGTTGGCCACTTAAAAAAACGGGAAAGTTAAATATAAACGCTGATAAACAAGAATTAGCATTAGCTGCCTAAGCGTAGCTACGCTTTACTTTAATGGTCCCACCTGTTTTAGTAAAGTGTCATGATAGTGGGAAACAAAACTACTTTTGCTTTTGAAGTAGTGGGTAATTAAAAAAGCTATATTATTATTTATCCTGTTTGTCGGAGAAAGAATAATGAATAAAAAAGACAAAATAAACTTGTAGAAGTCTATGTGGAAAGTATTATGGACAGGAGTTCGACTCTCCTCATCTCCACCATTATGTTAATTCGAAATGATTAAAGTATAATAAAATAG
>JBJFFC010000019.1:0-44668 GCA_051891395.1 Clostridia bacterium | reverse complement strand
TCAATATTTTATTTTCAATTTACGTGTGACATATCTATTTTAAACCTATAAATGATCAAAAATTATCATTTATATTTTTAAAAAAATCAAAATTTGAAAAAGTATCTTTGAATAAAAGATAAATAAGCATTAATTTCGACAATTATTTGCATTTTTTCAGCCATTTTTATTGACTTTTTATCAAGTAATGTTATAATTTAAGTAAATAATACAAAGGAAGGTTTCCAATTATGATGGATATACCAAATAAAGAAATTGAAAACATATTAGAAACAGAAGAAACAAATACTAATACAACACAAAATGACGTTGAATCTATAGCAACATTTTGTGCAACCGATGAACTTCTACAAGAAACTGATTCTATTCAGTCTCCTTTAGAAGATAATAAAAATTCTGATATTTCTAAACAAGAGCCAATTGAAAGAAATGAAAATGAAGAAACTGTGAATTGCTTGGCTTTAACGGTTCAAAAAGACTACAATTTATGTATTGTAAAAAATGTAATTTTAAAAACTTTAAAAACAACATGGAAAATTGCTATTTCAGTTATTACCCTTAACTTTTTAAAGTTTTTTTTATAAAAAAATAGAATTCAATTTTATTATGAATTCTATTTTTCTTTTTAGGTTTGATCTCTTTTTATTTTCTGTTGAATAAAATCTGTTATTTTTCTCCAAATATCATAAAATGACTTTTTATAAATAACTAAAGAATTTCTGCTATTTTTTCTGCTTACTTCTATATATTTATCCATAAATTTTGTACTCATTTTCTTTTTAAAAATAGTAAAACCCTCTTCTTTTCCTTGTAAATCGTCTATCCTTCCTATTATTTTTTCATATTCATTTAACTTTTGCACTTCGTCATCCACTTCTTTTATCGTAGTTAATCTATTATATATTTTCATAAAATAATTTTTATAAATCATTTCTTGGGTTTTTAAATACACTTCTATTATTTTACTTTCTTCTCTATCTGCCTTATTATTTTCATTTAAAATAATATCAAAATTTTTCAATATTTTATTGGTATTTTCCTCAAAGGTATTGTATAATTCGTTTTCAAAATCTTCTGTACTATAGATACAACTTTTTATTGCCTTTTCTTCTCCCATCAATAGAAGAACTTGATTTGTTAAACTCGTCATATATTTATAATGTTCCTCACTGTTTGTCCATATCGTTACTCCGTTTAAATGTACTTTTTGTATTTTACTTCCTGATGCTTTCGCTGCAATATATTGTGCCATCGCCTCATTGATTCCTAACCCCACTATTTTTAAATCCGTAAAACGACACAATCCCACTCTTTTTGTTTTTTGATCTAGTTTACTAAAATTTTGTAAATAATGAATAAATTCATGTATCATGTATCCATCTATATGCGAAACATCTTTTTTTTCATCTATGTATATTGTATTCGTTTTATAGAAATAGAATATTCCACAAAACTTTTTCTCCATATCAGCATAATATAAATCCGAATTAAAAATTCTCATATATAATTCATGATAACAATCTGATAAAACTTCTATATTTTCTGATAGTTTACCTGCTATTGTCTTGGCTATATAGTTTTTTTCTTCTATTTTTAGTTTTTCTTTGGGAATAATTCCTATTTTTTGCAGTTTTTTTTCTGGCACCATACTAATCTCCATTATTTTTATCTTTTGCTTTTATTATACAATATAATCTTCGTTTTTTATTACATTTCTATTAAATTATTATTTCATTTTTGTGACATTTCAATAGCAAATATTTTTTCTTCCATATTCCGATTAGTAAACCGCCTAATGTACACACGATATAAGTTGTATCTTTACTAACTCAATTAATATTTCTGCAATTTTTTTCATATCTTCTATACATACGAATTCATAAACTCCATGAAAATTTCTTCCTCCTGCCCCTAAATTTGGACATGGCAACCCTCTTACTGTTAAACGTGCTCCATCTGTTCCTCCTCTTACTGGTTGAATAAAAGATTTTACTCCTACTCTTTCTCCTGCCTTTTGTGCATTGGTTATTAGTTCCATATTATCTTTTAAGTATTCTTTCATATTTTCATATTGTTCCTTAAATACTATGTTTACAGTATTTTTGCCATATCTTCCATTTATATTTTCAGAAATTTCCTTTAATTTTTTCTTTCTGTCATCCATACTATCTTTTTCAAAATCTCTTAAATTATAGATCAACTCCGCTTTTTCTACATTTGCCTTTAAACTTACTAGATGATAAAAACCTTCATATCCTTCTGTTGTTTGTGCTTTTTCTTTGATTGGTATTTGCGAATGAAATTCACATGCTATATCAGAAGCATTCATCATTTTATTTTTAGCATAACCTGTATGTACACTTTTTCCTTTTATGGTTACCTCTGCACGAACTGCATTAAAATTCTCATAAGAAATTTCTCCTAGCTTTTCTCCATCTACTGTATAAGCTACATCTGCCCCAAATCTTTCTATATCAAAATTCTTAGTTCCTCTAGAAATCTCCTCATCTGAAGTAAATGCAATACAAATCTCTCCATGTAATACTTCTGGATTTTGCATGATAAATTCTATCATAGACATAACTTCTGCAATTCCTGCTTTATCATCAGCACCTAATAAAGTCGTTCCATCTGTTACAATTAGAGACTTGTTTTTATATTCTAATATTTCTGGGAATTCGTTTACTTTTAATGTTATATTCTTATTTAATTCTATATCTTGTCCATTATAATTTTCTATTATTTTAGGTTTTATATTTTTCCCACTAGCATCCGGAGCAGTATCTACATGAGTAATAAATCCAATCGCCTTTATCCCCTCTTTTTGTGTGTTAGATGGTATTTTAGCATACAAGATACCTCCTTGCTCATCCATATCAATATTTTTTATTCCTAATGAAATTAATTCCTTCTGCAAATAGTGTAACAATTCTCTTTGCCCTTCCGAACTAGGCGATTTCAATATTTCTTCATTGGATTGTGTGTCAATTTTTACATATGTTAAAAATCTGTTTACAATATTACTATTTTCCATCATATATCTCCTTTACCTTTTTATTTTCTAAATTTAAAAATTAAGCTATATTTGCTAGTTCTTCTTGCATAACATTATCTTTAAATTCATAATGCTTATTACAGATTTTCTTTATTTCATCTCTATGTGTAACAATAATTACTGTCTTATCTGCTAAATATTTTTGAATCAAATTTACTATTAGTTTTTCTGTTTCTTTATCTAAATTAGATGTTGGTTCATCTAAAACATATATATCTTTATCTAGTAAAATTCCTCTTATTAGATTTAATCTTTGCTTTTGTCCAACTGATAGCTTTAATCCTCTTTCTCCCACAACTGTATCTAATCCATTTTCTAATTTTTCAACCCATTCTTCAAGTCCGGCTTCTTTTAAATACATTTTTAGTTTATCATCTTCTATGTTTCTTCCTAAGCATAAATTTTCTTTCACTGTTAAATCAAATAAATCTATTTCTTGAGAAATATAAGCTAGGTTCAAATTTCCTCTAATTGATTTTCCGTCTATTTTATAGTTTTCGTCATTGATTTCTATATCTCTTGAAAATATATTTAAAAAGGTTGTCTTCCCTTGCCCTGATTTTCCTACTATACTAATTTTATCTCCTCTATTCACTTCAAAATCTGGTATATATATTTCTGTTTTTGTTTCCTCATTATATTTAAATTTCAAATCATTTATCTGTATACAATTCCAGTCACTTACCGCCTTACTGTTCTCTTCTTTTCCGATTATATCTTCTACTTGATTAGTAGCTGCCTGAAATTTATTATAATGCATAAACAATTTAGATAAATCTTTTAATTCTAAACTTAAGTTACTAAAAATAGTTACATAAAACAATAAATGTGATAAGATATCCTGTCCACTTTTCATTTTAAAATATAAATCAACAAGAATAATTGCATACATAAAATACACAAAAAAGCTGATTCCATTTGTTCTTAAAGAATAGAAAAAATTTGTCTTATCTAATTTCGGAATTACTTCTTTAAAAGCCTTTTCATTTTTTGAATTTGCATATTTCATTGCATTTAGTCTTTTTACTGTTTTTATATTCTGCAAAAAATCAACATAAGTAGAATTGTATTTTGAATAGGAATAATTGTAATTTTCTTGAACTGTAACATACTTTTTTCCGAGCCAAATATTATATAATACCATACCAATTACCATTGCTAAACAAATAAAAAATGTATTTACATTTTGGTGTATTACTTCAATTAAAAAGATAACAATCGATATCGAGAATCCATTCACTGTCTCAAAAACATATTCCATAAATTCTTCTGATTCATCTGAAATAATATCTATCTGCTTTTTTAAGAACCCATTATGTACTTGATTTAATTTAGAAGGTCTCATCCTTGCTACTCTATTAAAATATGCTAATTGTAAATCTTTTGCATATTTACTTTCAAATCTTAGAATATATACTACCCAAATATGATTTAATACTATTTCTATTAGTTTTAAGCTTATAATAGATATAATTAAATATTTAAATTTTTCTAGTGTAAATGGTTGCGTAGTAAAAATGGCTAACATTACTGGTGCTAGATAGATACATAAATTCACTATAAATGCATTTATATAGCATAATACAAATTTCTTTTTATTTAGTACTTTAAACGGGTATTTCATTTTTTTCTCCTTATTATTTTGTAATTTTATTTATTTCATAATATTATCTACAATTTCAGGAAACAATGCATACACATTACCACCTAACAACTCATCTATATATTTCTTTAATTTTAAGGCTTCTGTAATATGATAAACCGTATTCGTATCTACTCCACGCCTTGCCATTATCTCTATTAGCCTTTGTTCTAAAGTCATAAATTCATTGGTGCACATTAAGTCACATAAATTAATTATCTTTTCATAGATTGTATACTCATGACTTTGTACAAATGTTTTTCTAAATTCATAGCCTGCACTTTCTTTGCTTGGTACTCCACCAGCTGTGCAATTAATATCATTATTTAAATACGAATGAGTAATACAGATATTAGCATACTCGTCATCATAGCCTTTTTCTTTTAAAAATTCATACCCTTTTATTACATGATGTTCACGTTCTCCATATCTTTTTCCTATATCATGGATATATCCCAAAGTCCTTGCCTTTTCTGTATCTAAATTTAACTTTTCTGCAATTCTTCTAGCTGCTTCTCCTACTTTTTTAGAATGTTCAATCCATCTTCCTGGATTTAAGTTTTCAGCTTCTTCCAATAATTCCAAAGCTTCTTTACTATTTAATATCATTGTTATCTCCTATCTTTTTAAACATATCCTCATATATCTTATCACTATCTAAAAAATTAACCATAGTAATCAAATGATTGTCTGTATTCAAGCTATATGATGTGTCATCATTTATAGCAGGGCAATTTATTTGCATCGTCTCAAACCACTCATGATTAATTAAATAGGCTATTGCACTAATATCCCATATAACACGTCTTGTTTGAATTCCATGTTTACCATCATTGTAAAATCTATCACATAAATAATTGCACAAATCACTCTTTCCTTTCAAATGATGTTCAACTTCATAAATACTTGTTTTTAAGTTCGATACCACACCTTTACATGGCAGAATGGTTAATTTAACTTCTGATTGAAAAACATCTTTTACTGCCTGAATATCTTGTCTAAAGTTAAATTCGTCATTATCCTTACTTAAAATATTATTTCCGACCCAACCAAATCACTTCTATTTTATTTATTATTTTAGGTTCTTTTCTGATTGCCATGGCAATATTAGTTATTGCTCCAATTGCCATTATATAGGTCTTTTCATTTTTTAATGCAACTTCTATTATTTTATTTACAGCATCATTGTTTCTATCATATCCTTCTTGTATATAATCCGTTGAACCTTTAAAAACTTTGTTTTCTGCATTGAATTTAAGCCATTGGCATATTTTTAATACTTCTTGATAACTCTTTTCTATTCCTTCCTCTATTGCTAAATCGTTATCATGTTGATATGGAGCAATCGTTATGGCTTCAATATTAAACCTATCTTGTGACTTCAATAAATAGGCTAGTGCAAATTGATCATCAGTTTCATTGTATGTGTCTGTGTCTAAAATAACTTTTATTTTTTCTTGTTTTTTCTTGGGTTTCATTTCATTTATTTTAGTATAGATTTCTCTCCAATTTGAAACTTTTTCAAACTCTACTATATTTTTATTAAATCTAGTTTCCATCATGTATACTTTTATTCCATATTCTGATATATCTTTGCAATTATTGGCTGAATCATCTATCATGATATCAATATTATTTTCTTTGCATATTTTACCTTTTTCACCCTTATCAGTAAGTATCAGCCTATCATAATAAATTTTATTATCATTTAACCATTTTTCTGTCATTTCTTTTGGATTTGTATATTCTCCATTATCTCTACTTGAAATTATATAAATTTCATTATCTTCATTTTTTAATTTGTTGATTGTTTCTACTGCTTTTGATAACGTTTTTAATTTTTTAGCAATTCTTTCTATATTGTTATAATAAAAGTTATCATTTTCTTCTTTCGTCCAGTCAAACATTCCGTGCGTGTATAGATACAGCATTTTCATTTATAATTCCTGTATTTCTTAATTCTTTATCATGTTTTAAATATTCTTTTAACAATTCATTATCAAAACTAGATATTACATTATCTATATCAATTCCTATTCTCATATTTTCCCCTCTATTTTATTTTTTAACTTGTGGGCATTCTATCATATTCAAGTTGTTTTGACAACTTATTGCTTTACATAGATTGTAATTCAAAAATAAAGTACGTATAAATCTCTTTATACGTACTTCATCACAATTAAACAATTCACTTAGAGCAAAGGTACCGCATTTGGATGATACCAAATAACGAACTCTTTCGGATGTTCTTTTTTGGTTTCCTGATTAAAGAAAACTTGAACAAGGTTTGTTCCGAACTCCTTATATGCTACTTTTTGTAAGATTTCCCATGGAAACGGATTTTTCACATAAATATGAATAAATTTCCATTCACCAATTGTTCCTCTGCTATAAAACATACCTCTGTTTTTCTGCATTTTTTTACTGTACGCCTCTTTTATTGGTGGCAAATTCCCAGTAAATTCATGCATATGTAAAACAAAGCTGTTCATATCAAAGTTTTTTTGCGTAAATGCTTTAAAACCTGATGAACGCAACTTTTCTTCTACAGGATTATATTGCCATACTAAGCTCTCGTCTGCATTTTGCAAATAATCTCTAATGAGATACACTTCACTTGGAAGCACTGCCCTCATCATCTCTCCATTATAGCAAGATATGGAAATCCTTGTAGATTTCTTTCCTATTTCTGACACAATTGTTTTTAAAATTGCCTTCTCAATAGGAAATTCAAAAGAAGATACTTTTGAACCTGGAAAAAAAGTATTAAATCCTATCTGCGTTTCCAGTGGTGCTCTTACTTTGTACCGCTTCAATTCTGAAGCCTTTAAGTCTTTCATTGTTTAAAACCTCCTATACATATGGCGAAAAGCCATTGATACTATTATTATATCATAAATTTACATAATTTTCAATTAAATATACTTTATTCCATTTATTAGTACGTCCCATTTACTTTTAGTGATATTTTTAAGCATTCACTAACTTATAATACTCCCCTTTGTTTTCCATAAGTTCCTCATGTTTTCCTTCTTCTATGATTCTTCCATTTTGCATCATTATGATTTTATTACATTTTTTTATCGTAGATAATCTGTGTGCTATGATAAAGCTAATCTTTCCTTTTGTTATTTCTTCTATTGCATTTCTGACTAACATTTCAGATTTATAAGAAAGTGATGCTGTTGCTTCATCTAATATGATAATTTCGGGATCCTCTACCATTACTCTTGTAAAATTCAATAATTGTTTTTCTCCTGATGAAAAAATGTCTGTATCACTTGTTATTTTTGTTTCATATGCATCTTTTAGTGACATTATTTTATCATGTAAATTTAGTTTTTTACATATTTCAATAATTTCATCTTTTGAAATATCTTTGTTAGCATAATTTATATTTTCCAAAATTGTCCCATCAAAAATCACGACATTTTGCATAATATAGCCTATTTTGTCTCTTAAACTTCGAATACTATATTCTTTGTAATCTTCTCCATTAATTTTTATTTTTCCATCTTGTAAATCATAAAATCTACATATAAGATTTACCAAACTTGTCTTTCCGCTTCCTGTTCTTCCCACTAATGCCACACTTTCATTCTTATTTACCGTAAATGATACATTACTTAATACATTTTGATTATCATTATATGAAAAAGTTATATTATCAAACTCGATATTTTCAACATTTCTTAATTCTTTTCCTATGTTTATGTCCTCTTCTTCCTTTTGTAATATACTATTTACTCTATTAAAAGATATTTCACTTATATTTCTTATTTGGAATCCCTCTATAAGCCATTTTGCATAGCCATCAGGAGAAGATATATACCTTGACAGTATTATCATTGCACCATAAGAAATTATACCTTGTTCTACACTGATTGAACCTATTAAAATAGTTATAACGCCTACAAATGATACAACAAAATCATATAAGCATGTATATTTTCTAATGTTTTTTTCTAATTTGTTTACTACTTTTTCATATTTGGCTATTAATCCTTTTATTTCTTTTAATCTTTGTTTTTCTATATTTAATGATTTAATTGTAGAATATCCTTGTACTTGCTCATTTGACCAATTTATTATTATTGCATTTGCTTCTCTTTTCAAATTTGTATATTTTATTGATTTTTTATTAAATACATTCGTAACCCAAAATCCTAATAGATATATAAAAAATGCTATTGTTACAATAGGAATATTTAAATACAATAAAACTAATAAGACTCCTACTAATCTTATGATTCCTCCAAGATAAGATCTACATATCCCTGTTCCATACCATCTTGAAAATTCTTTTGTATCATTTATTATATTTTCTAATATTTCTCCAACTCTTATTTTATCTAACTCATTTTGTTTCATATTTTGCAATTTCAAATAAATTCTTTCTCTATAATCTGATTCAATCTCCTTTTCAAACCCCTCATCATTTAGATCTTCAAAAAAATTAGCTACAGCTCTTAAAATATTTACACCAAAATATATAACTCCAACTACTATAATTAGATTTATGTCTTTGCTCGGAATAGCATACTCAACCATAATCATGGTAAATAAAACAAATATTACTATTAATATACTTGTAATAAACCATCCGTATTGCAATTTTTATAATTTTATCATCTGAATAGAATAAATTTCTAATAAAAGTTGGAATTACACTTTCGTCTTCCATAATAACTCCATCCAATGCGTATTGTATAAACATTGGTACATATACTACTAACTTTGAATATATTGCACTTAATATTAGTGTTATTACTATATAAAATTTGGTTCCTTTTAAGGTTCTATTTAAAAAACTGTTTTTCATTTGCTTGTCCTTTTTTATTACTATATTAATTTAAAAAATCTTCTATTATTTCTACTTTATGGTTAATACTATCTATTTTAGCATTAACACCTATTGGTATTACTGCATTTACCATTTCATGTCCAAAATCATTGCATTTGACAATTGGAAAATCATACTCTTTTGTATATTCCAATAAAATATCCTCCATTTGTGGATATACATCTCCATTTTTTTGTAAATCATAATTATATCCTACCACTATCCCTTTTATCTTTTCAAAAACACCAAGTTGCTTTAGTTGTGCAAATCTTCTTTGACATTCATTTGGAGATGTTCTATAACTTTCTATTAACAATATTTTATCTTGCATATCTGGCAAGTATTCTGTTCCAAGTAAATACATCGTACATCCTAAATTAGTTCCTAATGTCTTTCCTTGTGCATTACCATTTCTTATAAATTTCTTATTTCCCTGATAAAATTTTCCGATTTTTTTATTGATAAATGTATTTACGAATTCTTCATATCTTAGTTCTGCCCCTTCTTTTCCAAAGTTAATAAAATCTGGTCCATGAAAAGTTACTAATCCTGTTTTCTTATATACTGCTTCTAGTATTACAGTTATATCACTATATCCTGTTATAATTTTCGGGTTTTGCTTTATAACATCATAGTCTAATAAATCCAAAAAAGTATTACAAGTTTCTCCCCCTTTAAGGCATACGATAGCTTTTACTTCATCATCTTCTATCATTCTCATAAAATCTTCTGCCTTTTGTTCTTTGGTTCCTGCAGAGCCATAATAATCATCTAATACATATTTTCCTCTTTTTACTTTAAACCCCTTTTCAATAAAAAACTTTTCTGCTTTATAAAAATGTTCATAAGTTGCACCTATTTCTAAGCTATTTGATACACCTACTACTCCTATTGTATCTCCATAATTTAATTTATTTGCTAACATTACTATTTCTCCTTTATTATTTATCTTTAAAACTTAAAATCTAAATAACCATATTTAGGACTATTATACTTTAAATAATCATCAACTATTTTGTTTGCTTGGTCCGATAATTTAGTTATTCTTACTGCCGTATCCTCTTTTTCAACTAAAGGTACTATATATCTTCTCTTTACTTTTAAACTTATACAGTACTTATCCTCTTGCCTCTCACTGCTTTCTCCTATTTCTTCTGCTTTTGCAAATTTACAAAAAGCTTCTGATATGTTTTTGTTTGGACATTCCTCAATCATTTTTATAGCTTCTTTTTCTGATAATCTATATAGGTCTTCTTTGTGTATTAAGTTAATTTCATTCATTTTCTTAACAATATCAGCTAAAAATTGTGTTTTTACTTTATCTAGATTACTTTGCAAATAATACCAAAGCCTACTTGCTTTTTCTATAAATTCCTCTGCTATTTCTGAAGTTTTAAAGCCCAGTTCTATTTCTTGTCTCTCATTTTTTAATATTTTTATATCTTTATATGTTTTTCTTATTTCTTCCAAACTTATAGAACCTAAAAAAGTATATTCTAGTAAATCAGAAAATGTATATTCTAACCTATCAGCAGATAATTGTGGTGTTTCATTATCTGCAATAGGATAAATTTTATAATCTACTACTTCTTCTAATTTTATATTATCTCTCTTTAACAGCATAGTAATTTCTTTTGAATTTTGTATTATCTCATAAGTTAATTCTTCTGTTGATTCCTGCTTTTCATAATCCTCATTTAAGAAGTCAATAGCATGTTTAAAAACTGGTGTTGCTATATCATGAAATAATCCTGCTAGTGTTTGTTTTTTATCTTTTGTAAAATTCCATATAATTAAAGCCACTCCTACACTATGATCTAAGCTAGAATAAAAAAATTCATTTTTTGTCAAATTAGTATAATCAGCACCTATTAACGCACTTATTCCTCCTATTCTTTGCATTTCTTTTGTGTTTATATATTCGTTTAAAAAGTTTGGTATATCATTATTTGAAAGGATGTTAAAATATTCTTTTACTGTTTCATTTAAGTTCTCAAAATAATTCATATGTATCTTCTCCACTTCTAATTATTAACTTTTTGATCTTATATGTTCTATTTTATATCATTTTTATTTTATTAATTGCTTTACTTACCGTATCTTTATTCACATGAAATTTATCTGCAAGTTCTCTATTGGTAACTTTAGGATTTTCTTGCTTATATTTATAAATTTTTATGTACATAGACCTCATTCCTTGTTCGTGGCATTTATCCCAATCAATCTCTTTTTTATTTAGTTCATATATATTATTAAAACTTAAATTGCTTAATAGTGATTTTTTTAAATACTCTTTTTTGCTATATCTACAATCTAATTCTATATATCTACTTTCTGAAATCCCATTTTTTATCGCTTTTTCTCTTTTTATGATATCATTTTTCCTAACTTCTTCTAAAGATTGTTCAAAAGTTTTTACTTCTTCATAATGTTGAATTCCATTCACTTCAATTATTACTTTTCTTTTCGAATCATAAAAATCGTAAAAATGAGGTTTCGACCACGGAATATCTTTTATGGTAGGATGAAATAAAACTTCCGCTCTTATTTGATTAAAGACTTCCATTAAAAACTTTTCAGGATAAGATATACCATCGCTACATTTTGGACAACCTATTGAATGCAATCTATAAATTGTAGATATTTGAAAAGTTATATTTCTTATTTCTCCACAATACGGACAAATTGGATAAATCTTTCTATTGCTTGATCTTCTACACTCATAAATTAAATGCTTATCCTTTTCTTGAAAAAAATCTATCATCCATGGTTCCTGTGTTGCGATATCATCTCTTCCTTTTATGGCTACTTTCTTTGCACAATGTCTACATACTTTTTTCGATGTTCTTATAGCATTTTCATCTGCCCAACCTATGTATCCGACAAATATTACAATGATATTTATAGCCTTTTCTAATAACCCCTGCACTCTCATAATGTTTTTGTCCAATAATTGTCAAGTTTCTACCAGCATCAACTATTTTTTCTCCTTTGTCAAAAATATAATCTCCGGTATGATAACCAATCACATTAGCTATTTTACAATTCCATAAGTTTATGTTTCTGATATCTTTCATTCTATTTTTGTATTTTACCGTTAAATATGTCATTCCTTTGTCGTTTGATTTACAATCTATTATTTCTATATTCCCCTTGATTCCATCATAATAAAATGGTAATATGCAACCTTTTGAATGCATCCAATCATTTCTTCCATATTTTTGTGGAATGCTTGAGAAGTCTATTTTCCTTACTAATTTATTATCATCAAATACTAAGTCCCTAAATTTTCCTTCCGTTAAATGACTCGTTCTAGTCCTTTTTTCCTTATTTTTATATTTGATTACTATATAGTTTCCTTTTTGATGCTCTACGATTGTAAATTCTCCTTTTACATTATCGTAACAAAAAGGTATTTTTTGTCCTACTGCTTTTTCCCAGTCAATACAAGTTCCTGTTCCATATTTTTTGGTAGGTAATTTCGATAAGTCTACACTTCTTTCCATTTTTTCCATAGTTTAACTTTCTTTCTAATATTCTAATAATTAGTATTTCTTTTCAAATGATATGGTTTTAATTCTTTTAATTTTCTTGCTTGTCCCCATATATAATCATTAATATCAATTGCACATATTTTATTGTTTTTTAGCAATATATAAAGTTGCTGGACTTGGTATTTCATTTATTCTTTCTATTTCTTTAAATTTATTTTCTCTAAGTAAACGCTCAATTTCATTATGAGTATATACTTTTCCGTTATTTGAATTCATTAACATTTCAACTGCAAATTGTACTGAAAACTCTGGACTAATTTTATCTTCGTTTAGAAAAAAACTTGTTAAAAATAATCTACCATTTGGTTTTAGTACATTATAAATATTACTTAATAGTTTATTTAGATTTTCTTTTGGTTCTTGATGAACTATAGCAAATAGAAATACATCATCATACTTTCCTGTTGGAAAATTAATGTTATAATCACATTCCTCAGATACAACTCGTTGTTCTAAATCTTCCTTTTTTATTTTTCTATTTTGTATTTTTACCATTTCTGGTAAATCAATCATCTTTCCTGTAACGTTTTTGTATTTTTGAGCTACTGTTATTAGATATGTACCAGCTCCTGCTCCAATGTCTAATATACTATGATTTTGAAAATTATAATTTTCTGTGAGAAATTTAGCTTGTGGTATAGCATTAGCTTCCATCCCTTGCATAAAGTTCTCTGCATTATCTTCTGTTAGTTCTTTAAAATTATTTGTAGCAAACTCTTTATCTTTTATCGCATTTTCTAAATTCTGATATTTTTTCATCATTGTTTGTGCAAAATTAATATATCCTACTTGATTTTGTTCCGAATCTTTAAGTAGAACCTCTTTATATTCATCTAGAAAGTATCCTTTTTCATCTTTGCTTATAATTTTGTTAGCTGTTAAAGCATTTAATATTGGCTCAATTCTATTTTCTTCTATTTTTAACTCTTTTTCTATTTCTGATAACGCTTTGCTTTGTTTTTTTAGGCAATCAAATACTCCAATATTAGCTGATGCAATAATTAAACAGGTTAATTTATAATTATTTACCATATGCTTAAAATTGTTTATTTGTTCTCTTATATCCATCTTTTTCTCCATAACATAATTATATATTGTTCACTATAAAATCAATAACGCCCTCATCATTAGTCGTCCTATTATTTTCTGTTTTCTCCTGTTCTGTTAGTTCTACTAAATATTTATTATATTTCGGAGCTATCGATATGGAATCTAATGGATAGCCAGGATTTCTTTTTTCACATGATTTATCAATTAGATATAAATTTTCTTTACTCCAAGTAAGCTCTTTTTTCTCTTTCCCATTGTATATTACCATTCCATATACCCATTTTGCTGTTAGTCTTCCACCATACTCTTTTACTAAATTCGTATAATACTCTATCATTTCATCATCTGTCAGAACTTTTCCCTTTACTCTTCTTACATGTGTGCCCGGCTGTTTTTCTTCTGGTATTTCTTCGATAAATAAATTGTTATCCATCCCAATTGTCGTTATTTTTGTAACATCATAATATGCTTTTGCTTTTATAGTTGCATTTTCTATTGCATCTTTACCATTTTCATCTATTGGTATATTTATTCCTAAATCTTTAATTGTTACTACTTCTATATTTCTTTTTCTTAATTCTTTCTCATATTTTCTTATTTTTGCAGGGTTTGTTGTTGCGAATAATACTTTTTTCATAATTATCTCCATTTCTCCTCATATATATATTTCTTCATTCACCGGTTGTTCGCTTACATTAGATTCTACTGGTATTCCTTGAATTTCTATGTTATCAAAATAATTTGACAAAGCTCTTTTAGCTCCCTCTATTTTTCCTTGATTCTTTGTTGCTATTAATACTTTCATATACTACTCACTTTCGTTTTTTATGATTCTGTAAATTTCTCCCCAATTGCTTACTTCCTTTAAATACTCATTTTGTTCCAATTTTTTCATTTCTTTATCTCTAAAGTATATCGTTTTTATTCCGTTTTCTGATAATTTTTTACATACATGATAAGCATCATCTATCATATAATCTATTTTCTCTTTTTTTGCTACTTCTAATTTATCATTTTGTTTCCAGTAATATTTAGAAAATTTAATGTTTTCCTCTTCAAACTTCTCTATTGCAACATCTCTCATTTCTTTTACCATTCCACCTCTTGCTGATATCACAATTAATTCATGTCCATCATTTTGTAACATATTTATTACATCTTTTGCACCTGGCATTAAATGAGTTTGTCTAGATAGTTTTAAAAAATATTTATTTGCAAAATTCATTCTTTCTTCTTCTGTCCAATTATATCGATTTCTTAAATAATGTTCATGCCTGTTTATAATTCCATTCTTTTTTAATTCTAAAAAATCATATAAATCTCCATAAGTTTTTAATACTCTTTCATAATCTAAAATAACTCCATCGATATCAATTCCTATTTTCATAATATTTATATCTCCCTTAAATTGTATTTACTAACATTCTCAATGGTAGCAAATCCATGATGTTCTTTTACTCTTTCTAAAAATACAATTCCATCCAAATGATCACATTCATGTTGTACTAATCTTGCAAAAAAACCATTTATTTGCTTTATTATTTTCTCTCCCTTTTCGTTATAATAGGTTAATTCTATATTTTTATATCTTTCTACTTTTCCTCTTATTGATGGAACACTCATACACCCTTCATATTGTGTATCTGTATCTTCTGATAATCTTTTCCAAACGGGATTTATCATTGCAGTAATCGGAATATCCTCTGCATCTTTATATTTTAAATTTTCTTTTTTAGCTCCTACTACAATAATTCTTTTATTGATTCCTACTTGTGGTGCTGCTATTCCTAAAGATTTTCCTTTTTCATGTTCTATTGTTGCTTTTAAATCATCAATGATTTCCAATATATTACCATTTATATTTTTGATATCAATTTCTTCACTTACTTGATTAAGACTAGGATCTCCTACTTCTCTTACCTTTAAAACTTTTCCCATATATCATACCTCTAACATTATTGTTTTATATTTTTTAATTTCATAGCTGCCTTAATAGCTTCTTTAGCTCCTGGTAAAAAATCATAATTTTCAATTTGGTTGTAATCTATCCATTTATATTTATTAACACATTTGTCTATTATGTCTATATGCTTATTACTTTTAAGTTCACAAATATAGGAAAAGACTACTGTATGTTGAATATAATTTTCATATTTCCATATGCTAACATTGGAATAAGGTACTATTTCTTTTACCTTTACCTGATAACCCGTTTCTTCAAAAACTTCTCTTTGTACTGCCTCTTCTGGAGTCTCTCCAAATTCAATTTTACCTCCTGGTAACTCCCATTTTCCATCTGCACTTTCTAACTTCTTTTCTTTACGATTATCAATTAAAATTTGGCTATCTTTGTTAAAAACTATTCCTTTAAATACAAATATTGTCTTTTTATCCATTTCTAATCTTTTCCTTCCAATTTTCTTTTTGCTGAAATCATCTTATCATACCCCATTTATTTTTTCAATGAAATCAGTAACATTTATAAGTTTTCTTTTTTCTATCTTTATAAAAAATAAAGTGCTATTTTAACTAGCACCTTATTCTTTAAATCTCATATAATTAATTATCATCTTTACTATTTTTATTCACAAATATAGTATAACATTTAAAGATAACTCACTATATCTTCAAATGTATCATATCCACTTTCACTATTAAATTATTAAATCCACATACATAAATTAATTTTTTACTTTCACCTTATTTTCAGTTAAAAACTTTGATACAAATATCGGTGCAATACTATGTGCAATAATTGTTGTGCTTTCATTTATCAAGCCTAAGTCTAAATAACACTTAAACAATCTACTCCAGTTTTCATAATTTTGATATCCCACTCCTATAGGGAAGTCAGGTACATACACTTGTCCCCCTAATTTCTATAAAATCATGTAACCAGCTAAACCAGTTTGAATATGGGCTTCCAAATGATCCATGTATTATAAAATAGTTTTCTTTCATATACTTATTCCTCCTATTTAAATATTTTATCACCTTTTTTTAGCTCATATTTTATCATAAAATCTATTATTCTACAACTATTTTTCATGTTGGACACTCTCTTTTATTTGTTCACTTCCATTATAGTCTGAAGCTTGCAAATCTATAACACAATTTTTTTTAATAAATTCATAAGTTGGTAATTCTGTATTATCACGCTCTATTTGTTCCAATTCTTGCATGTCATCATTTAATAACTCAAAATATCCATGTTTGTCCATCTCATCATTGGTATCGCGTTGTGCTTTTACAAATTCTGACTTTTTCTCTTTCGGTACTTCTATTAAAATTCCTTTTGGAATTGTCATCATATTTAAAAGAGCTCTTGAAGTTCTTCCATTTGAATCCGTAAAAGGATGAATTCTGATAAATCGATAATTTAATTGTACTGCTCTTTTCAAATATTGATCTTTATCCATAGAAGACTCGTTTTGCACTAGGTCTTGTATATCTTTTGCTAGTCTTTCCATACATAGCGGAACTCTTCTAACCTCTACCATTTTCACATCATTATTCTTTATTCCAACCTTTATCTTTCTATAGCCTGAATCTCCTATATATTGTTGTAACGCTGGATTTTTTAATGATGCTTGGTTTATTTGCTTTATTTTTTCTTCAATTTGATTTGCGTTTAACTTAGTTATATCTGTTGAATATGCCAATAACTGTGCTTCAACATCCGCATATACTTGCTCTATATCTTCATGAATTTTGTTCATATCAGGTATTAAGTTATCTAAATCTCCAGTTTCCGCTGAAATTACGCTTAAAAGCTGAGCAAACGAAGTGTACTTTCCTCTAGTTTCTATTGGAATTAAAGTCGTCCCATTACTTGCTGCATCTAAAAGTTTATTTTTAAATTTATCATTATACATATAATCTAAATGATAGTTAGCCGTTGCTCTTATTATGTCATCACCATATTTGTTTTCACTTTTTAATACAGAAACAAATCTTTTATTGATAAATTCTCTATCTTCTCTTCCATGTAATATTCTTTCTTTAAATATTGAAAATTTATTTAAACGTGGTAATTTTTCAGCATTTTGTAAAATAAACTGTCTTGCAAATCTATCATATATTTCTTTTTCAATAAGTTTTAACGTGTCTGGATTTAATTGTAATAAATTAATTATAGAATTTCCTATTGATGCTGTTCTTTCAACATTTCCATCTTCTTGCTCTCTTATCCCCTTATAAAGTTGTATATCTGAATTTACTCCTATTATCATCCCATCAGAACAAATTATATGATTCATTACTTCTTTTGGTATAGTTCCGCCGTTTAAAATCAGTTGTCTTACTATTTGATGTAAATTTTCTTTTATTACATCACTTTCATATCTTCTTGGTTGTATATTTCCTTGTTTATCAGAAGCTAATATAGTAGATTTACATTCATTGGTTATAATACGTATCAACATTTCTGATTCTGTATCCATTCCAAAATCAGGAACTTGTCTATAATTGTTTCTCCTTAGTTTTTCTAGTAGTTCTTTAGATTTTTCTATTATCATTTTTATTCCTCATTATCTTTCCTTCTCTTCTTATTTTCTACTAATTTCTCATGATAAAAATAATTTATACTATTTCACCATTTCCCAACTTTTAAAATAAATACACTCTAAATTATCGTTAAATCTTATTTCATATATTCCATCAAAATCCTGGTCATTTTGTTTTAAAAGCCATTCTGCTATAACAGTATTCTTATCTATTGCTAATAGTTTTATATCAATATGTTGTATATTCTCATTTTTTATATGTTGCCACTCTTTATTTATTTCTTCAATAGTTGTATAAGGTTTCATAAAAGGTGTTTCTTGATAAAATGTTGTTTTGTAAAATAATGAAACCGCTTTTTCAATCTCTTTATTAAACCAATATTCTTTTAACTTGTTTAGCCATTCTTCAACAAAATCTCTATTCATTATTTTTCCCATTTTTAATTATTCTTTATGTATTTTTTATCATATTCTTTAAAATTTTACCACGCTGGAATTTTTTAAGTATAGCACTGAGCAACACTCCACATGTTTTCATGTAAAAATATTTTAAGATTTTTTAGAGTATGTTAAGTGATTTTAAAGTCTTGAAACTCTAATAATTTCTGCTACTTTTTTGATAAACTTTAGTAATAGCAATATTTACAAATTTCAAAGCCATTTTGTAAATTATTTTTACTTTGGTTAGATTTTAGTTAGATGTTTTTACATGACAGAGTATCTGCTATTTATAGATATTAATTATTATCTATAATATCTAACACCTCTGGGATAGTTTCCAAACCACTCTTTTTTCCCATGTGTCCTATACCTTTTATTAACATAGCTTTAGCTCCAATTATCTTTGGATATTTTTCTAATATATCAAAAGGAACTATGTGATCATTATCGCTATATATAGAATATTTTTTACATACTAATTTATTAAGCATTTCTACTTCTTTTGTAGTTACTAAAAATTCTTTTATTGCTCGATTCAAATCTTCTTTTTCTTCGTTCTCAAAACTATCTGCAAATCCTGCTAGACTTACATATATTTTTATATTTATATTATTCTCTGCAAGATATTTTATAAGAAATTCATTTCCTATAGAATGTGCTATTACTATTGTTTCTTCATTAATATTATTTTTGTAATCATCAAAAATTTTTTTCCATATATCATATATAACACCTTCTTGTGTTGGGAATTTAGGCATAATAACTAAATTTCCTTTTTGTACTAGTTTTTCTTTTAGCCATTCATATATTTTTGGTATTCCATTATATCCATGTATCAGTATTACATTTTTCATGATTTTTATTTTCCTCTCATATACATTTTTTATAATTAGTTAATAATTATCCTTTTCTTTGATATGTTTGACCTTTATACTCTGCTCTATCTTCAAATTTTTCACAGTTTCCATTTATGTAAAATTCAACTTTCAATCCTAATTTCGTACCTAAAGTTTTTGGAATATCAATTGATTTTGGAATGATATATAACCCTTCTTTTCCCCTAAAATTAGTCATTATATAACTAATTCTTAATGTGTTATCCTGTATTTCAACTGTATAATTTTCTATAAACTGAATAGGCGATAAATTTCCTAAAGCTCGTTTCTTGCACATATCTGCTTTATCGCAAATTGCCAAAATCAATGTTATTATGTCTGTTGTATTTCCACCATCTCCATGATTTTTTATTGCATCTGTAAGTATTTTAATATCACTTATATCTATTAAATCTAATTCTTCTAAAAACATTTTTGCCATTTCTGCACCTTGCTCAGCATGTCCTTTTTTGCCATTTATCATTCCTATATCATGAATTAATCCAGCTATATATCCTAACTTACAAGTCTCTTGATTAAAATTATATTCTTTTAGCAATTTATATACATTATTTGCAACTCTATCCATATGTTCTGTTCCGTGGTCAAGTGCAACTTTATTATTAAATACAGAAGATGTTGCAAATTCATTTTCTATACTTGATATTCTTTTCATCCAATTTTTATATTGATTATTTGAGATTATTTTTTGTTTTATATCTAATAATTCACTATTCAAAATATTCTCCTAACTTTTTTGCATATACAATTATGCATTAACTGCTCACATTCTAGCATAATTTCTATAATTTTACAAGTCCAATCAAATTCCCATTTTTCAATGTTTTTTAACAGAAAATACACCGAAGTGCACACACTCTGCATCTTATCTGCATAAAATTTTTGTTCTTTTATTAAGTCTTGAAAGCTTGTCTTTCAATGTGTGTCGGCGATATGTTAATACCGCTTTCCTGCCCTCATTTTCAATGAGGTATTTCTGTTCTTATAGTGCTTATGTCTACTTAATTAAATATACTTATCCTTAAATCCTCTTAATTGAAAAATAATGTGCTTTTAAAATTAAGTCAAGGTTGTGCGACAGCATATGTATTTAACCTTGACTTGATTTTATAAAACACATTAGAATTATTATAGAGGATTATTTTATATTTTTATTTTTTATATAGCTTTCGCTAAATTCATTTTCTAAAATATCCATAGCTATAGTATCATAATATTTACCATTAATAAATCTATTTTCACGAATCCTTCCTGTTTCCTTAAAACCACATTTTTTGTAACATTTTAAAGCTCTTTCATTAAAACTCATTAAGTGCAATTTAATACTATGTAAATTCATATAATTAAAACCATAATCTAATAATAGTCGTATAGCTTCTGTTCCATATCCTTTGCTTAAATATTCCTTATCTCCAATAAAGATTCCTAATGTTGCTGTTCTATTCATATGATCAATTCTTTCTAATCCAACTGTTCCAATTAATTTATCTTCATCTAAAGTTATAATTGAAAAGGTAGCCTCTGGATTCGAATCCTCTTGCAAATATTTCCTCTCTCCTTCTAACGACATAATTGCTCCACTTCTTCCAGTATAATCTGTTACTTCAAAATCATTCATCCATTCTGTAAATTTCTCTACATCTTCTATGTTTCTAGGAGATAAATATATTCTATCTCCTAATAATTTCTTAAAATATTTCATTTCTGAACCCTCATTTCTATAATTTAAATTCTTCTTTTATCATTTTTGCAACAGCTTCTGCTGATAAATTAGTATTATTTATTCTCATATAATTTTTATGTTTTATTTCGCCATTTACTGAATTTAATCTATACTTATTTACACTATTTAATAATTCTTGTTCACTCCACTCTATATCTCTTTTAGTTGGCTTATTTTGTAATCTATTCTCTGTTTTATTTCTTATAACTCTTTCTTCTATATCTGCTTCTAACTCGACAATATATGTTTCTCCACCATCTTTTTCAAATAAGTCAAATATATTTTGAACATAATTCCAATCTTCTTGCATATTAAATGCCCATACATATGTAAATATTAATCCATATTCACTACTATTTGCAAATTTTTCGAAAATTTCTCTTCTAAATAAGCTATTTAATTCTTTAAATTCTTTTGATTTATGTGGAAATAATTTTAATAATGGTTCTATTGTCATATGATTATGAAATAGTTTTAAATCTGTTATTTTTGTTAATTCTTGACCCACTGTCATTTTTCCTACTGCTTGCGGTCCACATATTAATACCAGTTTTGGCATTTTACTCATCTCCCATCATAATTTTTAAATATTTATTTGTAAATTCTTGTAATTCATCTTTTCTCCCTTTTAGTCTTTCCATTAATTCCTCTGCTTCTTTATAAGCACTTTCGTATTCCAAAGCTGTTATTTCCATTCTATCTAATGCCTCTTTTAGTTCATCTTCGTCTAATAGTATTATTTCTCCAATAGGTGTCACAACTACATCAAGATATAAATCATCTTCATAGGGGATACCATTTTCATTCCCTATTTTTCTTGCTATATCAAAATACCACTCAACTATTTCGTTTTTCTCATTATACATAGTAGTTAATCTATATTTTTTATTATAATCATAAAATTCAAGCCATTTATAGTTATCATTTGCCATACATAAATTAATATTTTCAATCATATATGGCTTATACATTTTATTAAATTTAATTAATGCAATATCTCCTTGAAAATCCGAATTATTAAAATTTCTTATTTTTAAATTTCCCTCTTGAACAATTTCCATATTATTAGGATTAGTAGCAAATCGTTTCTTTAGACTAATCCAATATCTCTGTATAAGTTCATTTTCAACATATATTTCATTTTCTAGAATGCCACCATTATTTTGAATAGATTTTGCAGATTCAATATTATTTTTATCACAATCCATCAAAACATTATCTATTCCTAATTTCTTACATTCTTCTAATGCTAGTCTAATTTGCTCTGTTGCATAACCTTTTCTTCTTTCTGACGGTCTTACACTATCTCCAATATGTCCTCCATAATTTAATAATGCTTCATTTAATTTATGTCTGATTTGTAAATTTCCAACAATTTTATTATCTGATTTTCTTACTGTTAAATATAATGTTGCAGGTATTCTATTATCTTCAATATTTTCTTCAGATAAATCATTTTGTACTTTTCTTAACCATTCATCAAAATTCTTTATTCTGTCTAATCCTCCATCACCTGCTATTTCATATTCTCCATTGTCAAGAAATTCTTGTAGATATTCTTCAACTTGCTTTTTATATTCTTTGGTTGGTATCACTAATTCCAACTCATCTTTTGGCAATTTTTTCAAATTATATATATAACCTACTTCCTTATACTCTTTATTTCCCCTCTCAATTACATTTTCTCCACAATAAATACCACCTAGCTTATCATAAAAAGTTCTTGATGGATAATTATCTTTAAGACACCATAATATCATTTTGGCATATCCATTTTCTTTAAATTCATTTATAACATAATTTACAAGTTTTTTACCTATACCATTTCTTTTACAATTAGGCTTTACATATAAGGCACAAATTTCACAATCCGCATCAGCATATTTATCTTTATAATAATTACCTGTTCTATATCTACAAAATCCAACTATTTCATTATTTAATTCAGCTACAATAAAACCGTTTTCAGTATAATCATTTAATCTTTTTTGGTAATTCTCTTCTATACTCAAATTATCAAGAAAAACATCATCAATAATGCCTCTGTATGCTGTTTTCCATCCGTTAACAGCAATTTCTGCAACAGCTCTTAAATCTTCTTTTTTTACTTTCCTAATATTTATTTTATATTTTCTAAATATATCCATATCATTTTCCACTTTTATCACTCCATTCTATAAATTCTTCTTTCAATAATCCTGTAATACACTCATCTACATATTCATTAGTTGCTAAACATAAGAATTTTTTTCTTCTTATTCCTTCTTCTTTGTATCCTAATTTTTCTTGCATCTTTCTTGATTTTTCATTACCTGGATAATATCCATTTTCTATTCTTCTTAACCCTAAAATGTCAAAACAATATTTGATTCTTGCACTAAAAGCTTCTGTACCATACCCATTTTTTTGATATTTTTCATTTAGCCATATTCCACCACCAGCTGTTCCATCCTTTTTATTTATATCAGTAATTTCTGTTCCACCTATTACTTTATTATTTTCTTTTAAAACTATTGCTAATGATATTTTTACATTTTCATCATTGTTTTTTGCTCTTGCTATAAAATGTTTAGCATCTTCTTCTGTATATGGAAATGGAACTCCAGCCATCCATTTTGCTACTTCTATATTGTTTAATCCTTCTACTAAATCTGCTACATCACTATCTTCATAACTCCTTAAAATTAATCTTTCACTTTCAATTTTCATTTTTTAATCACTCCCTCTTACCTTCTAATTTTATATAATGTGAAGATGTTTTTTCATAATTATCACATTTCCTATAAAAAAAGTCTTGCTAAAAGAATCTTTAAGACTCCTTTGCAAGACTTTATATATCTTACTTTATAAGTGTAAATAACATTTCTATCTTTGTTACCCTTTACCGCTCAAAGTTTATTACTTCTAGGTAAACTCTTAAATTATGTTTTTAATTGTAACATATTATCCTGTATTTGTCAAATTTGACTTTACATAATTTTTAGTTAGTATCTTCTGGTAAAATATGTTTTACAATTCAATTCGCTAGACAGTGTATAGCAAATTGGAAAGACACTATAAAATATGTTTTATTTATATGCGACTATTCCATAATATCTTCTTATTAGCAAAATTCCTTTTTCTCCGGTATGCTTTTTTATATATTCATCTAGTAAAGAAATATCACTTTTTTTATTTAAATTTGTATTAAGATTTTCTTCAGAAAAATCTTGCAAAATTGGTGTTTTTAGTAAAAGTGCAATTAAATCTTCTCTGGTTTCATAATATTCTTTAATATGTATTGGTATTAATTCTGCATTTCTAAATCCTGCTTCTAATATATTTTCATAATCAATTTTACTTATTGGTTGTTCATTATTATAAGCTTGACCTCTTCCATATAATTTTTTTAGTTCCCAACAATCTAACTTATCTACACCTCTTACCAAAAGTAAGCCTCCATCTTTCAAAACTTTATATATTTGTTTTGGTTCTATACATGTATGTCTTGCTACTACAATATCAAATAAATTATCTTGAAAATTTATATTTAAATTATCCATTACTTTAAATTCAATGTTGCTTCTATTGCTATTCTTTAGATTTTTATTAGCCGTTTTTATCATTTCACTAGAAATATCAGTTCCAATTATTTTCTTTACATTGGGAAAATATTGTAATACTTTTTCTCCTCCACCTGTTCCTAAATCTAATATATAGTCATTTTCTTTGGCTTTTTCATTTAATATTTTATACATATCCCAATTCGTAAGATTCTCTTCACACATTTTAATGTCACTAAAATCCCAGTTTTTAATTCTATTATAAAATTCTAATTCCTTTTTCACTATATCTTCTTCTTTCTTTAAAGTGTTATAAATATTTAATGAAAAAATATTTAGTCAACTTTGGATTTTCTTTATCTTCCCTTATAAATTCAACTTCATATCCACATTTTTTATAAAAATCAGGTGCTTGAAAAGCATATGTAGTTAAATTTATATTTTCAAAACCCTTATTCCTAAAATAATCTTCTACCGTTTCTATGAGTTTACTTCCTATATGTTTATTACGATATTCTCCTAATATAATTAAATCTCCTATATTCACTTCCTTATAATATGAATGTCCTGTTATTATTCCAATAACTATATTGTCTTTTTTTGCAACAAAATTAAATGGTATATAGTTACATTTTACATCATTTTTAATCGCATATTTATTAAATTCATCATCTATTAACTTATAAAAATCTTCATTTAAATTCTCAATATATTCAATATTTAACATTGTTTTATACTCCTATAAATTCTTTATGTAAGCATTTTATCATAAATATAAAAAAAAGGAAGCCTTTTACCAAAAACTTCCAATTTAAGTTTTATCTCCAAACATTTTATTGCATTTGGTTGACAAATTGTTGACATTGTCAACATCAAATTATACCACTCCACACACCATGTCAACTTCTATCGCTACCTTAATTTTATGATTTTCTACTCTTTCAGTCTTATTTTTTCCTTTTATCTCAAAACTAATAGAATCTTCAAAAGCAGTAAATTAAGCTATTGTATCGAATCTTTTAGATATAGCACCGAGCAACACTCTACATGTCCGCGTAAACGGAAACATATCAACTGGCTTTATACTCTTTACATCATATAAATTCTCCAACTTGGCTAAATCCCTTATCAACGTAGCTGGATTACAACTAATATAAACCAGTTTATTCGGTTTGATTTTTAGGATGTTCTCTACACTTTTATTATCTAATCCTTTTCTTGGTGGATCTACCATTACTATATCCGGTATTACCTTCTTTTTATTAATCAAATCATCTAAAACATATTCTACATCACCCGCAATAAACTCCGTATTGTCTATGTAATTAAGCATAGCATTTTCTTTTGCTGCTTCTATGGCTTCTTCTACAATTTCTATTCCATATACTTTCTTCGCATATTTGGCCATAAACAAAGAAATTGTACCAATTCCGCAATATAAGTCAAAAACTGTATCATTCTTTGTTATACCTGCCCCCTCTACTGCTATCTTGTATAATTTTTCTGCTTGAATTGGATTTACTTGATAAAAAGAAAGTGGTGAGATTTTAAATATAAAGTCTCCTAATTTATCAGTTATATAGCCATCTCCATATAAGTTCATATTTTCTTTTCCTAATATCACATTCGTATTTTTGGTATTGATATTTTTTACAATTGTTTTTACATTTTTGAAATTTCTAGTAATTTCCTTTACTAACTTCTCCTCATTTGGAATCTTGCTACCATTTATTACTATAATGCACATAATTTCATTTGTTTTTATACCTATCTTAGTTACAATATGCCTGATTAATCCGGTACCTTTCTTTTCATCATAAATACTTATATGATTTCTTACCATAAAATTGAAAACAAATTTTGCTAATTTCTCTGTTTCCTCATTTTGAATATAGCATTTATGAATCGGTATAATTTCATGAGTTCTATTGGCAAATACTCCTATTGTAGGTTTTCCATTTTTATCTATCCCTATTGGGTATTGTGCCTTATTTCGATAATGATATGGTGTTTCCATTCCTAATGTTTCTTCTACTTCAATTTTTGTTTTTAAAGTTTTATTAACTAAACTTTGAACTGAATTTTGTTTCATCCTTAGTGTTTCTTCATATTTTATATGCCTCAAACTACATCCTCCACAACGTTTATATGTTGTGCAGTCACTTTCTATTCTATTTTCTGAAGCTTCTATAATTTCTAATATTTTTCCAAATGCATGTGATGATAAAACCTTTACTATTAGTATTTTTACTTTTTCTCCTTTTATGGCATTTGGTATAAATATTGTGAAACCTTCTATTTTAGCAATTCCTTCTCCTTGGAATCCGTTATCTATAATATCTACTATATATTCTTTATTTTTTTCTACTGGCATAATATATTTCTCCTATTTTTTCTTGATTATATCAGTTTTTCACTTTTTATTCAATATAACTTTACTTTTAAAAAATGCAAGTCGCAAAATTCGTGACCTGCATTTTTATGGTATTAATTATTCGATTAAATCTCGGTCAATGATTTCAAAATTAGCTCTATGTATATATAGTGCTTTTCCATCAATCATTAACTTTGTCATTTTTGGCAAGTCCTCAGGTATTGTCCAATAAACTTCATTGCCACTATATGCACAAATAGGAACACCTAATTGCGATTGAATGACAACAACTTGTGGCTTTCCAAAGTAGTTTTTATATTTATTTACTACTTTAGCTACCGAGGTCAAGCCTGTTAATCCGCCTTCTGATTCACTATCTATGTCAGACATAGTAAATTCGACATCCCGTTGTAATCCAGATTCTGCAAAAATAACTGTATTACCACAACTTGACATTTGCTTTCCATCTATTGTAATCGTAATTACAGAAGATAAAGAATAATTTGTTATTGTATTACCGTCAGAATCAAAACCACTTTCTTTTACTTTATTACCTTCGATGTCAATATTCTCTCCTGTTACAGTTAAAAATCTTGCACCATAATTATCGTAAAATTCAGCAGTATAGGATACACCTATAAGACTTCCTTTAAGTGAATTTTTGGCACTTTCAAACCATCCACAGCCTGAAAGCAACATAGTGATCACCAAAATTCCACTTACCAATAATACCATTTTTTTCTTCATTGAGATTTCCTCCTATAAAATATTTTTTTTACTTTGTTGTTGATCCTAAGTAGCAAAAATTAGGAGTCACACAAGTAATTACATTAATTATATCATATTTTACATAAAAAATCAAATTATGTAAAAGATTGGTATGAGTTTTTTTCGCTGGGGATTTCCCCAGATTGCAATATGTTTAAGCTACAAGTTATAATCTGATTTGAATTTAATTGCGTTTAGCAAGAACAGATTTAAGCATTTCTAATGTTCTAGCTTCAGTGTTCGGGGAATAGAGTTTAAGTGTTCCATCTGCATTGTATATTACACCCATAGTTCCAGTATGATTTCCATCCAAATACGTATACATTACCATAGTATCTGGATCATACATAATACTTTGAAAATCGTAACTACCCACATCACTTTCTGCCACTACAGTAAATATTCCAGATTGGGATTGAATATCAGCTTTAGATTGTTTAGATTGCTCTTCTGTTGAACATGCACAAAGTGAAACACTCAGTACGAGGGTGATAATCATCACAAGTATTTTCCGTTTTGTCATTATAATTCCTCCTGTTTAAAGTCCAAAGGACTGTATTATAATATATATTTACTTAAAATGATTTCCAAGCACTTTTGCCTTGATAAAATTTTACAAAGTACATTAGAATCTATAGGATTTATTTTTCATATTCTATATCTTCTTTATTATATTTTTCTGGACTTAATCCAATTCTTTTTCTCATATATTTTAATACAAGTATAATAACAATTAGTCCAACAATTCCTATTATTAAATATGATGTACTCGTAGTATAAAATTCTAATAGTAATCCACCTAAAAAACTTATAACTATTTCTCCAATATTTTTTATTAAATTACTGGTAGATAAAATTTTAGCTCTAATATTTGAACTTGTAAAATTAGTAACATATCTATCTTCTAATATCCAATATGGTCCTCTAAAAAAGTGATGAATAAAAAATGCAAACATAACTATTATAATTGTAAAATAAAATTTCAAATTTAAATTAACAACAATTCCAACTATAATAAAAGATAAAAATATTGGAATAGATATAAATGCTAGTGTCTTATTTTTAAAAGTATTATGTATTTTATCTTGATATCTTACTGAAAAACATTGCACAAGAGTTAATATTGCAAAAATAATACCAAAATATTGTGGAGATACTTGTAAATCTGTTAACAAGCTTTTTTCATAAGTAGAAATCATCATTAATACTCCTACAAATATTGATGTAAAAAAGAATAACGCTTTTAATCTTTTAGACTTTAAAATAAACTTAAAACCTCGTTTTATATCTTTTATTGATTTCGATATAGTTGTCTTTTCCTTTTTCTCTCCTTCTACCTCCTCAAATCTATAAGCTATGATTATAGCTAATAGCGATATAAAACTAGATAAAATAATTGGTATATATGGATTAATAACATATAAATAGCCTGTAAATATCGATGAAATAGCGCTTAAAGCATAACTTAAAGAAGAACCTTTAGCATTTATATGTCCAAATGAATTTTTACCTTTACATATTTTTGTAGAGTCATATAATAATGTATTTCTAGCAATATCTTTTATAGCATTTCCAAAAGCAGACATAAAGTATGCAATAATTAAATAGGTAAAATTATTAATAAAAATCATCATTGTTATTTGAATGGTTGCAAAAACAGTTCCTAATATTAATGCTTTTCTACTTCCAATTTTCTCAATTAAAATAGTAGCTGGTATTTGAAGTAGTAGCAAAAATAGAGAATATATTGATTCAGCATACATTACTTTTGCAGGAGTAATTCCTTTTACTTCTGTTAAAAATAAAAATATAATTGCACTATAAAATAATGGATCCCATCCCATACCTTTATAGTATGGAAATATTCTTCTATTATATTTCATTGCAATCTCTTGTTTCATTAATTTCTCCTTTGTATTTTATAAAATGTTCATTTTTCACTCTTTGTACAGTTCATAATAAATAATTAACATCTCACACCGACCACTTATATTCCGCATTTCAGTCAGTAGTAAACTATAAATAATTTATCATACAATTTTATAATTTTCAATGATTTTTTATACTACTTTGTTTAATAAGTCAATTCTAAGGAATTGAAAAAGTTGTTACAACCTACTAAGTTTAATAACACTCTATTTCAAAAGTATTAGAAAATTTTATCAAATCTGTTAGAAAAAAATAAAGTTTTCTAGCAATATGATTTCTCAAAAAACTAGAAAACTTTATTTGGTGCGGATGAAGGGACTCGAACCCCCACGCCGTTGGCACTGGTTCCTAAGACCAGCGCGTCTACCAGTTCCGCCACATCCGCAAATATTAAATTGTTAAGTGAATTTTGCTACACATACTGACATTGTAGCGAGCAAAGCTCTAACAATCTCAGCAAGTTCCGCCACATCCACATATTTACTTGACAATAGTTATAATAGCACATTTCTATTTCTATTGTCAAGTAATTTTCATATTTTTTATCTATTAAAATAAAATAGTAATCCTCCAATAATTACAATAATGAATCCAAGAATTTTTAATCCGCTTGTTGCTTCATTCTGATCTCCAAAACCAAAAAATCTTTTGGTTATAATTCTTGCATCATATATTAGTATTACTCCTGCTAGTATCATAAGTACTGCAATTAATTTTATTATAACTTGAAACATTTCATCAACATCCTTTTACTTTATCCACATATAATATACTATTTTCGCCTCTAAAAGTCAATAAAATAAGCCTACAAAATTATTTGCATATTTTTGTAGGCAAGGCTACTATTTCCTCTAATTATTTAGAGCTTGTTCATATACATCTATCAACTCATTTGTTAAAACATCTTGTGAATGATTCTCCTTTACATATTTTGCAATATATTCTCTATCAAACATTTTTTCTTCATTTAAAATGTCTGATACAGCATTTGCTAGTTGCTCTACATTTTCAACTTCAACCAATATCCCTACATCTTCCTTCAAGAAATCTGGAATACCTCCTTGATTAGTTCCAATAACAGGTGTTCCACAAGCCATCGCTTCTAAAGCAACCAGCCCAAATGGTTCTCTCCTAGATGGTACAATAGATACATCCGCTATATTATAGATTTTTCTTAATGTTTCATGTGGTTTATTCCCTAAAAACACTACATTTTTCAAGTTTAATTCTCTTTTTAGTTTATTTAATTCTTCAAATAATTCACCATTACCAGCAATCAATGTAAGGATATTTTTATTCTCATATATTTTACATGCCTTTAATAATATATCTACACCCTTAAAATTAGTAAGTTTTCCAACAAATGAAACTATCTTTTCATAGTTTTCACTAATTCCTAATTCTTTTAATATTACTTCTTTATCATACTTTTCTCTATAAAACACTTCCGGATCATATCCATTTTTTATAATAATATTTTTTTCTCCCACATTTTTAAAGGTATTTAATACTAATTCATCATTATCTTTCGATATCGTAATTATTTTTTTGCATTTATTCACTACTTTATCTGCATAATCACGGAATCTATCATCTTTTTGATACCCCATAATATCGGTTCCATGTGCTGTTACCACTAATGGTATATTAAATTCTGATGCTATACTTGATAATATCCAAATATGTTGTCCATGAATAACATCCGGTTTAAATTCTTCTATCTCTTGCTTTATTGCTTTTCTAAAAGTTTCCTCATACATTTCTAATTCAGAACTATTTAAATCATAAAAATTAGTTGTACTTCGTGGATGAGTTGTAAAGCATGGAAAATTAAAAGGTAATGCTCCCTCTATCTTTTCTTTCCATGTAAAATAAATTGGGTGTAACTTTACGCCTTCCACCAAATTATAATTCTTCGTATTTTCTGGCATTATAATACATACTTCATTTCCTCTTTTGGTCAAACTTTTAGCTATATTCTTTGTATATACTCCGCTTCCAGAACCTTCTAACGGAAAATGATTAACTAATAATATTTTCATAATATTCTTCACTCCTTCTATTTTAATAATTTTATTTGTATTATTATATTTCTATCCTCTTTATAAACTTTTCTTTTATTAATTCTTTTAATAACTTATTTTCATCTTTCTCTAACTTAGGATCTTCTGACAATATTTTCATGGCAACACTTTGAACCATTTTTAATGTTTCAATATCTTCAAATAAATTTGCTATTTTAAATTCAGGAAGTCCATGTTGCATCGTTCCAAAGAAATCTCCTGCTCCTCTTAACTCCAAGTCTTTTTCTGATATAATAAATCCATCATTTGTTTCGCACATTACTTTCATTCTTTTTCTTACATTTTCACTTTTTCCTTCAAATTTTAAAATGCAATAAGATTGATATTCTCCTCTTCCTACTCTTCCTCTTAACTGATGCAATTGTGCCAAACCAAATCTTTCAGCATTTTCAATTACCATAATGTTACTATTCGGAACATCTACTCCTACTTCTATTACTGTAGTAGATATTAAAATGTCTATTTCTTTGTTTTTAAATCTTTCCATAATAGAATCTTTGTCTTTTGGTCGCATTTTTCCATGTATATATTCTACTCGATATTCTGGAAAGATTTCCTTCCTATAGGTTTCAAATAATTTCTCTACTGACTTTAAGTCCATTTCTTCATTTTCTTCTACTAATGGACATACTACATAGGCTTGTCTTCCGTCTTGTATTTGTTTTTTTATAAAATGATTTACTCGCTCTGTCATATTTTTGCCTACTGCGAATGTTTCTACCTTTTTTCTATTGGGTGGAAGTTCATCTATAATCGATATATCTAAATCACCATATAGAATCAATGCCAATGTACGTGGTATTGGCGTTGCCGTCATAACCAAAACATCTGGATTATTTCCTTTTTCTGCTATTTTCGTTCGTTGTTTAACCCCAAATCTATGTTGCTCATCTGTTACAACCAATCCTAAATTTTTGAAAACGACATTTTCCTCTATGATGGCATGTGTTCCGATTAATATATCAATGTCTCCATTTCTTAATCTTTCCAATATATCTTCTTTTCTCTTTTTGGTAATTCCGGATATCAATAATTCACATTTTATATCTAATTTTTCTAATATACCTTTGAAATTTTCTAAATGTTGTGTGGCAAGAATCGCCGTTGGTGCCATAATCGCTGCTTGATATCCACTCTTTACAGCTTTATATGCAGCACACATGGCAACAACCGTTTTTCCCGAACCCACATCTCCTTGTAGTAATCGATTCATAGATTTTTCTGATTCCATATTATTATCGATTTCTTCTAATACTCTTAGTTGTGCTTTTGTCAATTTAAATGGAAGTGTATGAATTACTTCTGACATTTTTACTTCTTTGCTGAATTTAATTCCCTGCTCTTCGTTCATATAACTATTTTTTAACTCTAATAAAGCTAATTGCACTGATAATAGCTCTTCAAAAACTAAGCGATTCCTTGCTATATTAAAATCTTTAAATTCATCTGGAAAATGTATATGTTTCGTAGCATCATTTATATTTTCTAGGTTATATTCCTTTAATAAATATTGGGGCAAAGTTTCTTGTAACTTCCCATACACTTCTTCCATTGCTGCTTCTATAATTTTTCTTAAGTTATTTTGTGATAAATTATAGGTTAAAGGATAAATTGGTATGATTCTACCTGTATTTTGAGACTTTTCTTCTACATCAAATACAGGAGAATTAAACATTACCTTTCCCGCTTTTTTACTTACTTTTCCAAAGAACTTATATTTATCTCCAACTTTAAACTTACTTTTTAAATAGGTTTGATTAAACCATGTTATAGTAGCTGATCCAGTTTCATCTCTAACTATCAACCTTTGCATTGTTTTTCCCTTTAATCTTACATTTGTCATCCCGCTACAAACAATTGCTTCTATTAAAACCTCTTCTCCTTCTTCACACTCACAAATGTACTTTGGTTTATTCCTATCTTCATATGTTCTAGGATAATATGTAATTAAGTCTTTTAATGTAAATATTCCTAATTTATTTAATAGTTCTACTCTTGCTGGTCCTACTCCTTTTATATATTTTACATCTTTGTTTAAATCTATCATTTATTCTCCTTTTAGATAGATGGTTTTATCTAATCTTGTACAATTTAAAATCCAATCCATCTGCACTTACTAATTTAAAATCAATTCCAAAATATTTTCCTTCTACCGCTTCTTTTATTGATGTACTGTGCAAATGTCCATAAAAGCATCTTTTTATATTATATTTTTGCATCATCTTTATAAATTCATTTGTTTCATTTTTTACTAAATTAGATTTACTGATTGGTGGATAATGCATAAATGCTATAAATTCCTTATTTCCTCCAAAATCTCGTATTCCACTTTGTATTGATAATTCTAATCTCAGTGCCTCTCTTTTTAGTATTTTCTTATCTTCTAAATCTTCTGTTTGGCTCCATCCTCTAGTTCCAACAATGATACAATTTTCAAATTCATATGAATTATTATAAATAAAATCTATATTCTCAAATTTGTTTTCTTGTAAAAAATTCCTCATACTAGTAACTGTTGTCCACCAATAATCATGATTTCCCTTAAGCAAGAGTTTTCTACCTGGCAAACTATTTAAATATTCAAAATCCATATCTGTATCTTTTAAATAGGTGGCCCATGAAAAATCCCCTGGTAATATTACCAAGTCTTCTTCTTTTACTTTTTCTATCCAATCTTTCTTTATTTTTTCTTCATGATCTTCCCAGTTGTCTCCAAATATACTCATTGGCTTATTTTCTTTAAAAGATAAATGTAAATCTCCTATTGTGTATATTGACATATATTTCACCTTTCCCTTTATTCTAGGATGTGTCCCGAATTGGTCATTTTTAAGTTAGCTGTTATAGAGCTTTGCTCGTTACAGATAACTTATGCAGTGGCTGTCCAAAAGGAAACGTCCCCAAGTGGACATTACAATTTTAAATTTGGTACCGCATTTAAATCTAATTCATTTCTTCTTCCTGAAATAAAATTATAATAACCAGCCGATGCTATCATAGCAGCATTATCGGTACATAGTTTTAAATCTGGCATATAAACTTTTATTCCTTCATTTTCAAGTTCCAAGAATGTTTTTCTAATATAAGAATTTGCTGATACTCCTCCTGCTAAAGTTACTTTTTTGATTCCTGTTTTCTCAATTGCTTTTTTCACGTTTTCCATAAGTGTTTCTGTTACATTTTTTTCAAAGCTTGCACATAAGTCTGCTTTGTTTATATCTGGATTTTTATGATGCAAATTGATTACCGCTGTTTTTATTCCACTAAAGCTAAAATCTAATGTATCTTCGTCAAAATGAGTTCTAGGTAAATTTATATTTGCTTGTCCCTCTTTTGCTAATTTATCTACTTTTGGTCCACCTGGGTATCCAAGACCAACCACTCTTGCAACTTTATCAAAAGCTTCTCCGAATTGCATCATCACGTGTTTTACCTAATACTTCAAATTCCATGTAATCCTTTACATACACAATTTGCGTATTTCCCCCTGACATCATAACACAAATAAATGGAGGTTCTAACTCTTTATAGGTAATATAATTTGCTGCAATATGTCCTTGTATATGATTTACGCCTACTAACGGCTTATTGGTTGCAAAACTTAAAGCTTTTGCATAGGAAAGCCCTACTAGTAAAGCTCCTACTAATCCTGGTCCATAGGTTGGTGTAATAGCATTAATATCTTCAAACGAAACATTTGCTTCTTGCATAGCTTTTTTTGTTACTCTTGATATTGCCTCTATATGATTTCTAGAAGCAATTTCCGGTACAACACCACCATATTTTTCATGAATTGGTATTTGTGTATCTATTATATTTGATAGAATTTCTCTTCCATTCTTTACAATTGATACTGATGTTTCATCACAGCTTGATTCAATTCCGCATTGTTAATATATCTTTTTCCATATTTGTCATTTTTTTGTTAGTCCTTTTCTCTAACACTTTCTCCCTTCATTCCATAATCTTAAAATCATTTTACTAATTTAGCCTATTTCTATCATCATACTAATTTTATCTATATATTTAAGAACAGGTTTTAAACACCCAAAATAAACGGATACCCAAAACCTGTTCTTCACTTATCCTATAATTAATTTTCCTAAACTCAAAATTCCTGTTGTTATCCAATTTATTGCTGGTGATATAATAATTCCTGCTATTCCTGTTATCCATAATACTACAAATATAAGAGAAAATAATTGCTCGTTATTCACAAACCACTCTTTTGCTTTATATGGTAAAAATGGCATAATAATTTTTGAACCATCTAATGGTGGTAAGGGAATTAAATTAAATACTCCTAATCCAATATTGACAGATATTGTAGCAGATATCAACAACATAATAATTCCACCAATAGTTGAAGATAAAAATCCAACTCCTGCAATTTTATAAATTGCATAATAAATTAAAGTAAATATAATAGCAAGAAGTAGATTCATAATTGGACCTGCAGCTGATACAATTGCTTCACCTTTTTCCATTGATATTTTTCTGGTATAATTTCTTGGATTTACATGAACCGGTTTTCCCCAGCCAAATCCAGCAAATAATAGCATAAGAGAACCAATTGGGTCCAAATGATCAAATGGATTTAAACTCAATCTTCCCTCATCCTTTGCCGTATTATCTCCTAATTTATATGCTGCAAATCCATGTGCAAATTCATGAAATGTAATTGCAATTAATACTCCCGGAATGCTTACCAATAAGCTAAATAAAGCTCCTGGATTACTAATATATGTCATTATAGTTGATAATACCATAATTGCTATTACTACATATATAACTCTTTTATCAAATGAAAAATTAAACATAATTCTCTCCTTTTTGAGACATTTAGGGGACAGTGCTTAAATGTTTCATATTCTTTGTCATTTTTTGTTTCTTTTTGTTGTTTCAACCTCTTCGACATTTTTCTACTTTTATATGGGACATTTAAGCACTGTCCCTCATGTCCTAATTTAATGGTTTCATTGTAGGGAACAACAATACATCTCTAATTGATGCTGAATCTGTTAAAAGCATTATTAGTCTGTCAATTCCAATTCCTAGTCCTCCTGTTGGAGGCATTCCAATTTCTAGTGCTTGAATATAATCTTCGTCCATCATTCCTGCTTCTTCATCGCCCGCTTCTTTGGCTTCTACTTGTTTTTTGAATCTTTCATATTGATCTATTGGGTCATTTAATTCTGAGAATGCATTTCCATATTCTCTTCCACCTATAAATACTTCAAATCTTTCTGTCATTTTTTTATTGTTTGGGCATTTTTTAGCAAGTGGTGATATCTCTACTGGATATTCATAAATAAAGGTTGGTTGAATTAGCGTTTTCTCTACATATTCATCAAAGAATAAACTAATAACGTCCCCTCTTGTTTCCTTTGTTTTGTCTGGTATTTCAATTCCTTTTTCCTTGGCTAAAGCAACTGCTTCTTCATCAGAATTGATTTTATCGAAGTCTATTCCACATGCTTCTTTTATAGATTCTACCATGGTCATTCTTTTCCAGCCTGGAGCTAAATCAATTTCTTGTCCTTGATAGTTTATTTTTGTTTTTCCTAATACTTCTTTTGCTGTTCTAGAAAATATCTCTTCTGTTATATCCATCATATCATGAAAGTCTTGGTAAGCTGCATATAATTCAAGCATTGTAAACTCAGGATTATGCCTAATGTCCATTCCTTCATTTCTAAATACTCTTCCTATTTCATATACTTTATCGAATCCACCTACAATTAATCTTTTTAAGTTTAACTCTAATGCTATTCTTAAATACATATCAATTGATAGTGCATTATGATGTGTAACAAATGGTTTTGCTGTTGCACCTCCTGATATTGTATTTAATACTGGTGTTTCTACTTCTAAATAGTGTTTTTCTTCTAGAATTTGTCTGATCTTACTAATAATTTTGCTTCTTAATATAAAATTTTCTTTTACTTCTGGATTTACAATTAAATCGGTATATCTTTGTCTATATCTTAAATCTGGATCTTTTAATCCATGGAATTTTTCTGGTAGTGGTCTTAAAGATTTAGAAAGTAAAGTTACTTCTTTGGCATGAACAGAAATTTCCTCTGTTTTTGTTTTAAAGACAAATCCAGTAATTCCTATAAAATCTCCTATGTCGAATGTTTTAAATGCTTTATAGCTTTCTTCCCCTAAATCATTGATACTAACATAGCTTTGAATTTTCTCGTCACTATCTTGTATGGTACAAAATGATGCTTTTCCCATAATTCTTTTTGCTATAATTCTTCCTGCAACGGTTACATCTTTTTGTTCAAATTGCTCATAGTTTGCTTTGATTTCTCCTGCTGTATTAGTTCTGTTGAATTTTGTTATTTGGTATGGGTCTTTTCCCTCAGCTTGTAATTCTGCTAATTTATCTCTTCTAATTTGCATTAAGTGATTAATGTCTAATTCTTCTATTTGATTGTTTTGGTTATTGTTTTCTTGCATTCAAATCTCTCCTCTTTTATTCTTGTTTCTTTTAAACTTTACCTATTATACCTCAAAAGTAGCTAAATGTAAAGAAATATCTTAATCATTTACTGAAATACGTCATTACCTTTTTCAAATGTGCCTGTTCCTTGATTTGTATAAAATTTATTATTTACTATATCATACATACCAATTTCATTATCAGATTTTCGGTAGCATGGAATAAAATCTTGCACTACATCTGAATTATTGTACGCTTTATACTCGTATACTTTTAAACAAGATGTTGTATTGAAATACACACCCTCCTCACTATGTATAGCAAAAAGGTATATACTCCCACATATATTATCATATACAGATTTTGGAATTGATGTAGTCGAATTATCAAGAGAGGTTGAATATATGTCATTGACAAAATAGCATTGCATTCTTGTTTTTGAAGCTAAATATGGATTTATCAATTGTCCCGATTTGCTAAACCATGTCATTTGTCCTCCAGATGTAGATCCATAACTACTCAAAGTAACACCTCCCCATGCACCATTATTTCTTAATGATGAACCAAGTATTTTTATGCTTGGCGAATTTGTGTCAATATTTACATCAAAATATATATCTACATAAAATCCGTAATTTTCATCCGGTATAATTCCAGTATCAATATATTGCGTTCCATTACTTTCTATATATTCAACTTGCTGATATTCGTTTGGCAAAATCGTTGAAGTATTATCACTATATTTAAATACTATTATTTTTTCATCTGATTCAACATTTCCATTTACTATTTTTATACGATACTCTCCTTCTTGATTTATAACAAGACTCAAATCTTCACTTGTATCCCAGTAGTCTTGTCCGTTTAATTTATATTTAATCTGCCATTTATTAATATATCCATTATATTGAATATTAGATACCGTTACTCTCCATTTGCCTTCACTAATCTTTTCTACACTTGTATCAAATGTAGGTGAATCTATTCCTTCATTTGTATCTGTATATTCTACATTATATAAGCCATTTGGTAGTTGTTCTAAGGTATAATAAATTCTATCATCATATTTAAAGCCTTCATAACTTACTACACGTCTAGTTTTTATATTTATAAAAAATTCTCCTTCTACTCCTTCAATTTTTAAATTTTTTATTGTATCTTGATCAAAATATCGATATTCATTTTGTTCTGTTTCTGCAGTTCCAGATGCGTTAAGCACTTTATTTGCCTGTTCTGAAACAATGTTTAAATCTTTTCCCAAATCTAATACAGTACTATCCCCATCTTTATATTTTTGATATAATTCATTTACCTGTGTTTGCATAATTTTCATTTCTGTAGTAAATGTTGTTAATCTTGAAGATTTGATTACTTCAATTCCACTGTAAGTGGCAATTGAGGCTAATATTAATAATACAACAATTGTTATTACTAGGGTCACAAGTGTTATTCCCTTAGTATTCTTTTTTAGATTTTTCATTCGTCTTCCTCCAAAATACTATTATGAAATAATAATATAAAACTTTCATTTTTTAATATTATATCTAAATGAAAATCTTTTGTAAAGTTTGTTTTTATGATTTATACTTTTTATTTCATTTGCTTTAAGTTGCTAAAAATGTTATAATAAATATATCAACTTTTAAGGAGGGGATCTTCCCTATGGCAAAATTTTTAGAAGGTGGTGTCGAAATGGACACTTCTTCAATGACAACAGAAAAATTAAAAGAGTTTATTGACAAACATCAACAGATTGTTGATGCTTTGACACACGAATTTTGTGTTCGAAAAATGTGTGAACACAAACATCGGTATAAAACTTAGGACTAATTTTTCTACCAACACTTTCTATCTTAGGATGTGTTGGTCTTTTTTATCTAAAAAATGCAAATGTATATTTCATTTTCTTACATTTGCATTCCTATATTTTACTAGGTTTCGGTCCTTTGTTAAGCCTTAATTCCCACGGTGTAGCATGCACCAGAACTTCTTCTATAAATTCACTGGCTGGGGTAGTAGGATTCGAACCTACGAAATGTCGGAGTCAGAGTCCGATGCCTTACCGCTTGGCGATACCCCAATATAAAATTTGATAAAATGTTACCACATACTGAGGCTGTAACTCAGCTGTCGCTTCGAACAGCCACAGCAGCTTGGCGATACCCCAATATTTAGCATACTTATATTATCATATTCTTATAAAAATGTCCACACTTTTTATAGCTTTTGTGCATTAACTTTTTAAGCAATTACCATATCTTGATTGACAAATAAAGAGGGTTCCTAAAATAGACTCCCTCTTATATATTTAATAAAATTTCTTCGCATTTTTTATAATCTGGTAAATATTCTTCTAACATTTTGAAAAATGCTTTGGTATGATTTTTATGCTTCAAATGACAATATTGATGTAAAACAACATAGTCAATTACTTTTCTATTATATTTTACAATTTCAGGATTAATCGTTATTTTTTTATTTTCACATTTTCCTAAAGTTTTCATTTTTGCAATTTCATATTCTTCTGGTGCAAATCCTACCATAATTCTTGTTTTTTCCATGGCTCTTTCTATTTCTACTTTAGCTATTTGTTCATACATTTTATCAATTGCTAAATCTAATATTTCTTTATTATCCATTTTTTTATAGCGATTTGGTAGTGATATTTTTATCGTTTTATTCTCAACATCTAGTTCGGTAATTTTAATATTTTTATAGATTATTTTTACTTTATAATCAACACCTAGTACAGGAACCGGATGTCTCTCAATAATGTTGTTTACAGTGTTTTTAACATTTGTTCTTCTTTTTACTAAGTTCATTTTTATCACTCCTTATTCAGCTTTATAATCAAATCTTCGTTCTTCGAATTGTTGTTCGCTTTTGTTGCTTTTATTTTACATTCAATTTTATCTTTTGTCAATAGTTTTTTCAAACTTTTTTTCGCTTTTTAAACTTATGCCTTTCAAACACTTGCTACTCTTATAAAAAAGCTAGTTGAAAAAATTGCAAACTTTTTTAATATCTATTTCTTTTTTTCATTTTTTATAATATAATTTCTATATGATATAGATGTAAGTACATTTATATGACAATACGCTTTTTAGGAGTGTGATTTCAATTATGAAAAAAATTTTATTTAAAGGCTGCGGTACAGCCATCAGTACACCTTTTGATGAGAACGGTGTGAATCTAAAAGAATTTGAAAAATTAGTGGAAGATCAAATTCAAAATAAAGTAGACGCTATTATTGTTTGCGGAACAACTGGAGAAGCTTCTACCATGACAACAGAAGAAAAAATGCTAACAATTGAATGTGCTGTAAAAACTTCTCATGGAAGAATTCCAATTATCGCAGGTACGGGAGGAAACAATACCAAACAGGTAATTGAATATTCTCAAAAAATAGAAAAATTAGGCGTAGATGGGCTTTTAATTGTTACCCCCTATTACAATAAATGTACACAAAATGGTTTAATCGAACATTACAAAGAAATTGCTAAAAATGTGTCTTTACCTATTATTCTTTATAGTGTACCTAGTAGAACTGGTGTTAATATTGAACCCCAAACCTGTTTAGAGCTTTCTAAAATAGAAAACATCGTTGCTATCAAAGAAGCTAGTGGAAATTTATCACAAGTTGCGGAAATAGCTCATTTATGTGGTGAAAACTTACGCATTTATTCTGGAAATGATGACCAAGTTTTACCCGTTCTTTCTCTTGGCGGAATTGGTGTTATTTCTGTTTTATCAAACGTAATACCAGAATATACGCATAATATGGTTCAAAATTTTTTAGATGGTAATGTAAATATTGCAGCTCAGATGCAATTAGATGCGATTCCTCTAGTAAAAGCTTTATTTAGTGAAGTAAATCCAATTCCTGTAAAAGCAGCTTTAAATATTTTAGGATACAGCTATGGAATTCCTAGATTGCCTTTAACCCAAATGAGTGAAGAAAAAGAAAAAATATTAAAAAATGAATTATCACAATTCAATCTTTTATAAAGTTCGAACTTAACAATTAATCGTAGAAAGGATTTTAAAAATTATGTTAGAAGTAATGGTAAATGGATGTAGTGGAAAAATGGGACAAATCGTTTGTGACTTGGTAGAACAAAACGAAAATTTAGTTTTAAAATGTGGATTTGATAAAAATGTAACAGGAGAATTTGCTTTTCCTGTATTTGATAAAATTGAAAATATCACAGAAAAGCCAGATGTTATTATCGATTTTTCTGTTCCAGTTGCTACTTTTAATATCTTAAAATATGCTACTCAAAATCATGTGCCAATTGTTATTGCTACTACTGGTTTTACACCAGAGGAAGAAAAATTAATTGAGGAATATAGTAAACAAATCCCTATTTTTAAATCAGCTAATATGTCTTATGATATTATGATTATGAAAAAATTAGTGCAATGGCTTGCCCCTTTATTAAAAGATACTGATATTGAAATAACCGAAACACATCACAATCGAAAAATAGACAGTCCAAGTGGAACGGCTCAAATGCTTGCTGATTCTATCAATCATTCTCTTGATAATAGCCTTCATTGTGAATATAATAGACACAATAAACGTGAAAAAAGAGATAAAAACGAAATTGGTATGAATTCTATTCGTGGTGGAAATATTGTTGGAGAACATGTTGTGCAATTTTTTGGAGAATTTGAAACTTTTGAATTAAAACATACTTCTTATTCTAGAAATGTATTTGCAGAAGGTGCTTTAAAAGCTGCTAAATGGCTTGTAAAACAACCAAACGGTTTATATTGTATGGAAGATATGTGTCGTATTTAATAATTAAAAATAACTATTTAAATTACTCAAAAAATGGAACGTACTTGTGTAGTACGTTCCATTTTTAGTCAGCGTTTTAATTAAAGTTTCTCAACACGTGGCTTTATCATACCACTCTGTCCTTTGCGTATGTCAATATCAATTTGCAGTTTGTAATGATGCTTACTTGATTCATTCGCTTCTTCAGTATCAACCAAGCATACACAAGAATATTTTTCAAAAAGTTCAACATCTTCAATTACAAAATGATCTGTATTAATTTCATTAATCCATGCATAATGCTCACAATCATTTGTTACAAGAATAGCATCTTTGGTGAAAAAAATCAATAAACCTTCGCTCGATACAACAAGTTTCGGCTTTCTTAGTAAAAATTTGATAATGTCATACTGAAGAACCGCATAACGTCTTCCGATGTTATCTTCGTAATATACTACTGTTTTTGAGTCAAATTTTTCCTCTTTAACTTTACCAGCAGATATAGAAAATTTCTTTCCATACATTGTAGATGATACTGTAATGCTTTTGACAAAAGCGTTTAAACATCTGTCTGGCATCAAATCGACTTCATCTTTACATTGATATCTAACAATAGGATATTCTTCAGCAAACTGAAAAATACCATTTCCATCTGTAAATGTCAATGCATTATCAGCAAATATCTGCCAATACGCTTCTGTACTCAAACTTTCTGCAATCCCCGTAATCTTAGGGTTAATGATAAAATCATTTTCTTCAAATTCAATTATCCGCTCTGCAATATTAGGTATTTCTGGCATAAAAATGGCCTCCTTAAATTATTAATAGATGACATGTATTAGTACAGCTGACCTCTACACTAATACCATTTATATATAAGCTGCCTAGGCAAGCTAACTAAATTAACACTAATATAATAACACACTTTTATGTAAATTTCAATATAATTGCTAATAAATTGACCTTTTGTTACTGTAGGTTAGTCAATCATATGTCACACTTTTTTGAAAAATATATGCTTTGAACAC
>JBJFFC010000018.1:0-11627 GCA_051891395.1 Clostridia bacterium | reverse complement strand
ATGGCGTAAAATTCTTAAAATCCTGCGGTTGAATAAACCGTGCCGGTTCGATTCCGGCCATCTGCACCAAATTTTATAATTTTTTTAAGATATTGTAAATTATCATACAATATCTTAATTTATTTCAAAGTGTTGTAAATACTATCTTTCAAAGGTAGTATTTATTTTTTTGCTTATCTTAAAATATCATAAATTATCATAGAATATTTTGGCTTACTCCATTAAAATTAATTTTCAATTCCATTAAAAAATAAAAGAAAATAGTTGAAATCTTTTTAATCTCAACTACTTCCTTTTTGTCCACTTTAATCAGTTACATTTAAATATCTTTATTGGCTAAGAAATTGACAAAATCTAAAAACCAATCATCTCTAAATATAGCTGACATAGTGTTAACTGTGCAACCAGGGAAAGCTTTTTTATGCCATTCTTCATACAATTTTGAGAATGTTGGAAAATCACAATTTATTTCTCCGTAATCATTCAATTTTCTCAATAATTGCCGTAAATGAATTTCTCCCTTAGAATAAGCTGCGAATGCTTTCATATACGTACCTCCTAATGAATCCATTTCCGAAGGCGTGTGACCTTCAGAAATACTAATGATTTTCTAAAGGTCAAGTAAAATAACCTATATGTATATTATACTTTATTTTACATAAAAAAGCAATAGAAGAATATATAAGAAAGCAGTTACAAGAAGATATAGCAACAGACCAAATAAGTATCAGAGAATATATAGATCCATTTGAAAAAGAAGAAAAGGAAAAAGAAAGAAAAATGAAAGAAGGCTTAGGACCACTTAAGTGGTAGCCTGAGGAAGAAATGCGGTTGACAGACCATTCAGTAGGGCTTAAACCCTGAAGTATCAGAACAAAAGCCTTCTAGGCTTAGAGCAAACCACCCGTTTTACGGGTGGTTATGATTAAGTTGTTGACATTAGGTTCTACCCTGGATTGTTATTAGAAATAGTAAAAATCGTTGCTTATAAATAATATTTTTTGATAGATTAATGAAAAGTTAGAAAATCTATGCTATAATTAGATTCATCAAACATAATCTAACAGATTTATAGAAAAGGAGATTAACATGGGAATTAATGAATTAGTAACTGTTACTAAATTAAAAAAAGAAGAGGATATCCAATCTGCTATGCAGGAAGGGAGAATTTTTCAATACGAAAAAAGAAACTGTATTAATTATTTATTTCATAATGGAGAACCAATGAGATTTTTAACTTATTTAGAATTTGCACCTGATAAAGAGAGAGGAAATCATTATCATAAAGAAAAAGAAGAAAATATGCTAGTAATTAAAGGCTTTTTAAAAGCTAAATATTGGTTTATAGATAATCGTAATGAATGTTTAGAATTAATGCTTGAACCAGGTGATATAGTTAATGTTAAACCTGGGGTAGCTCATGTTTATATAGCAAAGGAAGGGGCAAGTGCAATAGAATTTAGTTCACAAGTTCTTGATTATAATGATCAAATAAAGGTTTAAAGGTACGTCAAAAAATAAAATATAGAAGAGTATAATTTATCTAACATAAATATGGATGAAGTGTTTTATAGTGAAAGAAAAGGAGATAAAATAAAATGAAAAAAATAGTAATAGCAACCAATAATCAAGGAAAATTAAAAGAAATAAAACAAATTCTGAATGAATATGAATTATTAACTTTAAAAGACGTAAATTGCAATATAGAAGTTGAGGAAGACCAAGATACTTTTGAAGGAAATTCATTAAAGAAAGCAAAAGAAATAGCAGAGGTAACAAAGATGCCGTGTATAGCCGATGATAGTGGGCTATGCATTGATGCATTTAATGGATGGCCAGGGGTACATACAGCAAGATTTCTAGGAGAAGACTCAACTCCAGAACAAAGAAATAATGCAATATTAGAAAAAATGAAGAATTTAAACGGAGATGAAAGAAAAGCAAGAGTAAAATGTGTTGTTACCTATTATGAAAATGGACAAGTATTAGTAGGAACAGGAGAAGTAGAAGGTAAAATAGCAGGAAGTCCAAGAGGAGATAATGGATTTGGGTTTGATCCAATATTTGAGTTAGAAAATGGAAAAACCTATGCAGAATTAACGAAAGAAGAAAAAAATGAGATAAGCCATAGAAAAAGTGCATTAGAAAATTTGAAAAAACAATTGACAAATATGTAGATTTATGATAGAATTGAAAACTGTAATCCGCTTAGTCAAGGTTCTAAAAGATTAATTAAGTTTAATTACCTGTATTTAAGGATTAGCGAGTATACAAATAAGGGAGGTGCATTTTAAATGTACGCAATAATCGAAAGCTGTGGAAAACAATACAAAGTAGCAGAAGGAGATGTTGTATTTTTTGAAAAATTAGATGCAGAAGAAGGGAAAAAAGTTACTTTCGATAAAGTAATCCTAGTATCTGAAGAAGGAAAAGTACAAGTAGGAAATCCTTATGTTAAAGGTGTAAAAGTTGAAGGAAAAGTAGTTTCTCATGGTAAAGGTAAAAAAATCATTGTTTTCAAAATGAAAGCTAAAAAGAATTATAGAAGAAAACAAGGACATAGACAACCATACACAAAAGTAGAAATTACAGGAATCAAAACAGCAACAAAAAAAGCCGCAACAACAGAGAAAAAAGCAGAAACTGCTGAAACAAAAACAGCAGCAGCTAAAAAGACTACAAAAAAAGTAGAAGCTTAAGTTGAAATTAAAACATAGATTTTAATAAAGAGAACATAAATAAAACAAAACCGAAAGGAGTTGAGAATCATGGCTCATAAGAAAGGTCAAGGTAGCAGTCACAACGGTAGAGAGAGTGAGTCTAAAAGACTTGGTGTTAAAAGAGCTGATGGACAATTTGTTTTAGCAGGAAATATCTTAGTAAGACAAAGAGGAACAAAAGTACATCCTGGAACTAATGTTGGAAAAGGTAGTGATGATACACTATATGCATTAGTAGATGGAACAGTTAAATTTGAAAGAAAAGGTAGAGACAAAAAACAAGTTAGTGTTTACCCAGTAGAAACACAAAATTAATAAAATGAGATAAAAATTGCCAATACAAAGAATTTAGTATTTGGCAATTTTTTACGTTTAAGATTTAAAACAATTGACTAATAAAGCAAATGTTGATAAAATAAAGAAAAAAATGTCTAGGAGGAAAAATGAAAAGGTTATTATTTGCTGCTTATTCATTAGACATTGGAGGAATTGAAAAGGCATTAGTTACTTTAACGAATTACTTAGAAGAAAACGGATATGAGATAACAATTGTATTAGAGAAAAAGCAAGGATTATTCTTGAAAGAATTAAATAAAAACATAAAAGTAATTGAATATAGACCAGACGAAAGCAAAAATATATTAAAAAGAAAAATAAAAAATTTTTTACAACGATTAAAATTTATAGTTAAATACAAAAACAAATTTGACTTTTCAGCAAGTTTTGCCACTTATTCTATTTCTTCATCCTTTGTTAGTAGAGTGGCTTCAAATAATTCATGTTTATGGGGGCATGCTGATTATTTAACTTTGTTCGAGAAGAATGAAACAGAAATGAGAAAATTTTTTGTAAAAAGAAATTATCATAAATTCAAACATGTAATATTTGTATCAAAAGAAGGAAGAGATAGTTTTATAAAAATTTTTCCAGAAATGAAAGAAAGAACCTTAGTGTGCAATAATTTAATTGATGGAGAAGGAATAAAGAAATTATCAGAGGAAAAAATAGATGAAAAAAAAGAAGAGGGAGTAATTACCTTTATTAATGTAGGAAGACATGATGAAAAACAAAAAAAGCTTAGTAGAATTATAGAAGCAACCAGAAGATTAAAAGCAGACGGATATCGATTCAAAGTGCTATGGATTGGAGATGGTCCAGATAGTGAGTTTTATAAAGAAGAAGTAGATAAAAATGGATTACAAGAAAATATAAAATTTTTAGGAAGAAAGCAAAATCCATATCCTTATTTTAAAATATCCGATTGTGTGATACTAACATCAGATTATGAAGGGTATCCAGTGGTATTTTTAGAAAGTTTTATTTTAAATAAACCTATTATTGCTACAAAAGTGTCGGATTATGAACAAGTAGAAGGAAAATATGGATATGTTGCTGATAAAAAAATAGAAGATATTTATGAAAAAATGAAATTATTTATTGAAAATGGATTTCAAATAAAAGAAGAATTTGATGTTAATCAATATAATAAAGAGATTGTAGAAAAGTTAGAACAAATATTTTGAAAGGATAACAAATGGCAAAAATAAGTGTAATTGTACCAGTATATAATACTGGAAAATATGTGGAAAAGTGTTTAGATTCGTTAATAAATCAAACAGTAAAAAATGAATTAGAAATTATTATAGTAAATGATGGTTCAACAGATAATTCAGAAGAAGTAATAAAGAAATATATGGAAAATCAGGAAAATCAAGAGATAATAAAGTATTATGCAAAAGAAAATGAAGGAATTGCAAAAACCAGAAATTTCGGAATCGAAAAAGCTTCTTTAGAATATATAATGTTTGTTGATTCAGATGATTACATTGATGAACAAACTATAGAAAAATTAAAACCATACATAGATAATCATGTGGACTTAATAAAATTTAAGTTACAAAGAGTAGATGAAAATGGAAAAATAATTGAAAAAGTACCAGGACCAACATTTGAAAACATGACAGGAGAAGAAGCTTTTAATATAATGTTTTGTGAAGATGTTTTGATTGATTCATCATGTGTATATTTAATAAAAAAAGAATTATTTACTAAACATAATTTTAAATTCCAGCAAACATATCATGAAGATTTTGGATTAATACCCATAATTATATTAGTAGCAAAAAGTGTGGCTTCAACACCATATTATCTGTACCAATATGTACAATCATCTAACAGTATTACAAGAAATGAAGACTATACAAAAACAAAAAAGAGAATGGATGAAGTATTAGGACATTATGATAATATGTTAGAAACCATTCAAAATATAAATTTAAACAAAAAAACGAGAGAAAATGTAAAAATATATTATACCAATGCTATTATTTTAAAATTAAAAGATTTGAAAGAAGAAGATAAGGATAAGTATATAAAAGAAATCAAAAAGAGAAAAATGTATAATAACATTAAAGTAAGAAATTTAAAACAATTGCTAAAGAAAATGTTACTAAGAATAAATGTTAAATTATATTTAAAGATGAGGTAAAAATATGCCTAAGGTAAGTGTTATAGTTCCTGTTTACAATGTAGAAAAATATATAGAAAAATGCCTAAAATCCTTAGTAAATCAAACTTTAGAAGAAATAGAAATTATTATTGTAAATGATGGAACAAAAGATAATTCTATGAAAATAGTAAAAGAATTCTACGAAAAATATCCACAAAAAATAGTATGTTTAGAAAAAGAGAATGGTGGATTGTCAGATGCAAGAAATTATGGTATTCCCTATGCTAAAGGAGAATATATTGCTTTTTTAGACTCAGATGACTATGTAGAAAATAATATGTATAAAGATATGTATGAATTAGCTAAAAAAGAAAATAGTGATATGGTAGAATGTGACTTTTATTGGGAATATCCTAATAAGACGAAAATTGATACAGGTGAAATTTATTATAATAAGAAGGAAATGCTAGAAAAAGTAAGAGTAGTTGCATGGAATAAATTAATTAAAAGAGAAATAGTAGAACAGACAAAAGTAAGATTTCCAGTAGGGTATCAATATGAAGATGTGGAATTTACTTACAAATTAGTTCCATATTTGGAAAAAGTCTCGTTCTTAAAAAAATCATGCATTCATTATATTCAAAGAGAAGGATCAATTTCTAATTTACAAAATGAAAGAACAAAAGAAATTTTTGATGTGCTAGATCATGTGATTAATTATTATAAAGAGAAAAATATTTATGATGAATACAAGGAACAATTAGAATATATTTATACTAGATATTTGCTATGCAGTTCATTACTTAGAATCGTTAAAGTTAATGACAAAGAAACTAGAAATAAATTGCTTGAAATGACATGGACAAACTTAAACACAAAATTTCCGAATTGGAAGAAAAACAAGCTTTTAAAAAAGAAAAACAAAAAGAATTTCTATATGAGAACTTTAAACAAATTTACCTATAAGATTTATTGCAATATATTTAGTAGAATTTGAAAAGAGAATATTATATAAAGAGGAGAAGAATGAAAAAAATTTTATTTGGAATAACAAGTTTGACTTTAGGCGGAGCAGAAAGGGTATTGGTGGATTTAGCAAATGCATTATGTGATAAATATGATGTTACTATTTTTACCATATATGCAAAAGGAGAATTCGAAAAACAGCTATCTAAAAAAATAAAAGTTAAATCATTATATGATATGCAATATAATGATTTAACGACTATAAAAAGAAAGATAATCCCTTTAAAGATTTTGTTTAATAAAAAAAATATATACAAAAAAAATATATACAAAAAAAATATATATAATAATTATGATATAGAAATAGCTTTTCTAGAAGGACCAATAACTAGATTATTTAGTATAAAAAATAAAAATACAAAAAAAATAGCATGGATACACAATGATATTACAAAGGTATTTGGAAATGGTTTGAAATCTAAGTTAAAAAAGATGCTAGATAAAAGAATATATTCTAAATATGACACCTTAGTATTTGTTAGTAAAGATAATTTAAAAAAATTTAATAAAGAATATAAGGATATAAGAGATAAATATTTAGAACCAATAAAAAAAGAAGTGATATATAACTATATTGATAAAGAAAATGTTATAAAAAAGGCAGAGGAAAAAAACAATATAGTATTTAATAAAGATAGGATAAATTTTGTTACAGTTGCAAGATTAGTAGAACAAAAAGGAATAGACAGATTAATAGAAATACATAGTAGGTTAATAGAAAATGGATTGAAACATAATTTTTATATAATAGGTGATGGCCCAGAAAAAGAAGAATTAGAAATATTAATAAAAAAACACAAAAATGAAGAAACATTTAAGTTATTAGGTAAAAAAGAAAATCCATATCCATATATAAAGAATGCGGATTATTTTTGTTTGTTGTCACGATTTGAAGGGTACGGAATGGTTTTGGAAGAAGCTAAAATATTGGACAAGTCAATTGTTATTACTGATACAGCAGCAAGAGAAGCAATAAATGATTACTCAAAAGCAATCATTTTAGAAAATAGTGAACAAGGAATTTATGAAGGACTAAAAAAAATAATAATGGATAGAGATATAAATTTTAATTTAAATAGAAACAGAACAGAAAAATATGATAATAGTAAATTACTAAAAAAAGTGATAGAATTAATAGAAAGTTAAGGAGAAACATTATGAAAATATCAATTTTAACGCCAACTTATAACAGAGAAAAATTGCTAGTTAAATTATATTCTAGTCTATTAGAAAATTCTAAATATGAAGTAGATATCGAATGGCTTATTATGGATGATGGTTCAACGGATAATACAAAAACAATAGTAGAACAATTTATAAAAGAAAATAAAATAGAAGTAAAGTATTACTACCAAAAAAATCAGGGAAAAATGATAGCAATTAATAATCTAGTGCAACATGTGACAGGAGATTTAATGATTGATTGCGATTCTGATGATTATTTTACAAAAGATGCTTTTAAAATTATAAAAGAAGAATACGAAAAATATAAAAATGAAAATTGTATTTACGGTTTATGCTTCCTAAAATTTGATCAAAATGGTAATAATATGGGAAATATGTTTAAAAAGAAAAAAACTACAATGTTTGATTTATACTTTAAAGAAGGAGAAACAGGAGAAAAAGCCTTAGTATTTATTTCAGATGTAAGAAAAAACTACAAGCATGAGTTAGAAAACAATGAAAAATTTGTAACAGAAGCAAGAATGTATCACAAGATGGATGAAAAATATAAGATGATTTGTATCAACGAGCCTATTATGATTTGTGAATATCAGGAAAGTGGTTATACAAAAAATATTAAAGAAGAATTTATTAAAAATCCATTTGGTTATTATGAGTATTTTAAGGAAATTTTGCAAAAAGATATGAAGGGGGCTAGTTTCAAGAAAAGACTTTATGCTATTAAACATTATATATTGTTTAGCCATTTGACAAAACAATATTGCGGTAAGTTTATAAAAGGACTAGAAAATAAGGTATTATATTATCTGTTTTTATTACCAGGTATAATAAAAAGTAGTCGATTCAAAAAAATGGCAAAATGAACTACTGTGTTTCTTATTTTTGGTTCCAGGGATATTAAAAAGTAGTAAATTTAAAAATGAAAATAAAAAATATTAATCAGAAAGTATAAGTATAAAGAGGAGGAAAGAAAAATGAAAAATAGAAAAATTATAATAGGAATGCTATTATCGGTATTAATAATAATGTGCACTTTAAGTGTAGAAGCGGTAGCTAAAAATAATAACCCACTTTTAAGAGAGATAACAATTGATGGAGAAGCAATTAAATCAGGATTTGACCAATTTATTACGGATTATGTAATAGCAGTAGATAGCAGCAAAGAGAATATAGAAATAGAAGCTATAACAGATGATCCAAATGCTAGCTATGAAATTAAGGGTGATACAAATTTAAACTTGGGTATTAATAATTTTGAAATTAAAGTAACAGCAGAAGACGAAAAAACAACCAATTCTTATTTTCTTCATATTACAAAAGGAGATATAAATAAAGCAAATGCGAATTTGAAAAATATAGAAATTGAAGGATTGTTGTTAAATCCTAAATTTAATGAAAAAGATACTAATTATTTAGTGGAATATGATAATTATATAGAAAAACTAAATATTATTGCAACTCCTGAAAGTGAAAAAGCAAAAATTGAAATTTTAGATAATGATAATTTTAATAGCACAATTCATATTGTAACCATAAAGGTAACAGCAGAAGATGGAATTACTACAAAAGAATATAAAATTAATGCAAAAAAAGCAGGAGAAAGTATTGAAGATCCTAGTGGATTAGAACAATATGAAGAATCAATAGAGCAAAAACAAGAGGCAGAGCAAGAAGTAAAGAATAAGAGAATGTGGATTGGAATCGGAGTGGTAGGAATTATTGTAATTATTGGAATTGTTATTATAATAAAGAAGAAAAAATAAAATAGGAAAATTACCCCTGTTAATTTTTAAATTAACAGGGGTAATTTGTCATAAAATGGAATATGATTTTGCCTTGTTTTTATTGACTTGCAGTTGCGAAAATGATATACTGAAAATGCGAAAAAAGTATAATTTCGACAAAAGAGGAGAAAAATATATGAAAGATAAGAATATAAAATTAATGAGAAATATAGTAATATTTATTATTATTATTATTATAGCGTTAGGGATTATTAATAAAGTGCAAGCAGCTAAAAGCTATTATCAGCATGTAAAAACAGGAATTGATCAATTTCCGGGTTCATATAAAGAAAGATTGCAACAGTTATCTAATCAATATCCTAATTGGAAATTCCAGGCTTATTATACAGGAATTCAATGGGATGAACTAATTGAGAAGGAAAGAGATGAAAGTGTACATAGAAATAGAGTAACCAATAATACACCGACTTCATGGAAACACTGCGATTTTGTAGATGATGGATGGGCTTGTGCATCAGATGCGGCTGTAAAATATTATTTAGATCCGAGAAATTTTTTAAACGAAACACAAATATTTCAATTTGTAGAAACATCTTATAATGAAAAAGTACAAACATTAAGTGCAATACAAAAATCCGTTAAAGGCACATTTTTGGATCAAGTAATAACTTGTAAAGATTTAAACAATAATACAGTAACTATGTCATATTCAGAAATAATTATAGAAGCTGCTAAAAAAACAAATATAAGTGCATTTGCCATAAAGAGTAAAATAATTCAAGAAGTAGGATCATCTGGCAGTGGATCTGTGTCAGGTACTTATCCAGGATATGAAGGATATTACAATTTTTTCAATTATGGAGCTTATGATGATGGGGATGATATTGCAAATGGTCTAGAGTATGCAAGAGCAAAAGGATGGGACAGTCAATATAAGGCAATTGTAGGAGGAGCAGAATTAATAGGAAAATATTACATAGAACAAGGCCAAAATACAGCATATTTTACTAAATGGGATGTAGTAGGAACAAAAATATTAAATGATGGTGAATCACAAATGGTTAGCTCATCAGATATGTTTTGGCATCAATACATGACTAATATACAAGATCCAACATCACAATCATATTCAACTAAAAGGTTATATGAAAATAGTTTGCAAAGTGAAATTACATTTATAATACCAGTCTACGAAAATATGCCTGAATCAAATCCGATGCCACAAGATGTATCAGTGGAAAGCATTGCCCTTAATAAAGAAAAGTTTGTAATCAACATTAGTGAAAAAGATACTGTAAAAGCAACAATTAATCCAAGTAATGCAACTAACAAAAATGTAATTTGGGAAGTATCTGATCCAGAAGTAGTACGATTATGGAATGGTGATTTTAGAGGACTAAAAGAAGGAACAGTAACAATTACTGCGAAAACTCAGGATGGAGGTAAAATAGCAACATGTCAAGTAATTGTAAGAGATCCGAATAAAAATTATGTACAAGAAATAAAAATGGAACAATCAGAATATATAATAAACATCGATGAAGCTACGGATATTGAGTATTCTTATTTACCTATAGATAGTGTAAATACAGAATTTGATTGGACAACAAATAATTCAGATGTGATTCGTGTGTGGGGAAATAGAGTTAGAGCGTTAAAAGAAGGAGTGGCTCAAGTTATAGCATCAAATGATGATGGAACAGTAGAAGCTAAATGTAGAGTGATTGTAAGAGACCCAAACAAAGTATATGTAAATAATATAAATATAAGAGAAGAAAAATATTTTATAGAAGTAGATGAAGCAGTAGATATTGAATATTCATATGTACCTACTAATGCTTCTAATGCAAATTTTGAATGGGCAACAGATAATTCAGATGTGATTCGTGTATGGGGAAATAGAGTTAGAGGACTAAAAGAAGGAACAGCTAGAGTTACTGCAAAAACGGAAGATGAAACAGTTGAATCTAGTTTTTATGTTATTGTAAGGAATCCTGATTTAGCATATGTAGAAGATATTGATTTTGATAAAACAGAATACGTCGTTAACTTAGATGAAGCAATAGATATAGGATATTCTTATTCGCCTAATAATGCGTCAAATGCTGAATTTGAATGGGAATCAACAGATCCGGAGGTGATTAGAGTATTCGGAAACAGATTTAGGGGGTTGAAAGAAGGAACTGCCTATATTCTTGTTAGAACAAAAGATGAAAGTATAGAAAAAAAGATAAAAGTAACAGTAAAAGATTATAGCAAAATAAAGGTAGAAGAGATTACTACAGAAAAAGATGAATATACAATTGCAATAGATGAAGCTGTTGATGTTAATTATACATATTCCCCAATAGAGGCTGGAAATGCACAATTTGACTGGATATCAAGTAATCCTGAAGTTCTAAGAGTATTTGGAAACAGGTTTAGGGGATTGAAAGAGGGAACAGCTGAAGTAATAGTAAGAACTGTAGATGGAACGATAGAAAAGAAAATAAAAGTAACCGT
>JBJFFC010000017.1:0-11821 GCA_051891395.1 Clostridia bacterium | reverse complement strand
TCTGCAGCTTCATACTTGCTATGAGATTCTTCTATACAGTATTTAACTATTTCTAGTTTTAATTCTTTTGAATATTTACTCATTAAAATGAACCCTCCTTGGGGGAATTCTAATAAGGACAAAATTGCTCTTATAGGATTCTTCCTTATTTTATTGTATTAGATGGTTGAAGAATGATATAAATTATTTAGTCAAATTTGTTGTGAAAATCAATTTATGGAGGTTTTAACTATGATAGAAATAACTTATCACAAAGAAGGAGATTATTTTATTCCTGACTTATATTTAGAGAAAGAAGATTACGAAAAAGATTATATTATTGGAAAATATGGTCATTTAAGATTGGAATATTTGAAAAATCATAAAAGGGCTGAATACACAATAATGTTTATGAATATGACTTTGAGAAAACATATCGTAGAAACTGACAAACAAGCTAAGGAAAGACTTGACATACTTATGAAACAAATGCTAGAAAAAAATCCCATTGATGAAAACTTGAAAAATACTGACCCTTTAAAATGGACTGGGCTTATGAATAATTATAAGCATTCAGTTGAAGAAATAATATATAAAGAATTAATTTATGTATAATTTCGAAAAATTTTTGAAAAATTATATACTTTTTCAAAAAAATAGTGTATAATTAAAGAAATTAAGGAATACTATACATTGTAGATAGATATTCTACTAGGTCTGAAATAGTTTACTAGACTAGGACCTGACCCGAGCTGATGCTAAGCGTCAGCAAAAGCCATTCAAACGAATGGCTTTTAATATTGCTATTTTAACTTTTTCCTCATAGTAAGAATATGTTGTTTTATTTTCACTAATTCATTATCAATATTTTGAATATCTTTTGTAAAATATTCAGTCATTTCATTAACTTCTGTTTCATTTAACTCACTTGTTCCTAGTACTCCATAAAGCAAATTGTTTGCTAGTAATTGTTTATTAGTATCTCTTTCAAATTTTTCTTTTAAATTATCATTTGCTATAACATTATTATATATCTGATTTTCTTTAGAAGTCTGTACTTCATTTACATTATGCAATTTTGTTTTAGAAAATATATTTTTGAAAAATTTTTTTATTTTATACCATAATCCATTTGTTGGAATTAAGTCACTATTCATCTAAATCTACTCCTTGTTCCAAAGTATCTCTAGCTTCTTGTCCTTTTTCCGTTAATAATTGTTGTTCATATTTATGCTCTAATTTTTTAGCCTCTTGCAATGTTCTTCTTTTTTCTAAATCTTGATTTATTAGAATTGCTAGTTCTCTTTGTTTCTTATTGCCACATTGAACATCTAGTTCACTTATTATAGATAAAACTTCATCTAACTCTGAATGTTTTTCTCTATATTCACTTCTTTCTTCTTCAGTTTGTAATATCATATAAGGTTTTATTAAGTCTTGTCTAATATTTCCAAGCTTTCGTGCTAAATCTTTTTCTGTTTCATCAGCTTTTGATGATCTACTAGGTAATTTTACAAATTGATTTTGCTGAACCCAAAGTCTAATATTTCTTGCATTTATTAAGTATGGTGAAATATTATTTTCATCTATCCAACTAACTATTGATAATATCTCTTGCAATTCTGAATGTTCACTTTGAAATTGCTCTTTTTCTTCATCTGTTTGTAAATCATTGTATGGTTTTATCAATGTTTGTCTAATATATTGTAAAGCTCTTCCTAGTCTTTGTTCTTCATCCTCCTTTGAATTAGCTGTTGGTGGCTTTGTAGTTTTTCTTTGTTCCATCCACTTCTTTATTTCTCTTATATTAGTTAAATTAGGAGAGAGATTATTTTTATCAATTTCATCTACTATTCGCATTACTTCTTGTAATTCTGGATGTTTGGTTTCAAAATCTTTTTTATCTTCTTCTGTTTGTAGTTCCATATATGGTTTTATAAGATTTCTCCTAATTCCAGTTAATGCTAAACCTAGCCTTTTTTCTTCTTTATCTTTTGATGCTGCACTTGGTAGTTTTGTAGTTGTATGCCCTTTCATCCACTCTTGTATTTGAATAGCATTACTCAAATTCGGAGATATATTATTTTGGTCTATCTCATTTACTATTTGCAATATTTCTCGCAGTTCAGGGTGTTCATTTTCAAACTTTATTTTCTCATCTTCTGTTTCAAGTTGTAAATAAGGTTTTATAAACTTTTCCCTTATAGTAGATAATGCTTGCCCTAATCTTTTCTCTGTATCATCTCCATTTTGAGAACGTGGTGGCTTAGTAGTATTGTTTTCTTCCATCCATACTTTTATTTGTCTTGCATTTGCTAAATATGGTGAAATATTATTTTCATCTATCCAATTAACTATTACTAATATTTCTTGCAATTCAGGGTGTTCAGCTATAAATTGTGCTTTGTCTTCTTCAGATTCCAATTGTGAATATGGTTTTATTAACTTTTGCCTTATATTACTTAATGCAATTCCCAATCTTTTTTCATTATAATCATTAGAACTAATTGCTGGTGGTTTTGTTGTTTCTCGCTCTTCCATCCATCTTTTTATATTTCTTGCATTTACTAAGTGTTCATTATGTCCTATAATTCCTTGAACTTCTTCCAATAATTCTAAAAACTCTTTTGTTTCACCCTGTATTCTAAAAATATCTATATCTTTTATATCAGTAGTTTCATCTTCACTACCAATATCAATATGACCATCTTCAACATTTCTAGTTCCATTTGTTCTTCTATTAATTTCTATATCCAAATTATTCTTTAAATAATTGTTTACTAAGTCAAATACAATAGTTTTATCTCTTGAAATATCAGAAGATAATGCTCTACCTAATTGTTGTAAGTAAATTATTCTTGAATCCGTTGGTCTTGCCATAATGACTCCAGAAATATCTTCAACATGTAATCCCTCATTTAACATTTCAATAGAAAATAATAACTTTATATGTTCTGATTTTGAATTTTCAAATCTCTCAATGCTTTCTTTGTTATCTTTTTCACTATATCCTTCTCCTGAGTACACTGAATACATTTCTGGTTCAGTATCAACCTCTCCAAACCATTCTTTAGCCTTTGCCATTAATTCATCCATATGCTCTTTATCTTTGCAAAATATTATGTACTTACCATCTTTCTTTTTTATATTTTTTGCAAAAAGTTCTGGTATACCGTCAGCTTGGTCAACTATTTTTCTCATTTTGTCATATCTATCTTGTAATTCCTTCTTCTTTTGTTCGTCATTGCAATTTGCTATTGCTGTTCTTATTCCTTCTAAATATTCTCCCAAGGCATAATCACATTTTACATATGTTGGTGCTTTTACAATTTCATTTTTCAGAGCGTCTACTAATGTTAATTCATAATCCACATTTCCTTCAAACAATTCATCTACAACATTTTTATCATCCATTCTGTCTGGTGTAGCTGTTAATCCTAATATTTGTGCATTTGAATTTTTCTCTAATAGTTCATTAACTCTTTGTCCCCATTTGTCAGCACCAGTTCTATGTAACTCATCCATAATTATAATATCAGCATTTAATTTCTCCATTTGCTCATCTTTCACTTTTAATAAAGATGGATATAACATTATCTTTAGGTTTGGAAAATATTCGTCTGCTATCATTCTCGCTGGTCTTTCTCTAGATGGTTCTTCTCCTACAATATATTTAGCAATATAATTATACATTTGATTTTTAATTGCATTAGTTGGAGCCATAAATAAAATTCTTTTATCTTTATTATCAGCCATAAGTTGTAATGCTATAAATGATTTACCACAACCTGTAGGAATGACAACAGATGCTTTATTTCTAGTTTCATAAGCTTTTCTTACTGACTTATATGCATCTTGTTGATGCTTTTGTAAACCTAATTCAGGATTTCTTTCTACTATCATATTTACCTCATTTCTTATTCTTTAGTGTTTTTTAATTTTTTCTCCCATATCTTTCTAATATATTTCACTGATAGTGTAGATAGTGTAAATCCTATTACAGGAACTAAAGAACTTAAGAAAATATTATCAAAATATCTAATTAAATAAGAATATATAACAACTACAATATAAGTTAATATACATATACAAATTCTTCTAGTAAAACTTGTTTCCCATTTCTTATCTAATTCTACTTTTTTATTTCTCTGTTTTATTTGTTCAATTTCTTTTTCTAAATCCATAATTCTATCTTCTTTCTAATTATATTCTTTTACTTTTTAGTAGATTTATAATATGCCTAAAGTCTTTTCCTCTAAAGAAATATGTTTCAGCTTTTGTAAAAGGAATATTATTTTTCCTTTTATAATCTAGCTTATCTATAACTGTTAGCATGTCTGAAACTTGGAATAATCGTTTCTTGGTATGGTCAAATTCTATTCTTCTTTCCACATTTGGATTACTCGCAAAAAGTGTGTCTAATATGGTTGCTAGTGTTTCTTGTCCATTATCATAATAAATAACAATTTTATCAAATGAGTTTATATAGTCTTTATTGTCATTTATAAATTTACTAATTTCTCTTGCAAGTGCCATATTTAATTGTGTTTTTTTGTTTACATACTTTTTATCTACTATAACTGTTCTTATTTTGACTTTTACTCTACTTGAAAAATAAAATATTGCCCAAAATACACTTTTTCTTTTTTCAAAATCGAAATGAGAATAATCTCCTCGTTTAGCTATAAGATATGCTAAATGTATCATTCCATCATAATTAAGAGTTTTTAACTTCTCATTAAGATATTTTAATTCTGTTTTTATTGAATCGGAACTTTCATGAAGTGTAAAGGATACAGCATATAAATCTGAACTTCCTTTTACAAATCCAAAATCTCCACTTTCATCTATAAATATGTTTAGTCTCTTTATCGTTATCACCTTTAATCCTTCTAATTATAATATTGCTATTTATATTTATAACATAAAAAAACATTTTTCTCAATAGAATGTAATGAAGTTTTCAGCTTTTTCTTGACATTTACATAAAAAAGTGATATATAATAGATGTATTTAACAGTACACTGAAAAATTAATAGACACGAAACACTGATTAGTAAGGTATACAATAAAATATTTTCTATCTTTCTCCTAAATTGAAAATTAAGATTTGTAGGAAACTTACTAATCCAATGCGGTGAAATATATTTTGGCTGGTTTAGAATGAATAGTATGTAAAATGTCCAGCAGTGGTTAAGACCGATTAGCATGTTTCAAGTAAAACTCACTACTTTGCAAAAAAATTGCAATATTGGTAGTTTTATTTGTTGTGCCTAATGGGTCTTTTTGTTATGCTAAAAAAGACTATATAGGTATTGCTCTATATTCTTACGAAGCATAGCAAAAAGATACTGAAAAAATTTTATGCTAGGTAGCAAAAAAATTTTTCAGTAGTCAAAATAATATTTGAATGAAAATGAAAATATTATTTTGATTTGGCGAAGCCAAACATAAATTATCTATCGCAAGATTAGATAATTTATGAGCCCTCCGCAAGGAGCCCACTGGCACCTTTCCAAAACGAAGTTTTGAAAGTGTCATAGTGGGTTACATACTTTCGATAGAAAGTTATGTAACAGCTCCCTTCGGTCGCCTCTTGCTACCTGCAAGAAAGGATATTTTATATGGACAAAACAAACTATTCAGTAGCTAGAGTAGAAACTTATACTAAAACAAGTATAACTAAAGCTGAACGACATAACGAAAGAAAAAACAAATCATATTCTAATATGAATGTTGATTTAGAGCAAACACCAAACAATGTACATTACAAAAGATGTGAAACTACCTATAATGAAAAATTAAAAGAGTTACTTGATAAAGGACAACTATCATTAAGAGGTTTAAGAGCAAATGCAAAACTATTTGATGAACTCATATTTGACATTAACTCTGATTATTTTGAAAAACATGGTGGTTATGAATTTGCAAAAGAATTTTATGAACGAGCCTTCCACTTTGCTGAACAAGAAATGGGAACTGATAATATTATATCAGCAGTAATGCATGCAGATGAACTAAATACAGCTTTAACAGAAGAATATGGAAAACCTATATATCATTATCACTTGCATGTTGTAGCACTACCTGTTGTAAGAAAAGAAATAAAATGGACTAAAAAATGTAAAGATAAATCACTAATTGGAACTACAAAAGAAATAATAAATCAAGTAAGTCATAGCAACAAATGGAAATCAGAGCAAGTATTAGATAATCAAGGAAAGCCTGTATATGATAAAAAAGGCAATGCAGTTTTAATAAAATCATATAGCTTATTACAAGACAGATTTTTTAAGTATATGTCTGATAGTGGTTATAGAGACTTTGTTCGTGGTGTCAAAGGTAGTAATCAAGAACATTTAGATGACTTGCAGTTTAAAATAAAAAAAGATACTGAAAGGCTAGAAAGAATTACAAGTCAAGTCGAAGAAAAGGAATCTTCTTATAATTCTTATATGAAATATGATAAGCAAATTGAGGATATTTCAAATTTAGGAAAGCAAAAGAGATTTTCTAAAAAGATTGAATTAGATCAAGAAGATTATGAGAATTTAACTGAATATGCTAAAAAAGGAATTATTGCAGATAAAGAAATATATGAGCTTAATAATAGAATTGATAATTTAAGAAATGCTGTAGATAAATGGAAATCTCTATATGATGATATAGTAGAAAAAACAAAAGATTACTTCCATGCTATAAAACTTGCCCCACAAAAAGTTTTTGACTTATTTAAAGGACTATTTTCTAAAGAGAAACAAAATGAGTTAGAAAAACAAAGAATTGAACAAGAAAAAATACAAGCTGAAAGAAAATCTCGTGAAGAAGCTAGAGAAAAAGAAAGACTTGAAAAGCAGAAACTAAAAAACTCTCCTGAATACAAGAAAAGGAGGGCTGATAGAGATGCAAGATAATATAGTTTATAGATTAGAGTTAACAAATGAAGAATATGAATATGTAGAAAATCTAAAGAAAGAATATTATGAAAAATTAAGTAAAATGACTAAAGAAGAAAGATTACAATATTTTAGAGATAACTATTGTAATGAGCAAAAGTTGAACTTTGAAAAAGAGATAAACGGCACAATATACAAAGTAAATACTCACTTTGATGTAAATGCTGAAGAAAGCATTTTAAATAAACTTTTTAGACTAACAAAAAAATCTTAAGAATCACTTGAAGTATAAAAACGAATATGATATTATGTGAACACTACAAATTAAAACTTTGTAATACTTTATATCTTATTCGGCTGTCTAAAGGAAAGGAGTTGTTATGGGACAGTCAAATAACGAAAAAATAACTGCTTTGTACTGCCGTTTATCAAGAGATGATGAACAGCTAGGAGAAAGCAATAGTATTAAAAATCAAAAATCAATTTTAAGTAAATATGCTAAAGATAATAATTTTATCAATACTAAATTCTTTGTAGATGATGGTTATTCTGGAACAAGTTTTACAAGACCTGCTTTTATGGAATTAATGGAGCTTGCTGAACAAGGAAATATTGGAACAATTATAGTAAAAGACCATTCAAGACTTGGTAGAAATAGACTTATAGTAGGTCAATTATTAGAAGAAGATTTTGTTAGACTAAATATTAGATATATTGCTATAATGGACAATATTGATACTGATAAAGGGTTAAACGATTTTCTTCCTATACAAGATTGGTTTAACGAAATGCATGCTAAAAACACAAGTCAAAAAGTTAGAGCAGTATTAAAGAACAAGGGTAATTCTGGTATTCCAACTACAAGCTATCCACCTTATGGTTATTTAAAATCTCCAGAAGATAATACAAAATGGATAGTTGATGAGCCTGCTGCAAAAATTGTAAGAAAAATTTTTGACTTATGTATTCAAGGTTATGGCACAACACAAATTGCTAGAATTTTAAAAGAAGAAAATATAATGACACCAACAGAATATAGACAAAGCATTGGTTTAAAAACAAACACCGAATTACAAGAAGTCAAGCATTATTGGAATAATAGAACTATTGGTTTTATTTTAGATAGGCAAGAATATATTGGCGATACAGTAAATTTTAGAACTACTAAAAGGTCATTCAAAGATCATACCAAAGTTTTTCTTCCAAAAGAACAATGGAAAATATTTAAAAATACGCATGAGCCTATAATTGATGAAGAAACTTGGAATACTGTACAAAGAATTAGAAGCAATAAACGAAGAACTACTAAAACAGGAAAAGTCAGTATTTTCTCTGGGCATTTATTTTGCGAGGATTGTGGAGCTAAACTTTATTATTGTACTGCTAATAATTTTACACCAACTAAAGACTTTTATAGATGTTCTAATTATAAGAATAACTCTACACATTCTTGTACTAGCCATAATATAAAAGACTTTGCACTAAGAGAATTGGTGTTAGATAATATAAAACAAGTAATATCTTATATTTCATCTTATGAAGATTTGTTTATAAAAGAAAAGCTAGATGCTTCACTAGAAGAACAAAGAAAAGAGGATATTTCAAATAAAAAGTTATTATCACAATATGAAAAAAGAGTAAAAGATATTGATAATTTGATACAGCATATTTATGAAGATAACATTTCTGGCAAAATTACTGATGAGAGATTTGCAACTTTGTCATTAAATTATGAAAGAGAACAAAAAGATTTAAAAGAAAAAATTAATAAATTAGCTACTACTATTGATAAAACTAAACAAGAAGAAATTAATTTAACAGTTTTTATTGATAAAGTTAAAAAATATACTGAAATTAAAGAACTAACACCAGAAATTGTAAATGAATTAATTGATAAAATATATGTATATGAAAAAACTAAGTTGAATGGTAAGAAATAGACATTTACTATGCAGGAGTTGGAATAATAGGTATTCCATTAACTGAATATGAATTTGAAAATTTCTTTCAGCAAAGTATTAAAAATACAAAAACAGCATAGCTTGCAAACTATACTGTAAACCTCAAAGGAGTACTTTACCAATAAATGTCCTTATTGGAAGTACTCCTTGTTAAACTTTTTTTGTCTAACAATTTGGGTTCACTTCAATTTACAATCGACTTTTTTAGATTCAATTTTAATTTTCCAAATATTTTTTTAAAAACTTACCAGTATAACTTCTTTCATTTGTGCAAATCTGTTCTGGGGTTCCAACAGCTACTACTTCTCCGCCGCCTTCTCCCCCCTCTGGTCCTAAGTCAATAATATAATCACTTGTTTTAATTAAATCTAAGTTATGTTCAATAACAATTATTGTATTTCCCGTATCTACTAATCTTTGTAAAATGTCTACTAATCTATGAACATCTGCAATGTGTAGACCTGTTGTTGGCTCATCTAAAATATACAAGGTTTTACCAGTAGCTCTTTTGGATAATTCAGTAGCTAGTTTTACTCTTTGTGCTTCTCCTCCTGATAAGGTTGTAGAAGGTTGTCCTAGCTTAATGTAACCAAGACCAACATCATATAAAGTTTGTATTTTTTGCTTAATTTTGGGTATTTTATCAAAGAAAGTTAAAGCTTCCTCTACTGTCATATCTAGTACATCAGCAATCGTTTTACCTTTATATTTCACCTCTAAAGTTTCTCTATTATAACGTTTTCCTTTACATACTTCGCAAGGTACATAAATGTCTGGTAAAAAGTGCATTTCAATTTTATGAACACCATCTCCATTACAACTCTCACATCTTCCACCTGCTACATTAAAACTAAATCTACCTTTTTGATAACCACGCATTTTTGCTTCTTCTGTTGCTGCAAATATATCTCGAATGAAATCAAATACTCCTGTATAGGTTGCTGGATTTGAACGTGGTGTTCTTCCGATTGGAGATTGGTCTATATTAATGATTTTATCGATATTTTGTAATCCTTTTACTGCTTTACATTTACCCGGCTTTTCATTGGATCCATTTAGTTCTTTTGCTATCGTTTTATACAAAACCTCATTTACTAATGTAGACTTTCCGTGAACCTGATACTCCTGTTACACAATTAAAAACACCTAGTGGAAATTTTACACTGATATTTTTTAAATTGTTTTCTGTGGCACCTTGTACTTCTATTACTTTCGATTTTGTATGTTTTCTTCTCTTTTTTGGCACTGGTATTTGCTTTCTACCACTTAAGTATTGACCTGTAATAGATGCCTCTACTTGTTTCACTTCTTCTGCCGTTCCGCTGTGCCATAACTTGTCCACCATGAACGCCTGCTCCTGGTCCAATATCTATTACTTGGTCAGCTGCATACATGGTATCTTCATCATGTTCTACAACTAAAAGGGTATTTCCTAAATCTCTTAATTTTTTAAGAGTTGCAAGCAATTTATCATTATCTCTTTGATGTAAACCAATACTTGGTTCATCTAGAATGTATAATACTCCTGTTAGTCCAGATCCTATTTGTGTGGCTAAACGAATTCTTTGTGCCTCTCCTCCTGACAAGCTCCCTGCACTTCTAGATAAGGTTAAATATTCCAATCCAACATCCATTAAAAATTGTAACCTCTGATCAATCTCTTTTAAAATCAATTCGGAAATCATAGCCTGTGTTTTATTTAGTTTAAGGTTACCTAGATATTCTTTTATTTTATTGATTGGCATATCGGTTAATTCATTGATATTTTTATCGCCCACCTTAATGGATAAAATTTCTGGTTTTAATCTTGCTCCATGACAAGAGTAACAAGGAGAGTTACTCATATACATTTCATAAAAATCGCGCATTCCTTGTGATTTGGTTTCATTATGGCGTCTATCTAAAGTAGGTAATACTCCCTCAAATGGTGTTTTAAATCTTCTTACTCCTGCATAAGATTCATATTCGAAATCAATTTCTTCTTCTCCTGTACCATATAAGATTTTTTCTAAAAACCATCTTGGTAAATCTTTTATTTTCTTGTTTTTGATTTCTACTCCATAATGTTTTCCAATGCTTTCAAAATACATCTTTGCCATGGTATCGCCTTTTTTCATTGTACTTGAACCAAAAGCTTTTACCCCATCATATAAAGTTTTGTTTTTATCTGGGATGATTAAATCTTCATCCATTTTCATTAAATAACCAATTCCTGTACATTCTGGGCAAGCACCAAATGGATTGTTAAATGAAAACATTCTTGGTGTTAACTCTGGAAAACTAAATCCACAGTCTGGACAAGCATAATTACAACTGTATAAAATTGGCTTTTTCCCTACAATATCAATTAAAACTAAGTTATCAGCATGCTTTAATGCAATTTCAACAGACTCTGTTAAACGACTTACAATGTCTGGCTTTACTACTAGTCTATCTACAATTAGCTCTACTTCATGCTTTTTCTTTCTGTCTAATTTAATATCATCTTGGCCAAGCTCATATACTTCTCCATCAATTCTAACTCTTACGAATCCATCTTTTTGATAGCCTTCTAATTGTTTCGTAAACTCACCTTTTCTGCCTCTTACTACTGGTGCTAATACTTGTATTCTTGTTCCTTCTGGTAAATTCATAATATTGTCTACAATTTGGTCAATGCTTTGTTTTTCAATTTTTTTATGGCAGTTTGGGCAATATGGAATTCCAATTCGTGCATACAATAAACGAATGTAGTCATAAATTTCAGTTACTGTTCCTACTGTAGAACGTGGATTTTTAGATGTAGTTTTTTGGTCAATTGAAATAGCTGGTGAAAGTCCATCAATTCTTTCCACGTCTGGTTTTTCCATTAAGCCTAAAAATTGTCTTGCATAAGAAGATAAGCTTTCTACATATCTTCTTTGCCCTTCTGCGTATAAGGTATCAAATGCTAAACTTGATTTTCCGTGAACCGGAAAGTCCAGTTATTACTACTAATTGGTCTCT
>JBJFFC010000016.1:0-48125 GCA_051891395.1 Clostridia bacterium | reverse complement strand
TTCGCTAATAAAATAAGACTATTTTTTAGTGAAATATTCAAAAATTATTGACAGTAGTCTTACATATTTTGTAAAGCTACTTGATCTTTCATTTTGTATTCGACATTTTTCGACTCGTTTTATGAAACAATCAAGACCTGTCCCTTTTGTCTCATTTCACATATTCATTTAATGGTTTAACTCTATAATATAAATCTCCCATTTCTTCTGTTGGAACATATCCTGATTTTGAATTGATAACATCTGGTATTCTATTAACAATGCTTGCACACGTAAGTTCTACTGTCGATGGTCTATTAATGATTAATGTTGTTTCTGGCTCACCACTTACTGTCCATTCATTTTTATCAAAGTCATCCTTTGAATATACTTTTCCAATGCATTCACTTTCAATTGTAATTCCTTCTTCTGTTTCAGTTGTAACTACAGCACTCATGCCTGTTGCATCTCCCACTTTTACAGTCATTCCTAATGTTGAAGAATAGATATCTTCTGTATGAGTTTGTGGAACTGTCTTTTGTGTTTGTGACTTTACTGTTAATCCTATTTTATCACATAACCAACCATTTACATTCCACATGTAAGATGGTAAATATTCTCCTTTATTTATCATCTCTTGTCTTTCTTGATCTGAAATTCTATCAACTGAAGCTACTTGTTTGTCAAATTCTTCTAAAGATAAACCCGCTCCATGTGCTTTTGCTAAAGCTATTCCATAGTCTTCTACATTGTAACTTGAACTTCCCTTTATCTTTTTAATTGTATGTGTTGAACCTGCTATACTTGATATTAATTGTCCCCAATAAATATCTTGATATCCACTTCCTGTAATTGTGCATCCTGTCTTTTTAGCCATTTCATCTAATCTAGTTGTTACTCCTGGATTTGAATTCATAGGATAAAAAGCTTCTTCACAAGTTGTGATTGCATTTATGCCAAGTTTAGCACATAACATTAAAGCGTCTTCTACATCACTAATTAAACTCATCGTTGTTACAATTGCTATATCCGGTTTTGTTTCTTTCATCATATTTTCCGCTTCTTCTAAAGAAATAACTTTAACACCTTTATTTTCTGTTCCCATTATTTCTCCAATATCTTTTCCAATAACTGCTGGATTCACATCAATTGCCCCTACTATCTCTGCTCCTTTTTCGTATACATATCTCATGGTATATACACTCATTTTGCCCGCACCATATTGAACTACTTTGATTTTTCTATCCACAAAAATCACTCCTTTCAATTTATATAAATTATATACTAATTTATAATTTTTATACAAGCTCTTTTGGTAACTTTTCTGTGAAACAAAATAAACAATAGTAACAGACTTTTTTATTTCATTAATTAACTAAAAAACATCGAAAAATGCAATGACAAAAAATTGCAAAAAACGACAAAAAATATGATACAAAAAAGTACTGTCCCTATTGTTTCATTATGCTAAAAATTCTCTCAATATATCAGCACATCTTTTGGAAGCTAATTTTAAATTTTCATCAAAGGTTGATGCGTTCTTTCCGTTTGGCGTATCTGAAATGCTTCTAACTACAATAAATGGTATACTATTTAAATACGTAACTTGTGCAATTGCTGCACATTCCATCTCTACTACATCTGCATTAAATTTAGCTCTTATTTTATCTTTCATTGCTACATCTGTACAAAAAATATCTCCAGTTGCTACAATTCCAAGTTTAATTTTATAATTTCTCTCTGAAATATTCTTTATTACGTCCTCAAATTTTACAATTAAATCTTTGTCACATTCAACATTATTTCCGACACCTGTTATATAACCTTTGCTATGTCCAAATGCTGTAATATCAAAATCATGCTGAACAACATGTTTTCCTATTAAGATATCTCCTATATCTAATTGGTCATTTATTGCTCCTGCTGATCCCAGATTAATAATATATTCTATTTTAAAATGGTCTATCATCACTTGTGTTGTTCTTGCCGCATTTACTTTACCTACGCCACTTTTTACTAAAACACATTCTCTTTCTTTTATTTTTCCCACTATAAAGCTTAAATCATAGATGTCTTTTCTTTCTATATTTGTCATGATACTTTCTATTGCTTCACATTCTTCCTCCATAGCCACTATAATTCCTATTTTTTTCATACTTATTTTTCATTCCTTCCTAAGGCATAAATCTGGTTGGAAAAGAATTAAATTTGACACAGCCAAAATTGTAATTATCTTTCAACCTATCACCTCTTATGCGAATTATATAACATAACACACGATTATTCAATATTTTCAAAATAGAAAAAGTTTTAAATTAGGACTTGCCACATTTTATTTTTTGGGGTAATATAATAAAGTATATTGAAAGAAATGCAAAAAAATAGAAAAAAAGAAAGGAGTATTAATTTATTAAATATAGCGCCTGGACACTGATAAATTGGTGTTGACGAGGTCTAGAGTGATCGAAAAATTCGGCGGATGCTCTAGTGGCTTTGCTTAAAGTCATAACATTAATCAAAAAGCAGTAGTAATGCTGTAACAAAAATTAATGGAATTAAGCTCTATTTTGCATGATTTCAATTCCATATTTTAATTTTTAAGGAGGATTTTACTATGTGTGGAATTGTAGGTTACATAGGAACAAAAAAAGCAAGTCCAATTCTAATTAACGGACTATTAAGATTGGAATACAGAGGATATGACTCAGCTGGTATTTCAACGATTGAAAAAGAAGGTCTTTCTATTATGAAAGATAAGGGTAGAGTAAAAAATTTATATAATTTGTCTGGAATTGACGATTTGAACGGAACCATAGGTATTGCTCATACTAGGTGGGCTACTCATGGAAAACCATCAAAAGAAAACTCTCATCCTCATATGGATAATTCAAATACTTTTAGTGTTGTCCATAATGGAATTATAGAAAATTATAATGAATTAAGGAAATTTTTAATAGACAATGGCTATACATTCTATTCTCAAACTGATACAGAAATAGTTCCCAATTTAATCCATTACTATTATTCAAAAATTACAAAAGATGATGATTTAAAATTGTTAAAAGCAGTTCAAAATGCATGTAATGATTTAAAAGGAAGCTTTGCTTTAGAGATTATCTGCAAAGATTATCCTAACAATATGATAGTTGTAAGAAAAGATAGCCCACTTGTAATTGGTAAAGGTGATGAAGAAAATTATATTTCTTCTGACATTCCAGCAATTCTATCTTTTACGAGAGATTTCTACTTACTTGAAGATTTAGAATTTGTCGTATTATCAAGAAACAATGCAAAATTTTATGATAAAGATTTAAATCCTATTAGTAAAAAGACGCAAACAATTGAATGGAATGCATCAAGTGCTGAAAAAGACGGTTTTGATGATTATATGTTAAAAGAAATATATGAACAACCAACTGCAATCAGAGAAACAATTGGCGCTAAATTAGATGATAATTCAAAATGCGAATTTGATGAACTAAAATTTACAAAAGAATATTTAAAAAGTCTTAAAAAAATATATTTAGTTGCTTGTGGTACAGCAATGCACGCTGGCTTAGCTGCTAAAAATATGTTAGAACAACTTTGCCAAATACCAACTGAGGTTGATATTGCTTCAGAATTCAGATATAGAAACCCTATTGTAGATAATAAAACTCTATGTATTTTTATTTCGCAATCAGGCGAAACTGCTGATACAATAGCAGCACTAAAACTTTCTAAAGAAAAAGGAGCTAAAACTCTTGCTATTAGTAATGTTATTGGAAGTTCTATTACGAGAGAAGCTGATTATTCGATTTATACTCATGCAGGACCAGAAATTGCAGTTGCCTCAACAAAAGCTTATACTTCTCAGGTTATATTATTAGCAACTTTAGCCATTTACTTTGCTGAAACTTTAGAAGTATCCAAAGAAGAAATCTCTTATTTAAAAAAGGATATTTTAGAATTACCTGGAAAAATTGAGGAAACTTTAAAATGTGCTGAACAAATAAAACAATTTGGTCACAAAATATATCAAGAAAAAGATGTGTTCTTTCTAGGAAGAGGAATTGATGAAACAGTTGCAAAAGAGGCTGCTTTAAAGTTAAAGGAAATTTCTTATATTCATGCAGATAGTTACCCAGCAGGAGAACTAAAACATGGCCCTATTGCTTTAATTGAAAATAACATTACTGTTGTAAGTATTATAACCAATCCAAAATTAGTAGAAAAAACAGTAAGCAATATTCAAGAAGTAATTACCAGAGGAGCAAAAACTTTAGTTGTTACAAACCAAGAAATTGATGATAAGATGTTTGATAGTGTTATCCATATTCCTGAAACAAATACTTTTGTTTCTCCTATTTTATCTATCATTCCTTTACAACTCCTATCATATTATATTTCTAAAGAAAAAGGATTAGATGTTGATAAACCAAGAAACTTAGCAAAATCAGTTACAGTTGAATAAGGAAGATCAAATGAGGGGCAAATGGGGACGGTTCTCTTTGCTCCCTTTTGGCATACTTAGAAATACATTTTACTGTAACTAGATGTCTTCCCAATTATATCAAAAGGGAGCAAAGAGAACCGTCCCCATTTGCCCATTATCCAATTAATAATTTTACAACAATTAAACAAACTGTTCCTGGTAAACCTAATAATCCGAATTACAATACTAGTAAAGAAATTTAATCCAATATGAAATCCAAAACTTGCTCCCACTAAATTAATAATATAAATTGTAATTCCTCCAAGAATAGAATTAAGCGCAAGTTTTAATACTTTTTTTAGTGGAACAATAAAAATTCTGCCAAATAAAAAAATAAAACATATGCATGCTAAATAAGTAATAAGATTTGTATCCATTTCTCTCAACTCCAAATAATTTCTTATTACCATTTGTATGTTTCTGCATGGACAAATATTACTTTAAACTGCTTCCTCTCCTTCTTCGCCAAAAGCAAATTTCTTATCTCTTATCATATCCACTTGTATCCCTTTTGCTTTTGCAATTTTAATAAGATAATCTAACTTTGCCTGGTTTGCTTTAATTTGGTAAGTATAATAATCCACCAAATCACCTTGCGCATATTCAAAATTTTTATTGTTTATCTTTAATTCTTCTCTAGTGCTTATAATGCTTTTTATTAACTCAATTTCTTTTTCTATTTCTGTTTTTTCTATAATTCTTTTTTCTTTTATATATTCTTCTTGCATAAATCTTCTCCTTCGTTTTTTATTTTTATTATATTCTCTTCTATACTTTTTATTCAAAAATATTACTATTCATCCTAAAAATAGAAAAAGTTCTAAATACGAAGGCTGACTAGTAACAATTGCAACAAAAAAATAGGATTATTTTCTACAAACCACTTGTTTTTTTGCCGATTTTATAGGATAATATATATGTATAATTTTAATTTAATGAAAGGACTTTTTAAATGAAATATATAGATAAATTTTTAAAAATACTAAATACAGATAGAAATACTTTTGCTACATACATATTAACTTTAATCACTGTATATTTAGCGGTAGATAGAATTGTAGAAATGTTACTAATGATTTTTACTGGGGTTTCTTATTCTTATTGGGGACCAATACAATATACTTTTGCATTAGCTTGTCCAGTATTTGCCTACCTATTTTCTGGAACCTCAAAATTTGCAACCTCAAAGGCAAAAAAAGTTACTTTGTTTTATATCTATGTAATTGGTTTATATATCATAGCCATTTCAATGTTTACGCAATGGCTTAATATGGGAGCTTGGTTATTTTTATTATCAATTCCCAACTATACTGAAATTATTACTGATTTTTCAGATTTAGTAACTCCTGCTATGGTTAGCATATCTTTATACCTACCTCTTGCAACTATATTCCCATTATTTAAATGGTTGTTCTTTGGTGTTAATGATAGTAAAGATCAAGTTCGTTCTATTTGGGATTATGGCGGAATTAGTTTAGCAAACAAAAAAGAAGGTACTGGTCCTTATACTACTGAAGTTTATTTATGTAATGATGTTGAAACAGGAAAACCAATAACCATTCCAGAATCTTCTAGATACCAATCCTTATTTGTTTGTGGTGGTTCTGGTTCAGGAAAAACATCTATGGTATATGAACCTTTAATAGCAAGAGATTTAGAGAGAAAATATTTCTTTAAAGAAGTATCAAAAGAAATGGGATTTACGGCTCTAAAAACTAGAATAGCAGTTTTAAATGCTCCCTATGATAATGATTATTTAAACAAAAACTTTAACTTAAACATGTTAACACCTATTGACGATAAATTAGCAATTTATAAAACTTATATGAAAAAAATGATTTTAAGCAGTATTAGTAATGACATTACATACAAAAACTTAGGACTTACTTTAATGGCTCCTGATTATGAAGTTATTAGCCATATGACAGATATATGTAAAAATTTTGGAATTACTTATAACATAATTGATCCTTCAAATCCGGATTCAATTGGTCTTAATCCGTTTGTGTATGAAGATTCTTCTAAAATAGCTATTAGTATTTCTTCTGTCATGAAAGCTATGTACAATACTTCTCATAGCGATGTTGATGAAGCATACAAAGAAGACATTGCAATGCAGGCAATTGAAAATTTAGCAATTCTTTTAAAAGAAATGTATCCTAGAATGAACGAAGGTAAACTTCCAAATATGGAAGATATGCTTAAAATGTTTACCAATTTTGAATTAGTTGAAAAAATGTGTGAAATTTTAGCTCATGATGAAGAATTAAAAGAAAAATATAGTATTCAATTAGCCTATTTTAGAAAGAATTTTTATACAAATGCACCAGGAAAGTCTAATATTGAAAAATATCTTTCTATTGTCATTAGCCAATTAGATAACCTATTGAGGATTCCTGGTATCAGAGGAATTTTATGCAACAGAAATAATAACTTAAATTTTGATGAGATGTTAGCAAATGCTGATGTGACATTTATTTGTACTAGACGTGGAGACTTAGGAGCTGCTGGTCACAAAGCTTTTGGTTTATTCTTCTTAATTGCAATGCAAAATGCAGTTTTAAGAAGACCTGGTATTGAAAATTCTAGAGTACCACATTTTTTATACATTGATGAATTTGCTGATTTTATTTGTAAAGATACAGAAGTCATGTTCACCATGTATCGAAAATATAAAGTAGGAAATATTATTTCAACTCAGGATTTAAAACAATTAGAAACACCTCACTTAAGAGAAAATTATAGAAATACCATTCTTTCCAACTGTGCAAATAAAATCTATAAAGGTAATGGGACTTTTGAAGATTTACAATGGTGGTCTAATGAATTCGGAACAAAAAGAGAATGGGTTTATAGTAATAGTATGGATATGAAGAAAATGGAATATGATACAAAGTATGGTGGAGTAAAATGGGACTTTGTTAAATACTTCAAAGAAGGAAAACTTCAAACTCTAAGTAGCAAAGATTGTGCTTATAAAATTAGAGGTTCTAACGGAAAACCTTTAGTAGGTCAAGGTAGATTAGGATATTTAGAATCAAAATACAAAGAACCTCACAAACTAAAAACTTACGATTTTGCTAAGTATTCATCTGGAGATCCTACTCTTACTAGTGATGATAATTCATCTTCTAAAAAATTCGATTTAAAAAACATTGACTTTAGAGATAATGAAAGAAATGAATTTGATCCAGTTCAAACTGATACAACAGACTCTAAATATTTATTTGATAATGAGGATGCTATTGTTGTTAATTTAAAAAAGAAAAAATCTAAATAAAGATATTCTAAAAAATAGTAAGTTGATAAAAAATATATAAAATGACGGAAAGTATTTGTAATTAGAAAATGTCAAAAAATAGATTAGGAGAATCTCAATTTTACATTGAGAAGTGCCTAATCTATTTTTGTACAGTTTTTTTATTAATATTTTTTAAAAGTTTATTCCCACGAACTGAATTATTATACCTGATATTACCCCAATTACATATAGTAAACCTACTATTTTTAAATTTTCTTTAACTCCTTTATTTGTTTTAAATAATACAGCTAGTCCAACTCCTGCTCCTACTAATAAACCAGAAATCAATGTTGATGATGTAATTACGTTTTCTAAGTATAATTGTGTTAATATGACAGATGCTGCACAATTGGGTATTAGTCCTATCATTCCCGCAATAATTGGTCCTAATATTGGACTATATTGTAAAAAGTCAGCAATTCGTTCTTCTCCTATAAAATAAATTATTATATTAATAACCAATGTAACAATTACTATAAAAACAAATATATTTAAAGTATGTTTCAAGGCTGATTTTACAATTCCATGTTCACAATGACAATGGTCCTTTTCACATAAATCTATGATTTTTTCTTCTTCTTGCTTATTTCCATTTCTCATTCTTAGCACTAAGTCAATCATAAATCCTGCTATCATTCCTATTAATAATTTAATTCCTAATATTTTCAAAATTATTGTAATTGGTACTGCTTCTGAAATAAAAATTGGTAACATTTCATCAGATGTCGAAAGATATACTGCTATCAATGTTCCTAATGTTATAACTCTAGCTGCATATAAGTTAGTAGCTGAAACTGAAAATCCACATTGTGGAAACACACCGAAGTAAACTACCAATTGCTGGACCAAATCTACCAGATTTCTTTATTGCTTCTTTTGACTTTTTACTTGTTTTATGCTCTATGTATTCCATGATTAAATAGGTAATAAATAAAAATGGTAATAACTTTATACTATCTATTACTGCTTCTTCTATAACTTCTAACATTTTTCCTTCTCCTCTTCTTTCGTTTTAATATAATAGCACATTTACTAAAAAAAGTAAAGAGTTGATATCATTCAACTCTTTATCTTCTAAAGCACCCACAAATATGGCATCTTCTTCGATTGCTATTCGTATTACAGCTATCATTATCATTATTACTGTTATTACATCCACAATTACATCCCGAATTATTTTCATTTGCATTCCCAGAACTAATTGTCAATAAATTATCGTTTCTCCCGTTGCATCCATTGCTAGATATTGTTAGCAAACTACCATTATCTAGATTACCACAATTACTACTTATGGTAAGCAATTCATTAGAATCATTATCATTTCTTCTACACTGGCAAGAATTTCTTCTTCTCCTTCTACAACTACAACAGTTGCACTCATCATCATCGTCATCGTCCTGATCTCTAAATCGTCTTAACAATCTGCAAATAAGACATACCAATACAGCTGTAATAAAACTAATAATCGTATAGATAATAGTTGCTATTAAGAAATTTAGATTATTAATAACAAATGTAACAATTAAAAAGATTACAAAAATAATAGCAGCTACTAGAGTTGGACATCTTAAGACTTTTTGCAAAGCTATTGAAATAATAATCGTAGCTATTGGCAAAACAAAAAATATAAGTAAAATAATATTCATATCTTCTCTCTCCTTTATTTTTTACTATATTTTATGCTTCACCTTTTTATTTGGTTAATAAAATTCTATTCATATTCTACACTTACTAAATATAACCCTTGTGGTGGTAAGGTTTTTCCTGCATTTTCCCTTTTCCCTGATTCTATAATAGAGGTGATTTCTTTTGGTTTTATCTTTCCAAGTCCTACTTCTACCAATGTTCCTGCTATTATTCTTACCATATTATATAAAAATCCACTTCCTGTTAATTCAATATAAATTCTTTCATTTGGCATTTCTTTTACTTCTGCCTTGTACATTATCCTTACACTACTTTTACTACTTGTACCGCTTGCTTTAAAAGCACTAAAATCATGTTCTCCCTCAAAATATTTGGCAGCTTCTTTCATTTTTACAATATCTAATTTCATAGGTATATTAGTTTCTAAATTTCTATATATTGCTGTTCCATATTTAGAATTATTTATAATATATCGATAAGTTTTCCTTTTGCAAGTAAGTCTACTATGAAATTTCTCATCAACTTCTTCTGCTGATATAACTCGAATTGATCTTTTTAAGTTTGTATTAATTGCAATTGGAAATTTATCAATTGGTAAGTTAGAATTTGTCTTAAAGTTTGCAACTTGACCTAAACTGTGTACTCCCCTATCAGTTCTTCCAGATGCCATTAAATCTACTTTCTCTCCTGTTATTGCCTCAATTGCTTTCTCTATATTTCCTTGAATATTTAATTTGTCTGGTTGCTTCTGCCAGCCATTAAACTCTTTTCCATCATATTCTATTACTAATTTTATATTTCTCATATATTTAATACCTCTAATATAAATTATTACTTCTTTATACAATTTATAAAAGTCGCAAAACGCGACTTTAGTTATTATTATCTTCTTTTTTTATTACGTTTTCTTTTTTTAACTTGTCTTTCCATTCTTTAAATTTAAGTTTATTTTCTTTTCTTTCAGCTGTAAATCTTTTGGTTACAATATTACTAATTAAAATTTTCTTTAATACATCTTCTCTAACATCTGCAATTAAAGTTCCATCTTTTGCTACAGACATCTTTCCAGTTTCTTCTGAAACAATAACTACTATTGCATCTGATTCTTTTGAAATTCCAATTGCTGCTCTATGTCTTGTTCCTAATTCTTTCGATATATCCTTATCATCGGCCAATGGCAATACGCAAGCTGATGCTGCAATTTTATTTCCCGATATAACTACTGCACCATCATGTAAAGGTGTTTTTGGCTCAAAAATATTTACTAATAATTGTGGTGAAACTTCTGCATCCATTGGTATTCCTGTTGCGATAATATCTTGAATTTTGATATCTCTTTCTAAAACAATTAAAGCTCCTGTTTTTGTTTTGGATAATTCTGTTGCTGCAATTACAACTTTATATATATCCTCTTTTGTCTTGGTTTCTAAATTTTTATCAATTCCAAAAAATTTTGTTATTTTATTTGTTCCTAACTGTTCTAATGCTCTTCTTAATTCTGGCTGAAAAATAACAATAATTGCAATAACCCCCATATTCATAATTCCTGTTAATATCCAATTCAAAATTTTAAGATTTAATAATCCACTAGCCCAAGTTGCTATTATCAAAAGTGCTATTCCTTTTATTAACTGCCATGCTCTAGAACCTTTAACTATCTTAAAAAAACAATATAATAAGAATACTACTAAAGTTATGTCTATAATTAAAGTAATTAGCTCAAATGGATTTGTTTGTAACGACTTTATATATTCTACTATGTTTTCTTTGTAAAAATTTTCCCAATTCATCCCTAAATCAATTATCATATGTTTCTCCTATTCTTTTTATATAATAGACAAGTTCTTTGAACTTTCTATTATATAAAATACCTTGCACACAATTTTTTTCAAAAATTGGCGCACGAACAAAAACGCGACATATAAATAATCTAAAAATTCAAAATATTTCATCATGTCGCTTTTGTTCTATACCAATGCATAAATAAGGGTACCTACTGTTCCTATTACCATTAGCAATGCTAAAAAACCAGCCATTACTTTCACAAATATTTGCCCTGCATCATATCTATGCTTTTTCTCTTCTCTATTTTTCATCTTAATTCTCATTCCTTTCTGCTTATATCTAATAAATATTATAGCATATTATAAGATTTTTTCAATTATTTTGCCTTATTTTCCATAAGTTTCTTTTTATATCTCTATACAAAATTCTTCGTAAATGTCTTTCTATGAATTGGACAAAGTCCATATTCTTTTATAGCAGCAATATGCTTTGATGTTCCATAACCTTTATGAGATATAAAACCATATTGTGGATAAACTTCATCCCACTCTCTCATGATTCTATCCCTTGTTACTTTTGCTAAGATAGATGCTGCTGCTATATTATAACATTTTGCATCACCTTTAATAATCGGTTCATATGGGATTCCTCTTGTGTTAATATGTGTCAATGCATCTACAATAATTAAGTCTGGCTTTAAATCTAGCCCGTCTACTACCTCTGTTACTCCTCTTTTGGTAGCATTTAAAATATTAATATCATCAATTACATCATGTCCAATGATAGCAACAGAATAACTAATAGCTTCTTCTATGATTAAATCATACAATTTTTCTCTCTTCTTTTCAGAAACTTTTTTAGAATCATTGATTCCTTCTATCATGGAATCCTGTGGCATGATTACCCCTGCCACTACTACTGGTCCTGCTAAAGGTCCTCTTCCTGCTTCATCAATCCCACATATATTTTTAAATCCTTTATCATATAAATCTTTTTCTATCTCTTTCAATTTTGTTAATCTTTCTAGTTCTTTTTCCTTCATCCTACCTCTTTCCTTCTCAGACACAAATCCAGTTTTGAAAAGAATTCCTTCCTAAATTTATTCTTCTATACTCTCTATATCAGTTAACGAATAATTACCATTATATCCTTTTGTATTGTATATCTCAACTTGTGCCTTTTCAATATCATATTCTACCATGTATTCTCCATTTTGCGTACTTGATTTTACATCAGGAAGTCCCATTTCTTTTAACTGATCCTCTGTTAATTCATAATAATAAATATAATTTCCTTCTTTGTTACTTGTGGTAATGTCAATATCAGATTTTTGTATTTCATTTCCCTTTAGCTCTTCTTTGGCTTTACTAATTCTATTGTTTCGCTCTTCTTCTTGTGCCTCATCAATTTTTGTCCCTAATTTAAAATTTGCATTTTCTACATACTCTTTTGCTTTCGCTTGAATTAGTAACATGTTCGTTTTTAATTCTTCTAATTTCGCCTTTTTTATTGTTTCTGTTCCACTATATACTGCTATCCCAGCAATGATTAATAATACAATAATTGTTATTACCAAGGTAATTAACGTAATTCCTTTATTTTCTCTTATTTTCATTTTTATCATCCTTTTCATTTTTATTTGCTTAATTATATATTTTTAGACATTTTTTTTCAATACTAAATCAAAATAAAATCAATTAACTTTTTGTTACAGTAATCTAATTAATTTATTTTCAAAAAGTTTATAATATATTATTTTGAAATACCGCGTAAGCGACTAAACGAGTAAAACGAATGCGATTGGAGCAACTTACAGACACGTAAACTTTAAATTTGGAAGTTGCGACACACAAGGTATAAAGAAATAATATATTATGAACCTTTTGAAGTCTAAATTAATAAGTTGTGAATCATAAAAACTTTTTTATTTTTTTCACAAAATATTCACAAATCTATTGTATTATATATTCAAAATAAGATAATATATTATTAATGTATATTTTTAGGAGGTTTAAAAATGGAAGAAAAAAGCAAACAAGAAAAATCAAGTAATTTTCAAACAGTTCAAAATCCTAATAATTCAAAAACAGTTTACGAATCTAAAAATGGAAATAAAGTAAAATTAGGATTTGGAAAAGGAGTTCTTATACCTTTTGTAAGTGGAATATTAGGATGTAGCGTAGTAATAGGTACTTGTTTTGGTGTACCATCCATTAGAGATAATTTATTAGAAAAAACTACGGATACTTCCTCAAATTCTGTAAATAGTGGCTATGTTACCCAAACTTCACTATCTAATTATTCTGATACTGCAGTATATGCTGCCAATAAAATTCTACCATCTATTGTTGGTATTGAAGTTGAATATAATGTTAATTCCATGATTTCTATGTTCGGAAGACAGTCTCAAACTTCAACAGCAACAGCTAGTGGATCTGGTATTATTATAAGTGAAGATGGTTACATTTTAACAAACAATCATATTGTTTCTACAACCTCTTCTGAATCTTATTATGAAGTTTCTGAGGCAACTAAAGTAACCGTAACATTATTTAATGATGAGACAGAATATGAAGCTAAGATTGTTGGAATGGATGATCAAACCGATTTAGCTGTAATTAAAATTGATAAAACTGGATTATCCAAAGCAGAATTTGCTGATTCTGATAATATAAAAGTTGGAGAATTTGCAATGGCTGTTGGAAACCCACTAGGAATGCAAAGCAGTATTACTTGTGGTGTAATTAGTGCTGTTAATAGAGAAGTTATAGATTCAGATGGAAAGAAATTTACTTTAATTCAAACAGATGCCGCAATAAACTCTGGTAACAGTGGTGGTGCTTTAGTAAATAGCGAAGGAAAAGTAATAGGAATCAATACTTTAAAACTTTCTGGTACAGGAATTGAAGGTATGGGATTTGCAATTCCAATTAATTCAACAACTGATATTACTTCTCAGCTAATTCAATACAGTAAAGTAAAAAGACCTTATATCGGAATCTCTGGTATGGATTTAGATGAACAAACAGCTAAAAAATACAATTTAGTAGCTGGTGTTTATGTAAAATCAGTTGAAGATTTCTCAGCAGGTGAAAAGGCTGGTATTAAAGCTGGAGACGTTATTATCGAAGCCCAAGGTGAAAAAATCTCTACGATGGATAAGTTAAATGAAATTAAAAATTCTCATAATATCGGTGATGAATTAAAAATTAAAGTAAACCGTGATGGACAAGAAAAAGAATTAACAATTACTTTAGGAGAACAACCATAAATATTTTTTAACTTTTCACTTTTAATTCACACAATGGACAAAATTAATTGTTAAAATACAACCATAGTCAGTAGAGATACTGATTTGAAATTAAAAACATCCCCTTTTATTTTCAAAAAAGAAAATGATATAGTTTTAACACTATATCATTTTCTTTTTATATTATAATTAAATCCATCTCACTTGTATTGGACTCATTTCCATAAGCATATATAATATATAATACATCATTTGTAATATAAAATTCAGTTGTATTTCCTATTTTATAAATATCACTTGTTGTATCTCTATTATAAATATTATATCCTAATTGTTTCAAGTCCTCTACCTTCTTTTGTTCTGTTTCTATTTCTGCATTAATTTGATTTTGAATCTTTTGTTCATCTAATTGCTCAAATCTTAATAAATCACTTAAAGTTACTTCTTTATTATTTCTTAAATCATAATTATAAGTCTTTATAATTACTTTCTGAGCATTCGATCCTTCTTTAAAATTAGAATGAATCATTACTGATAAAATCCCATCTTGTACATTTGCTGTATATTCAACTGTATATATAATATTTCTATTTTCACTTTGTAATACTTTTCTTGCCATATTAGCAAATACATCTTCTATTTCTTTATTATATTCATCTACAATTTCACTTTCTACATTAATATGTGGAATATGAATTTCTAAATCATAACTATTTACTTTACTTTCCTTTTTCTCATATTGAGTGTATACTAAATCTTTATCTGTATCAACTTTTTTACCATTGTTTTGTCCTTCACTATTTTCTATACTATTAGTAAAAATTTTCAAAAAATCAGTCTTAAGTAGTTCTATCTCTTCTTCATCTTTTTGTCCAAATCTTTCTTCTTGATTAATACCTATTAATTTAGCTATATCAATTCTTGCATAAAATTGTACATAGAATGCAATTAATAAGGAAATAATGCAAAAGGCAATTATAATTCCATATATTATAATATATTTTCTTTTTAAATTTTCTTTCTCTGGTAACGTTACATTCATTATTAAACCTCTATTTTATATTTTACTATTTTGATTATAACATTTTCAATATAATTTATCAACACTAATTTTATATCAATATTCAAGTAAATTATTGACTATTCCCGATTTTTGCGATATTATATTATAGATTTAATTTAAGTAGAAATGAGGAATTTAAAGTATGTTATGTTCAGAATGTAATAAAAATCCAGCAATACTTTTTTATAAAAAAATAGAAAATGGTAAAGAATCTTTAGAAGGCTATTGTTATGATTGTGCCAAAAAGAAAGGCATAAATCCTACTGAAGTTTTGGCTAATCAAAACGACATTCTTTCTAAAGATAAAATAAATATTAATGATATGACAAAACAATTCGAAACAATCTTCAAAGATTTAGCTGAAAATATAAATTTGGAAGATATCGAAAATATGGAAGGTGCCATTACTTTTGAAACTCAAGATGAAAATAATGATGATAATGAATCACCTAAGATAGCAGGAGCCGCTATTCCATTAGGTTCTATTTTTTCTAATATGTTTCAAAACAAATCTTCTAGAGAAGAAGCAGAAGAACAAGAAGAGTCAAGTAATAGTAGAAAAAAAGTAAAAGTTGAAAAAAAGAAAAATAAAAAGCAAAACAAAAAGAAAAAGTTCTTAGATACTTATGGCACAAATCTAACGGATAAAGCTAAAAATAACCAATTAGATATGGTAATAGGAAGAGAAAAAGAAATTCAAAGAATTGTACAAATTTTAAATAGACGTTCTAAAAATAATCCTTGTCTAATAGGTGAACCTGGTGTTGGTAAAACAGCAATAGCGCAAGGATTAGCAATTAGAATAGCAGCACAAAATGTTCCTGCTAAACTTTTAAATAAGGAAGTATATTTACTTGATATGACTGCAGTCATTGCAGGTACACAATTTAGAGGCCAATTTGAATCTAGAATGAAAGGTATCATTGATGAATGTAAAGAATATGGAAATATTATTTTAGTCATTGATGAAATTCATAACATTATAGGTGCGGGAGATGGAGAACATTCTATGAACGCTGCCAATATATTAAAACCGGCTTTATCGAATGGAGAAATTCAATTAATTGGTACAACAACTTTGAAAGAATATAGAAAATATATTGAAAAAGATTCTGCTTTAGAAAGAAGGTTCCAACAAGTTCTAGTAGAAGAGCCAAACATAGATGACTCAATTGGTATTCTAGAAGGAATCAAAAAATATTATGAAGAATATCACAAAGTAAAAATATCATCTGATATCATTCGCCAAGCTGTTGTTATGTCAGAAAAATATATTCATGATAGATTTTTACCTGATAAAGCAATCGATATCTTAGATGAAGCATGTTCTCGAATTAATTTAGAAAATAAAGATTTATATAAATTAGAAACATTAAAACAAGAACTATTACAAGTGCAAACTGAAAAAGAAGAAGTCGTAGCAGCAGATTCAACCGAAGACTATCAAAGAGCTGCTGACTTAAAAACTCGTGAATGTCAACTAATTGAAGAAATTGATAAATTAAATGAAAAAATGAAACCAAAGCAATTAACAACACAAGATATTGCAAATGTAATTGAAAACTGGACTAAAATCCCTGTTAAAAAAATAACAGAAGCAGAAACTTTAAAACTATTAAATTTAGAAACAAACCTTCATAAAAGAATTATTGGTCAAGATGAAGCCGTTAGTAGTGTTGCAAGAGCAATTAGAAGAAATAGAGCTGGATTGCAAACCACCAAAAGACCACCATCTTTTATCTTTGTGGGTCCAACCGGTGTTGGTAAGACTGAACTTGCTAAAAGTTTAGCTTATGAAATGTTTGGAAGCGAAGACGCTATTATTAGAATTGATATGTCAGAATATATGGAAAGTCACTCTACTTCTAAATTAATTGGTGCACCTCCTGGATATGTTGGATACGACGATGCAGGTCAATTAACAGACAAAGTAAAAAGAAAGCCATATTCTATTATTTTATTGGATGAAATTGAAAAAGCACATCCAGATGTATTTAATATCTTATTACAGGTATTAGATGATGGCAAATTAACAGACAGTCAAGGAAACACAGTAAGTTTTTCAAATACTATTATTATTATGACATCTAATGCTGGTTCTAATACCAATACAAATTCAATTGGTTTTGGAAAACAAACCATTGACAAAAACAAATTAATGGATAGCCTAAAAGAAGTATTTAGACCTGAATTTCTAAATAGAGTTGACGAAATTGTAAGCTTTGATTCTCTAAGTAAAGATCAACTTTTACAGATTGTAGACTTAATGCTAAAAAATACGATAGAAGCTCTAAATGAAAAAGATATAAAAATGGATATTACAAAAGAGGCTAAAAATTATATTTTAGAAAAAGGAACAGATATAAAATTTGGTGCAAGACCTTTAAGAAGATCTATTCAAAGATATATTGAAGATGAATTATCTGAAATGATTTTAAGAAGCGAACTTTTAGATGGTCAAACTATAAAAATAGATTTTAAAAATGATAAACTAAAATTTGAAGTTAAATAGGAGAAAATTATGTTAAAACATATACCCAATGCACTAACCATTATGCGATTTTTATTAATACCTTTTATATTATTTTATATTTTTACTGGTAACTATATATTAGCATTTATCTTTTTTACGATTTCTGGTTTAACAGATATTGCTGATGGTTTCATTGCACGAAAATTTAATTTAATATCTAATTTTGGAAAATTAATGGATCCTCTTGCTGATAAGCTAACACAGGTATCAACTCTTACTTCATTAGTTATTACAGATATCATTCCAATCTGGATTTTAATTATTGTTTTATTAAAAGAATTCATTATGATAGTTGGTGCTTCTTTCCTATATGGAAAAGATGTTGTCGTTTACAGTAAGTGGTATGGCAAACTTGCTACTGTTTTATTTTATGTAGCAATTGTATTCTCACTTCTTTCTAAACAATTCTCACTAACTGGTATTTGGAGTGAATTAGATTTTATTTTATATTGCATTGCTTTAATGACTACTATTTTTGCACTGATTATGTATGTAAAAGATTTATATAAAAAGGGATTTATTGATAAACAAGATTTAAAAAAAGAAGTTACTGTAGATAAAAAAGAAAAGAACAAAAAATAAAACATACAGAAACCTCGGCTCAATTTGAGCCGAGGCTTTTTAGCTACTCAAAATCTTCAATCAATTGATTTAATGCTTGCTTTCCATTTACTCTAATCCCATTTTGCATATTAATCTTATCAGTTTGAGTTAAATATTCAGTCCAAATATCTGTTACTTCATATTCCTGTTCACTTCCATCTTTTAAAACTTCATATATTGTAACTTTTCCTTCTTTATCTCTTACTATAAAGTGTTCTCCACATTCCCCCTCTTCTTCCTTGCTTAAAATTATCTCCGTATCCGAAAATTTCTCTATATTCCAATTTTCATATTTTTCTTTCAAATCTTCTTGCGTCTTATTAACTAGCTCCTCTGGAATTTCTAAATATTCACTGGTAGTATGTCCACATTCTTTATATAACTTTTTAAGTGTAATAAAACAATTGGGAGATATTTTCTCCTCTGAAGAATTTGCTTGTAACATTTCATCTTGCATTTCTTGATATTCATCTGTGCAATCATCCAGTATTTCCTCATCCGCAACTCCTATCTGAATTTCTTGTGGTATTTCACTTTCTTTGGGTTTATAGATAACAACCGCTGTAATTATAGCTGCCATAATCACTATAATAGAAATCATAGTTATAATCGTTTTATTCATAAATTTAACTCCTCTACAAATATTTTTACTATTATTGTTTACTTTTTTGTTAAATTTATACAATTTTTAACCGTTTTTTATATAGCTCGCATCTATTTTTAATAAATACTTTTAACCCCAAAGTTTCCTGACTTATTTACATGAATTGTTATCTCTCCCATTTCATCTGTTCGATAAATACTTGTCCTACATTTTTTCAATTTCTTTATAGTTTCTTCTGAAGGATGATGAAACATATTATTTTTTCCTACTCCTATTAAAGCCATTTTCGGATTTACAGTGGCTAAAAATTCCTCTATTGTTGATGTTTTAGATCCATGATGAGCCACTTTTAAAACATCCGAAAGTAATTTATCTTTTTCTCCATTATATATTTCTAAAATTTTTCTCTCAGCTTTTTCTTCTATATCTCCAGTAAATAGAACAGAAAAATTATGATAATACATTTTCATTACTAAAGAATTATTGTTTAACTTATTTTCTTGTATTTGTTCAGATGTTGGCCATAAAATTTCAAAATATATCCCTTTTTCTATATTCACACTATCTCCCATTTTTACAATTGCCACTGAAACTCCATTTTCCTTAACTATTTCTAAAAATTTTCGATAGTTTTCGGAATTTTCTTCCTGCTTTGAAATAATTACTTTTTCGACTTTTATCTCTTGTAAAATAGTAAGTATTCCTCCAACATGATCCTGATCAAAATGACTGATAAAAATATAATCTATTTTTGTATATCCTTTATCCAAAATATAGGGAAGTAATGTATTTTTTCCAACATCAAATTCATCTGAAGCCTCTCCTCCTCCATCTATCAAAATGGTTTTATTTCTAGGTGTTACAATAAAAGTACAATCTCCCTGTCCAACATCAACGAAATTAATTTCTAAATTTTTTGGAATGAAATGAAATAAGAAAAGCATCAATATGATAATAAAAATTTTTTTAAAATATTTTTTCTTATTTAAAAATATTTTATATTTAGCTAAGGCTATTAAATTCCTTACTCTTACTTGTGTATTGTTTAATTTTTCGGAAGTATAAAGACTATAAATAACATTAAATATTATAATAAGAATATAATATAGTAAAATAGTCCCTATTCGAGGAGTTGGTAAATATAGTTTTGAAAATGGTAATTTTGCCAAATTAGAGATAACAATTAACATTTGAATTAATAATTTTAAAACAATACAAATAACTTTTGAAATAGGATTAAAAATAAAAGAAAAAACAATGAATATTGTGCTAAAAATAATAATGGGTCCAATTATTACACTTACTAATAAATTACTTATAAAAAAATATACTCCTAATAAATTAAAATGATAAATCATAATTGGAAAAATTGCCAATTGAGCAGATAACGTGACAGCCAATATCTCCTTTATTTTAGAAATAAATAAAATAACTTTTCTATTAAACTTATACTTCCATTTTCTATTTTTTATTCTAATATTTCTGAAAAATCTAAAAACATTTTTGTGTAATACCATTATTCCAATCGTTCCTATATATGAAAATTGCAATCCTATATTTTCTATCAAAAATGGGTTATAAATAAGAATTAAGAATAAAGATATTGCAAGTGAAGTCCAAATATCATTCTTTCTGTATAAAATCCCTGCTCCCATTACTAGTATACTCATGATACTTGCTCTCACCACAGATGGTGAAAAACCTGTTATAAACATATAAAAAATTAAAAATAGAATAGTAATAAATCGTATCTTTCTCTTTCCAACTTTATTTCTCAATAATATATTAATTCCTATTACAAGGTAAGAAACATGCATTCCTGAAACTGCTAAAATATGAGAAATACTGCTAATTCTAAAATTTTCTTGTATCTCTTGATCCATATCAGAACTATCACCTAATACGATTCCTTTTATAATTGATGCTTGACTTTCTTCCATACTTGAATCTATTTTTTGCTTAACCATGGAAGAAACTTGATTTGCTAAGCTAAAAATATTATTTAAACGATTCCTGCTTAAAACCTTTAATTGATTAGCTCTTATTGTACCATATACTTTCAAACTTTTTAAATATTCTTTATAGTTAAAACCTCCATAATTTCTTTGTGAGCTAGCTTCTGAAAAACTTCCCTTTGCCTTTATTTTATCACCATATTTTAACTTTTCTGTGGATTTTTTACTCGTCTTTAAATATAAATAAGTATTTTTATACTTATTATTATTATTTATGCATAGTATCTTTATTTTATATACATAATTATATTCTTCTTCCTGTGCATCACTAATAATAATTGCTTCCACAATTATTTCTTCTTCATTTTTATAATAACTTTCATATTTTTGATTTTGGAAAATTACGATTGAATTTGAAATGATAGAGAAAATGATAATACAAAAAATTATCTTTGAATTTAATATTAATTTTAGATATCGCAAATATCTTTTGACACTTACTAGTTTTAATTTCTTTCTAGTCACTGCATTACCTTGGATAATATGAATCTTTTTTATCACTAAATATACTGCAATTATTGGAATATATAAAAGGACTATACTAAATTTAAAGTATAGCCCCATTATAATACCTATTATATATCCTATAACTGCAATCAAAATCGGTCGTTTTATTTTTCATCTTCCTTTCTTAATTGCTTCTCACCTTATATAACTCTTCTTGCTCCTACATAGTTATTATTATAATATCCAGAATTAATAGTATCTATCGTTACACCTCTTGATGGATTGGCAGCATGAACAATTTGACCCCCACCAATATAGATACCTACGTGATTAATCCCTGATTTTCCGAACATAACTAAATCACCTGGTTGTAATTGATCTCTACTAACAGCAACTCCATTACTGTATTGTCCAGCAGCTGTTCTATTTAAGCTTACACCATGTAGTTTAAATACATAAGATGTAAATCCAGAACAATCAAAACTACTTGGTCCTGATGCCCCATATACATAACTACATCCAATGTAGTTTTTAGCTGTTTCAACTACAGTTGCACCTTTTCCTGATGATGGTACAGTAGTAGTTTCAGTTGTAGTTGTGGTAGATTGTGTTGTTTGTGTTCTTGGTGTACTTTGACTTCTTGAAGTTTCTTGCTTTTCATTTGATAAAAGTGATGAAGATATGTAACCTTCGTTTCCGTTTACCTTTACTTTACTCCATCCATTTTCTTCTGCATATACATCAACCGATGTATTTAAAGATAATCTAGTTACAATTTCTGAATCTGTAGATGCTTCTTTTCTTAAATTAACTGTAGTAGTATTTACATATAAAGTTTTTAGTACTACTTCTTCTGTTGTTTCTTCAGATTTTTCTTCGTCATCAGAATTTTGAGCTGTTTCTGCCTCATTTTCTTCTACTGATTTTAACTTATCATTTCTGATCCATCCCTTTGTTGTCTCTGTTTGGATACATACCCAACCATTTATTGTCTCTGTAATTGTAACTTCTTGATCTTTTTTCACTTCAATAATTTCTGTTGCATTAATAGATGGTACAATTTTCAATTTTGTGTCTTCAACTACAATTTTTTTAGTTTCTCTTTCTTCTTGATTAAGTGTTGTCTCTTCATTTTGAACATTTTCTACTTTTTCTTCCGTTGAAGTTTCAGTTTGTTCTGCAGTATTGATCTCACCATTTATTGTAATTAAATCTTCTTTTATATATCCAGTAATTCCATCTACCTTAACTTTACACCATTCATTCCCTTTTTCTATCACTTCAACTTCTTGATTTAGTGAAAGTTGCTCTAAAATTTTACTCTCACTATTTGCTGTTTCCCTTAAATTTGCTGTTTCTACATTTACTTTTGCAGTATTTGCCGCTAAACTAATATTAATAAAAAACAATGTAGCAATTCCTAGAGCTGCAAGTATTACTATGCTTTTTATATTCTTTTTACTTTTCATTTCAATATTACTCCTTAATCATAATATATTACATCCTGTTTTTAACGTTACTAGTATACACATAAAAAAACATTTTGTCAAGTTTTTCTAAAAATTCGTTTGAATCTATTGACAAATGTGCTTTTTTGTAATAAAATTATTGAGCAATTATGTTAAAATATGATTTAAATATAAAACTTCTCCCCGGTGGTTTTAAATTTAAACTTCATATATAAATAAAAAATAAAATAAATAGGAGGGTATATATTACCATGAATAATACTACATATAGTGCAAAAAAAGGCGAAGTTGAAAGTAAATGGTATATAATTGATGCAGCAAACAAGCCACTTGGTAGAGTTGCAACAGAAGCTGCTAAATTATTAAGAGGAAAACACAAACCAACTTTTACACCAAATATTGATATGGGTGATCACGTTATTATATTAAATTGTAAAGACGTAATTTTAACAGGAAACAAATTAAATCAAAAAATTTACAGACATCATTCAGGTTACATTGGAGGAATGAAAGAAGTTCCTGCCAAAGTAATGCTTGAAAAAAATCCAGAAAAAGCTATGACTTTAGCTATAAAAGGAATGTTACCTCATAATTCTTTAGGTAGACAAATGGCTAAAAAACTAAGAGTATATGCTGGAGCAGAACATGAAAACCAAGCACAAAAACCAGAAGTATGGGAGGTAAAATAATATGGCTAAGAAAGAAAATATCGTTTTCTATGGTACAGGTAGAAGAAAAAATGCAATTGCTAGAGTTAGACTAGTAGAAGGAAATGGAAAAATAACAATTAATGGTAAAGATATTGATGAATTCTTTGGATTAGAAACTTTAAAAGTTATCGTTAGACAACCACTTACAGTTACAAACACAACAGCAAAATATGATGTTGTGGCTAATGTAAAAGGTGGAGGATTCACAGGTCAAGCAGGAGCAATTAGACATGGTATCGCAAGAGCATTAAATGAAGCTAATAGTGAATATAGACCAGCTTTGAAATCAAGCGGATTCTTAACAAGAGATCCTCGTATGAAAGAAAGAAAAAAATACGGTCTTAAAAAAGCTAGAAAAGCTCCACAATTTTCAAAAAGATAAAAAGAGCTTTTTACAAAAAGCAAAAAACCTCAGAAGTTTCAGAACTTCCGAGGTTTTTGTTTGTGTTCTTTGTTTTTATTTTTAAATCTTTAAATATTCGTTTGAATCTCATGCCCTTAATTATTACATTGATAATAATTTTGAGTAAATAAAAAATAAGCCATTCTGCTTTGCTGAGTAAATGGCTGATTTTTTATTATCTTCTCGCATCTTTTCTTACAAATATCTCTTGTACATTATTAGAAATAAGGTCTCCATATTATCTGATAAACTAATAGGAGCTACATAGCTCCTATTAGTTTATCAGTTCAACATTTTCCAATTTTATTACATGAATTTGTTTTATTTTAAAATCTCTCGCAAAAAGCACAATATTGTATCCATCCAGTAATTGATTATTTTTATCTACAATAATTGGCCTTGGCAATTTTTGGTACTTTTGATAAAATTCAAGTATTTTACCATATCTCTTTCCTCTTAGCTCCGGATTCTTCTTTTTATATCTGATAGTATTAATGTTCTCTAATGTAGTCCATTTTCTAGGTAATTTAAAACCAATGTTTTTCATAGTTTTTTCTCTATATCTCGATAATTTTTCAATATATTTTTTTCTTTCTATTTTTGAAAAATTTCTAGCTTTGAGATACTCCTCATGGGTTAAATTACTTTTATTAGAATTACATTTCGAACAACATGGAAAAAGATTATTCGTAATACTTATTCCTCCCGTATCCCTCGGATACCGGTGATCTAAAGTACTATTTGTACGTTTCAATTTTTTCCCGCAATAGACACATCTCTTTTTCTTTAGAGCATATGTCAGTTCATACATCAAATCTTCGAAACGTTCTAACCGATAAATTTCTAAAATTCCTCCCTTAACCTTTGCAAATGGAAATTCGAATTTTTCTGGTAATTCCATAATCATGACTTTTACCTCCTTAATATAATATTAAACTTTATCTAATATATATCATATCTATTGGATAATTACAAGTATTTTATAAAAAGCCTCTTCTTATAATGCTAAAACAATTATTAACTTTTCTACATCACGCGAATATAATAAAATTAGGTGATATTATGAATGCATTTCAATTAACGAATTTTATAAATACAACAGCAAATTTTATAGCTTGCCATGTTGATGATGATGAACTAAACTTATTATCAGCTATATTTACTCAATTGGGAGATACTCTTACTACTATTTCTGTTCAACGCAGTATTTGTGATAAATCAAGTGAATCATCCAATTCTTTTTAGCTATATACATATATTATATTTCTACTTATTATGATGTTGTTTATAATATTATCTTAAAATACAAAAAATACATCCCAAAAAATATTAAACTTCTTTGTCTAATATTTTGAGATGTATTTTATATTATATGCGCCTTTTTTTATATAAAGTTAGTGATTTATTCTATCACTTCCATAGCTTCTGTTGTGCCAGTTAATCCCTCCAAATTATAATATGTCTCTGGAATACGTCCTACTATTACATTTTCTATTAGTAAAACTTGATTTGTTATTTCTTTTTCTATATCCTGGAAAGGAGTTAAAATATTTACTCTGCATTTTACTTCTAAATAAACTCGATGAAGTGTTTGATTAATTCCTTGTGTAGTAAATTCGCTTTTTAAATCTGTCTCAACATTTCCAATTGATGATATTCGAATCTTTACTCCCGGACCTCTTCCCGCTAGCAACTTAAATCCTGTAAAACTTCCGAATTGCGATTTCTATGTTTTCTTTTCCTCTATTATCAATATCTTCCTGAATTTTTAGTGCTACATCTGAAATAATTTCATTAATAGCTAAGACGTTTGATTTTATCATAGTAATATTATTGTTTGAATCTTTTTCTACTGTAAACAATTCATCATAAGAATGTTCTCTCATAACATTAGTTGCTTGTTCATTTGATACCATTGTTGCAATTGATTTTGCCTTTGACTCACACAAAGTATCAAATATTGGGTATACTGCATCTAATATGAATTTAACAGTACTAATAGCAATGATTAATATTGCAATTATTTCTAGAATTTTTTTATTTTGTGGATTAGAACCCTTGCTTCCTCTATTAATAGAAACCCTAGGAATTTTAATTCTTGGTCTAGAATATATCTTATACATAATTATTTATAGAAGCTTTTGAATAATGTGGTATAAATATTTTTTGTCCTACCAATATTTTATTTTCATCCTCTATTCCATTTGTTCTAGCAATATCTTCTACTGTACTTCCATAGCGTTTAGCTATTTTCCATAAAGTATCATCCTTTTTAACAATATACATTAAAATACTATAATCCTCTGCTTCCCTCTCTCCATTCGTTTGAATTTCATCTATAATATTCATATTAGTATTTTGGTAAGAATCCGCATTCATTGACATGTCTATATTACTTGTTACCATTCCTGCATCTTGAACAATAAAATCTTGATTCATTACTTCAATTGCCATATTACTATTCATATTCTCACTATCTTCTACATTTTCAAGCGTATAATCAAATGGAATTTTAGCTGTTCTAGTATCTACTTGTAAATCATTATTTGACAAAATAAATCTTAATTCTAATTCTCCCTCATAATTAATTTTATTGCTCAATCTATTTTCTTTTTCAATGTTTGGTATAACATCTACATCTATAATACTTCTATTTTCAATTCCCTCCAGCATTACTTTTTCTCGTATTTGCTTTGTTTCCCTTGTTGTTCTTTTGTTGGTAATTGTTGTAATTTTCTTCTTATTAAATTCTAAATTTTCGCTAGGGCTATATAAATCTTGTATTAAATTAATTTGTTTCTCTTCATATACAGTAGCCATTACTCCTATTTCTATCTCTACATAAATAGAATGATCTTGGGTTGGATTTGGCTTTAATACTATATTTCTTATTTCATAATCAACATCACATATATTTTCTTCTGTAACATTTGGTATGTCAATAAATCCAACTACTGGTATTTTGGCTGTTATTTTATTAATTCGATTATCTTCTGTAAGATACATTATTTTTATTTCCGCTTCTGACTTAGTAAGAATTTTATTATAACTAATTTTTATATCCCTGTCACATATGCAAATATTTGACTTTAAAATCTCTGCTAAATTGTCAGCTGAATCAATATTAATTGTATCCTTTGCGTAAATTTTTGTATCTCCTGTACCTACTAAAGAATTTACCCTTAGATCTTCTTTTAATATTTGAATCCCTTCTGCATTTTGAATATCATCTACAACTTCTACCTCTTCTCTTGCATATACTTTTACTTCGATTTCAATTGCAGCTTTAATTCCAACTTTTCTTCCATTAATTACTTTTGCCTCAATTGATTTTAACTTACTCTCTAGTTTGCAACTCATTCCTTCTTTACAATTAGTAACCTGTATATTTTCTGAAAAGTCCAAGTTTGTTGTTAATCCTCTTACCTTATCTTGACTATCGTCTGCCATATACATGATATATGTATTTATATTTCCATCAATTCTAATTTTTTCTTCTAAAATTTCTTTTTTATAAATACATACAACACCACTTGTACAAATTGTATTTAAAATATCTGGTTTTGAATCAGGTACAATCATATCACCTTCGACTAATATCACTTCTTTTTTTGTTGCAACTAATTTATTCACACATAAATTTTCTTTTATTGTATCTACGACCATTTATTTAACCTCCTTTATTTTTCTTTATACATTTATATTATGTCCTATCATTTTTTATGACATAATTTTAAAAAAAACGAATTTCAGAATTTCTAAGCGATGAAAATCGCAAAGAAATTCTAGCAATTCCCATATTTATTTTGTACGGAAAGTCCTCCTACTAGGAGAACTTTCCTACAATATAAAAAAGAGTAGAATCATTTCTACTCTCATTTATTATAATGATGTTTTTCTTTGTTTTTGTACTGGCGCTGGCGGTATTAATGGCGAATAGGAATCTCCATCAAATACTTCTACTTCAACTGTTCTCGTTAAAACATCTGTGTAACTATAAGTTACATTTCTATTATTTTCCTCATATTTTACAACAAAAATATTAGGATATACTTTTTCTATTGTAGCTTCTTTTTCAAAGGCCTTACTTCTTCCTAAAGAACCTTTGACAATTATCTTTTGACCCACTTTTTCTAAGATGTCCGTTTTTAGATTTGTTATATCTGATCTACAAATCATCTTATCACCTACTCCCTTAAGTTGGCTTAATTATAGCATTTTAGGGGTAAAATGTCAAAAAATGTTTGTTCTTATAAAAACCGTGAATCAACTTATTTCAAAGCCTTTCGCCTGTATTTTAATCTTATTTTACAAATATATTACATTTGTATTACAATTATATTAAGTCGGGTTATTTTTATTTATTAATTAATTTTGTCATTTTTCCATTTGCACCAATACCACCAATTCCATCTTTTCCATCTCTTAGTTCGTATGCAATATCGTCAATTGTAATATATTTATATTTTTCTGTTAATGCAATTTTTTCTGCAACAATTAAAGGGTCTAAAAAATCAATTAATATCCTTGACGGTGACGATGCAAAATTTGCACCAGCAGAAATGATTGCCTCAAAATAGCTTTGGCATGCTCCCGCAAATATTACTAAATTTTTGTTTTTCTCCCTATCATATCTTCTTGCTTCTTTTACCGTTGCTATAAAATGTCTAGAATTTCTATAATTATATATATCTTGATATCTAGTTCCTCTTTTTATCATACCATCATGTCCTGTAATTACTAATATATCAGGATCATATACTTCTAATAATCTATATACAACCTTTGCCTGTCTATATTCAGGTATATTTTTTACAATTGCATTTAGTCCCAATTTTTTATAATATCGATAAGATTTTTCACTGTACTTTTTGTCCCCATCCAAGTGAAGTATTTTTCCTGTCTTCATTTTTTCCATCGTCCTTGTATCTTTTGTTATAAATCCTATTTGGTAATTTCTATCTTCATTTTGTTGCATCGATTTCTGGATTCTTTTCTCTACTTTGTTCTCCATTTTTTTTAATCGTCTTTTAACTTCTTCTTTTGCTATTATCTCTAAATCAGATACTTTACTATCTGCTTCTATTCTTTCAATTATTCCGCTTAAAATTGCAATTTTTTCTTTTGGCTTATCTATAATATTAGTAACTACAAAAATAATATCTTTTCCATAAGATTTTCTTCCTACTATATCACCTTTTTTTATATGACTCATTTTTTTCACCTCGTTATTCAGGCTATTATATTCTATGTCAGAAAGTGTCGATTCGTGATAAATTTAAAATTTTATTCTATATTCATTGCATTTAATATTTTTATATGCTATAATAAATTAGCCTTGAAAAAGGCATTATGAATTTATTTTTAGAATATTTCCCTTCTTTTTAGGTTGATATGTAAGAAATACAATTCAAATCAATTTGAAAAGGAGGTTTTATATTATGGCAGATAAAACAATAATATGTAAAGATTGTAATTCAGAATTCATCTTTACTGAAGGTGAACAAGCATTCTATAAAGAAAAAGGATTTACAAACGAACCAGTTAGATGTCCAAATTGTAGAAAAGCTAGAAAACAACAAAGAAATAATTATTAATTTTAAAAAGAGAATTTGATTCTTATCAAATTCTCTTTTCTTTATCATTTAAATGACTATATTTCATCTTCGTAGCCATGCCACCTCTTATGTGTCTTTCTGCTTTATTTTCGTCTAAAATCACTCTAACTTGATTGGCCAAATTTGGGTTTATTTTTTTTAGTCTTTCAGAAACATCTTTATGTACAGTACTCTTACTAATTCCAAATTTTTTGGCTGCTCCTCTTACGGTATCTTTTGAATCTATAATATAATGTGCAAGTTCTATTGCACGCTCTTCTATTGATATATACACCATAAAGTAAAACCTCCATACGAATACTTTTGTTTAATTGTATTCGTATAAAGGCTTGTTTATGATTATATATTATCCTATTAACAAAATTCCAATATTTTAACATTACTTCACATTTCTTTTTTATTATTGTATATCCTATCTAAATACTCATCTTGATAGGTATTATCTAAAAATACATCTATTTCATTTTTTGGTGGAATACCATTATGTCTTTCGTTTTGCCTATTAGCCGCCATACAAGATATCGTTATATCAAAAATCATAAATAACATCAAAAACACGGTAAATATCCTAACCCATTTCTTATAAATCATTGGCTCTATTTTTTCAAGCCATGGATATACTAGCTTTAGAAATACTACCGCAATAATCCCCCAATAAAAACAATATAGCAAACAAGTTCTCCCATTAATATTCATAAATAAATTACTATAATCCCACGAAATTGTTCCAAATAAAATTTCTTGAAAGAACGAGCATAAATATTCTAATATTCCTCCCATAATCAAGCCTGTAAAAAAGGCTTCTTTAGGCTCTTTTACTTTTAGTGCTAGTAAATAATAAGCAAGTGCTCCTATGCCATAAATTTGTACAAATGGTCCATATATTAACCCATGTCTAATTACAATTGATCTTGTATATACTGTACTATAAATCATTTCCGCAAAAAATCCAAACACACTACCAATTATAAAAATCCAGAATATTCTTATAATCCAATTTATTATTTTTGCAATTCTGCTTTTTTTATTTTTCATATAATTCCCCATATTATTTTAATTAGCAACATTATATACTAATAAAATAAAAAAATAAAGATTTATTTTAATTTTTATGTCACAGTTTAGTCTTTTATTAGACTGAACTATCTTTTTTATTAGCACTGTTATAGTATAATTTTTATATCTATGATATAATAACTATATGTTTTGGAGGATATTATGATAAGAATTAGTAATATAAAAATAAGAAAAGATATTTCAGAAGAAGAATTATTAAACTTTATAATAGAAAAAAAACAAATTAATCAAAATGACATACTAGAATGGCATATTTCTAAGAAATCAGTTGATGCTAGAAAAAAGGAAGATGTTCATTATACTTATTCTGTTGACTTTAAATTAAAAAATGAAAATAAATATAAAAAATTTGAAAAGGTAAAAAACTCTGAGATTCCACAAATAAAAGTTCATAACATTACTTCTAAAAAGCCTATTATTGTTGGAGCAGGTCCTAGTGGTCTTTTTGCCGCTTTAACTTTTGTTCAGAATGGACTTTCCCCTATTGTTATTGAACAAGGCGATCCTGTTGAAAAAAGAAAAACGATTGTAGATACTTTTCTAAAACAAGGGAAATTAAATACACTTTCCAATGTACAATTTGGTGAAGGTGGAGCAGGCACATTCTCTGATGGAAAATTAACAACTGGAATTAGCAGTCCTTTTTGTAAAAAAGTCCTACAAGAATTTGTAAATTTTGGAGCTCCTAAAGCAATATTATATTTATCAAAACCTCATATTGGCACAGATAATTTAATCCCTGTTATAAAAAATATAAGAGAATATATCATTTCTAAGGGAGGAACCTTTCTATTTAATACGAAAGTAACTGATTTTAACATTCAAAATGGTCAAATTAAATCTGTCTATTGCATTCATGGTAAACAAGAAAAAGAAATCTCTGGTAGTCATGTTATCTTAGCAATCGGACATAGCTCTAGAGACACTTTCGAAAAACTATATGAAAAAGGTATCTTAATGGAAAAAAAGAATTTTTCTGTTGGCGTAAGAATTGAACATTTACAAGAAGAAATAAATAAATCGCAATATGGTGAAATTACCAAACTCAAATTACCACCTGCAGAATATAAATTAGCTTATCATTCGCCTAATGGTCGTTCTTGCTATACTTTTTGTATGTGTCCTGGTGGAGTTGTCATGGCTTCTTCCAGTAGCAAAAATACAATTGTTACTAATGGCATGAGTAACTTTTTAAGAAATGGAAAAAATGCTAATTCTGCTGTTTTAGTAAATGTAGTTCCCGAAGATTTTAATAACAATTCTCCACTTGCCGGAGTTTACTTTCAGAAAGATTTAGAAAATAAAGCATTTATTTTGGGAGGTTCTAATTATTTTGCACCAATTCAAAGAGTGGAGGATTTTTTACAAAATAAAAAATCAGAATTTATAGGTCATATAAAGCCATCTTATCTTCCTGGCGTTACTTTATCTAATTTAAATGATATTTTACCTGAATTTGTTTCAGATACATTAAAAGAGGCCATTTCTTACTTTGATAAAAGACTAAAAGGATTTGCTAACCCAGATAGCATATTAACAGGTGTTGAAACCCGTAGTTCTTCTCCTGTCAGAATCATAAGAAATAAAAATCTAGTTTCTAATATTTCTGGTCTATATCCTTGTGGTGAAGGTGCTGGTTATGCAGGAGGTATTATGTCTGCAGCTGTTGATGGAATAAAATGTGCTATTGCAGTTTTAGAAAATTGATTTTAAATTAATTCAATCGTGTCAGACTAAAGGATATTTAAGTTTCAGTCTTTTTGAAAGATATGTTATTGGATTTTTAGAAATTAACTATAAATTTTATTACGTTTCCTGTTCACTGCATTCGAATAGAAATTGTAATGCTAGAAAATGCACCTCTTTCACTCAGGCTCAATTCCTTATTTCTATCTTTTGAATAAATGATGAATGTGACTGGAGTAAGTTTAGAAATTCTTAAATCATTTTATGGAAAGAGTTCAAGCTTGCCTTGGAAGGGAGCCATAAAATGATTTTAGAATTTTTTGACTTATGCAAGGAACCAAAGAATTTATGAAAACGATAGAAATAAGGAATTGCCCGTGAACATCCCTCATTTTCTAACAAAACAATTTCTAATTCTCATTCCGTTCAAGCGTCAACTTCAAAAAATTGATAGTTAATTTCTAAGAGTTTAGAGAATAAAATCTTTCAGAAAACTGAAATTTAAATATTCCTTAGGTTGACACGATTGTTTGTTTAGTTTGTATTTCTTAATCGTTCTACTATTTCGCTTAAATTTCTTACTAAATAGTCTATATCTTCTTTTGTATTTTCTTCACCAAAGGTTGTTCTCAATGCTGAATAAGCTAGTTCAGGAGATAATCCAATAGCCATTAAAACATGAGATGGATTGGAAGAACCAGTAGAACATGCAGACCCCGCTGATGCACAAATTCCTTTTGCATCTAGGTTTAACAACAAAGCTTCTCCTTCAACATTTTCAAACGAAAAATTAGCATTTCCAGGTAATCTTCTTTCTAAAGTTCCATTTAATTTCACATTTGATATTTTTTCTTTTACTTGCGAAATATAATAATCTCTTATTTCTTGTAAATGTTTCATATGGTCATCTAAATTAATTCTCGCCAGTTCGCAAGCTTTTCCTAGGCCTACAATTCCAGGAACATTTTCCGTTCCAGCCCTTTTATCTTTTTCTTGATGTCCCCCGTCCATAAACTTTTCAAAACTAATTCCATTTTTCACATATAAAGCGCCAATACCCTTAGGTGCATATAATTTATGTCCTGATAAAGACAACATATCAATTCCCATTTTTTGAACATCAATTGGAACATTTCCACATGCTTGCACGGCATCTGTATGAAATATAATATTATACATTTTGGCTATTTGGGCTATTTCATAAATTGGTTGAATTGTACCAATTTCATTATTGGCAAACATAATACTAATTAAAATAGTATCATGCCTAATTGAATTTTTTAATTCATTTAAATCTATTACTCCATCTTTATTAACATTTAAATAAGTTACTAAAAATCCTTGTTTTTCTAAGCTTTTGCATGTATGCAATACAGCTGGATGTTCAATTTTTGAAGTTATAATATGTCTTCCTCTATTAAAATTCGCATAAGCAATTCCTTTTATTGCTGTATTATCACTTTCAGACCCACATCCTGTAAAATAAATTTCATTTGTTTTACAATTAATCAGTTCTGCTACTCTTGTTCGAGCCTCCTCTACTGCTTTTCTCGCTTCTCTACCTATTGTATACATAGAGGATGGATTCCCAAACCTGCTCTTTAAATACGGTAACATTTCTTTCAATACTTCATCCTTTACTCTTGTAGTGGCTGCATTATCAAAATATCGAATATCCATAGTCCTCTCCTTCTAATTTATATATATATTTATATTATATTCAAAATGAATAACGATATTTACAATATTTCTTTTATTTTATCAAGGTTTTGGGTTACTGCTTCATATCCATACTTGTAGCAACTGTCTAATTTTTCTATATCTAAAAGACCTGTTTTATCAGTTTTTACCGTCAAAACAAAATCACTTTGTTCTAAATTCTCTTCCGATATTTTATTTCCCATAATATCAATTGTTCGCATCGCTAAATCCATCATATTACTATCAGCATCAATATCATCAGCTTTAAAATTAATAGCAATAATTTTATCTGCGCCTTGTTTTTTCACCTCTGAAACAGGTATATTGTCTAATACACCACCATCAAAAAACCTATGTTTATTATATTCACAAGGACAAAACACAGCTGGAAAACTACTACTTGCCCTCACTGCTTTTCCAATTGATATATCTGTTATATATTGGGATTTATCTTTGCTATCTTCAGGAATTATATTCGTAAAAATGTATTCCTTTGCTTCTCCCACGTCCACTGCTGGAATAACAAGAGGCATATTCTTTATATCTTGTATGGACTTTACTCCCTTTCTTAGTGCTAAATCATTATAAGCTTCTTCTATACTATTACCTGTTTTTAATCCTGTTATTGCCACTTTTTTGTTCTTCACAAAGTTTCCAATTCCAGAAATAATAGGTGCTGAATTGATACCAGCAATATCTTTTGAATATCTCTTAAACAATATGTAAATATAATAAGGAGAATATCCTAAAGCATATAAAGAAGCAATAAGCGCCCCACTACTAGTCCCACCAATTACATCTATTTTTATATGATTATCCTCTAATGCCTTTAAAGCACCAGCATGTGCAATTCCTCTTATTCCTCCGCCTGATAAAGCTAAACCTAATTTCAAAAATCTGCCTCCTCCATTAAATCTTTTATATAGTATTTACCTCTTTATATGAAATTAACCCCCAAAAAGTTAAAAAAATTAGTATATTTTCCAATACACTAATCTTTCTTATCTCTTTTAATTATTTCGCATCTGTATAATAAACTTCACCAAATCCGTATTTTACTTGATAATAAATTCCTATAAAAGAAATCTGTGAGTCTTCTTTAAGTTCATAACTTGGCTCTATTACCTCTTTTCCATCTCTACTAATTGCTCCCCATTTTCCATCTTTTTTTACAGCTGCAAATCCATATTCGTTAAATTCTGTTACTTTATCATATTTAGCTTCTACTACTATATTTCCCTCTTTATCTGCAAATCCCCATTTTCCATTTTCTTGCATTGCAAATAAAACATTATTTAAATATACCTCTGTGTTTCTTAGTTCTTGTCCTTCTAAGCTAAAATATTTCACTTCATCATCATTATAAATTCTAATATAATCGTTTTTTACTTCAATTGTTGCATCTTTCATTTCACATATTTTGTTCATATCTTTTGAATATAATTTAGTTATATTACTATTACTTACAATTGCTTGAACAATATTTGTATTCTCTACTTTTTGAAGAGAGTCATTTTCAATTTCAATTTTAACATTATTTTTATCATCAATTACACCTAATTTTGATTCTTCACCACTAACAATAAAATAATTATCATATAAATATTCAATATAATTATATTTTTCTTCTACAATTTTTTTTCCATCTTTTCCTATAACACCATATTTGGTTCCATTTTCATTATTAATTCTTATTCGATATTTTTCATTAGTTGTATTTAAAATCTCTATATTTCTATCAATGTTTGCCTCTGTTCCATTACTATTATATACCGTTGTTCCTTGCTCATTTTTTGCATATAAATAAATTCCTACTGTGTCAATTTGGTCATATTGCTCTGGTACAATTACTTTTCCTTCTAAGGTTGCAACACCATATTTTTTGCTTTTTTCAACTACAAATAATTGATTTGTTTGATCATATAATATCGATTGATATTCATTTTTTATTAGCTCTTTTTCATTTTTATTTATACCAAATTGGCCATTTTTTGCTCCTAAAAGATAGACATTATCATCATCTTTTATATCTGTTATTCTAGATAATTGATTATATTCTAACTTCAAAATCAGATTTCCTTTGCTATCAATATAACCATAGCGATATCCTTCTTGTGTTTTATTAGATACAATGTAACCAGCATTTTTATAGCCATTTTCATTTGTATAGTATCCATCAACTGAAATTTGATCATATACGATACCTATCAATTTACTTCCCTTTATATTGATAACTCCATATTTATCATTTTGCTTTACTAAAAGCTCTCCTTCTTTGTATGGTAAACTATCAATTGTATCATAAATTGGCTTCGTTATTTTTTTTCCTTCAAAATTAATTAATCCATATTTTCCATCTTCTAAATACGTTAATACACTCTTTTCATACATTAAGTTACTTGCAATATTTTTCAATCTAATTGGCTCTACTTTTTGATATTGAGATAGAATTTCTTCTTTATTTTCATTAAAGACTCTTATTTCATCATCCTTATAACATATAAAAACTGCTTTTTCTGGATTTGGTATTTTTACATCATCATACTCTGCTTCAATTATTTTATTACCATTTCTATCAATAACACCAGAAGCCACCTCTTGTTTTAATACAAAATAATTGTATTGCTCTACTTGTGCAATTTCATATTTTCTACCATTTTCTCTAATAAAATAATATGCTACTCCTACTATAATTGCTATTAATAATACTGCTATTATTATATTTCGTATTATAAATTTTCTTTTCATCTGTTAGACCTTCTTTCATTCTTTTATATCTGTGTCTTTTTTTGGCTCTTCTATATTATTTTTACAAACTTTAACTTTTAATATTCTCTTATCTTCATATTCTTCTATTTTATAGGTTACTTTTTCTGTTTCTATAATCGGCTTCTCTTCCTCTTCAGGAATTCTTCCTAATTTTTCTAATAAGAAACCAGATATTGTATCATAATCTCCTTCTGGAATATCAGCATTTAATATTTTATTCACATCATATATCGGTATATTACCAGCTAACAAGTAAGTATTTTCATCTATCTTTTCAATCTCTTTTTCCTCTTTATCATATTCATCATAAATATCACCAACTAATTCTTCTAAGATATCTTCCATTGTGATTAATCCTGCTGTTCCTCCGTATTCATCTACAATAATTGCTATTTGCATCTTATTCTTTTGCATTTCTTTAAACACTTCATTAATTAGTCTATTTTGTGATACAAAATACGCATCTTTTACTACATTTTTTACTTTAAAGCTTTTCCTATTAATATTTTTTAATACATCTTTTACATATAATATACCTTTAATTTCATCAATTGTCTCATCATAGACAGGTATTCTACTATAACGATACTCCTCTTTTGAAAGTTCCTCTATTAACTCACCATTACTAATATTAATATCAACTGCAAAAATATCTTTTCTATGTCTCATAATTTCAGATACTGTTATATCATTAAACTCAAAAACATTATTAATTAATTCTTTTTCTTCTTCCTTTATTGTTCCCTTTTCCTCGCCTTGGTCCACCATCATTTTTATTTCTTCTTCTGTTACAGATTCTTCTTCATTCTCACCAACTCCAAATAGTTTAGAAATTGTATTTGTAACAATGGTTAAGAATTTTACAAATGGCGATGTCACAATTGAAATAACTCTGATAACTCCAATGGTTCCAAAAGCTATTTTTTCGTAATTCTTCATAGCTAATCTTTTTGGCACAAGTTCTCCAAATACTAGTGTAAAGAAAGATAATATAATTGTAATTAATATAATGGAAATGCTTTTCCATACCCCTAAACTAATAAATGGCATAACTTGATACAACATTGGAGCTAGTTTTTCTGCAAATGTATCAGATGCAAACGCACTTGATAAAAATCCTGCTAAAGTAATTCCTATTTGTATAGTTGCTAAAAACTTACTTGGTGCTTTTAGCATTTTCTCAATCTGCTTCGCTTTTTTATTTCCTTCCTTTGCTTGTTTTTCTATTTTTGTATCATTTAATGAAATAAATGCAATTTCACTTGCCGCAAAAAAAGCATTTAAAAAAATTAATATAGCTAAAACAATTAATTGTGATAACATTTAAATATCTTCTCCTTTTTTCTGTAAAATTATTGTAACCATTATATATGTTTTTTATATTTTTTTCAATATAATTTATTATTTAAGTTTCGGTTTTTTGAAAGCTTATATTCTCTATATTCTTAAAAATCAGCTATAAATTTTATTACGTTTCCTGTTCACTGCATTCGAATAGAAATTGTAATGCTAGAAAATGCACCTCTTTCACTCAGGCTCAATTCCTTATTTCTATCTTTTGAATAAATGATGAATGTGACTGGAGTAAGTTTAGAAATTCTTAAATCATTTTATGGAAAGAGTTCAAGCTTGCCTTGGAAGGGAGCCATAAAATGATTTTAGAATTTTTTGACTTATGCAAGGAACCAAAGAATTTATGAAAACGATAGAAATAAGGAATTGCCCGTGAACATCCCTCATTTTCTAACAAAACAATTTCTAATTTTCATTCCGTTCAAGCGTCAACTTCAAAAAATTTATAGTTAATTTCTAATAATTCAATAGAATATCTTTCAAAAAGCCGAAACTTAAAAATTTATTACAAAATAAAGCTTGAATTATCAAAAATATTCCAAGCTTTATTTGTAACTCTTTTTACATTCCCGTGATAGGTAATTTTTTCACTTCTTTACTTGATGTCTTTGTCGTTTCTATTTTAGGCTTTTCTTCTTTACTATTATTTACTGTTATAGTAATTTCTTCATTTAGCTCTATTTTTAATTCAATGTCTTCCTGATTTGCCTTATACCCATCTATTGCTTTTGTTTCTCGTAAATAATAGACTCCTGGCACTAAATTTTCTACTACAATTTTTCCCTCTTCATTTGTCTTTAGTCCTGTGTATGCTGTTTCTTTCTTCTCATTTAATAGTTCAAACTCTACTCCTTTTAATAAATTTCCTGTATCCTGATCCTTTTTGATTATGATTATTTTTGTCTCATTTTTTATATACTCATCTTGTACTTTTCCTGTTCCTTCTTCATAAGTTGCTGCCGTTAAAGCATAATCCTGATATCCACTATTCGGTGCTGTTCCATATAATACCGGCTTTGTTTTTACTTTAGATTCTAGTTGTATATTAAAACTTCCAGTCTCAGTCATATTCTTAATTGGGATTAAAATTTTAAACTTTTCATTCGAGCTAAATTCTGCCTTTTCTTGGTTATTTGTATCCGTTAATTTTATTCCACCTAAATCTTGTCCATTTTCCTTCGTTAGTGTTACTTTATATTTTTCAATACTTGCTCCTGCAGATATCGTATATGTTTTTGATACATAATTCTTTTCATTTTCATCTTGTTTCCATTCATCGTCATTTTTATTTATCGTAATGGTACTAGATATTTTGGTTTCACTTGAGTTTTGAGCATCGTTAATTATTCTTTTCATAGCATTTAGCGTTCTTTCTCCTGCTTCACCTATTGCTCCATAATCATCTGGATTGTTTCCATGAATATAACAATATACTGCTTGTTTAGTCGCTGTAAAAGCCTCTTCTTTATTGGCAACTCCCAATTCTTGTATTGTTTTATAAGGATATCCATTAATGATTCTTCTCCATAATCCAACATCTTGAATTGCATTTTGAATGGAAACCGTATAAGGCGTAGTCTCTGCACCAGGTTTTGTCTTATCCATACAATAGGCTGGATATTCTACTCCATCTTGTATATACTGTACATAACTTACTTTTACGGTTGCTCCTTTATAGGTTAATAAACTTCCACAATCTCCTATTGAATAAATATTGGCGACATTTATACTTTCTGCATGTACAACATTCATAAAATTTAGCATATTAAAAACAAATAATGCACTTGCTATTATTAAAACTTTTATCCCGCCTGCCAATTTTGTTTTTCTTTTGCTTTTTAATTTTCTATTTTCCTTATTCTTGCTTTTATTCAAATTTAAAAATCCTCACTTTCTTCTTTATTTTCTTTTCCTTGTATACATCTTCTGTATTCTGGTTGATTTTCAACACATGTAATTAGTGTAACTATATTTTCGTCTGCTTTTTCTAAACTTGTCCAATCCGTATCTTTTATGATATTGTGTTTTGTTACAATATATTCTCTGGTTACTCCTTGATATTTATAATATATCTTATCACCTTCCTTTAGTTGTTTTAAGTTCTCAAAATAATTATTTTTATATCCTCTGTTATGAGCTGCTAATCCAACATTTCCTATATTTTTTGATGTTTCCTCAAAATGTCCAATATAGTCATCCATTATTTCTTTCGTTGTTCCTTCTTTTATATTGGCTCTCAAATTAATACATGGAATTTCTAGATACCATTCCTCAGTTTCTTCTCTGCTTTTATCTTCACAATTTTCCTCCTTGGTACATTCTTCTATTTCATTTGAATTTATTTGAATATTTTCATTATTGACTTTAAAACTTGCTTTAAATACACCTTTTGGCGTAAATATATAAATATTTGAAAAAAATAAATTTACGATTAAAAAAATAATAACTGATATAATAAAACTGACAATATTAATATATATTGTACTATAACGAAACATACATATACATGTACCTCCTAACTTTTGGTTTATTTTCTTGAAATTTATAGATTAAAAAACGAATCTAAAAAATTTGATTTAAAAATATTTGAGTTAACTCTTATATACATAATAATACATTTTTTTCCATTTGTAAAGAATTTTTCATCGCAAAATTCGACAAATCTAAAATACAGTTACAATTCACAGCTGATACAATTTAAAGTCCTGCGCAAGGTAGTAATATCTATTTATTCTTGTTCTTTGCTGTCACAATCAAAGATTGCTCCATTCGCCTAGGGTCATTTCTACTCTAGGAGCTTCCCTGCGCAGAACTGCAAAAAATAGATATTACTACCTTGCGCAGGACAGTATAAAACTAAGTTGCTGTGAATTGTAACAAAATATTGGTTATTATAGTGAGCAGCTTTTAATCTATCTTCAGATCCAAATCAAAGTAAAACTCTACACCATCCTCTTTATTAATTACACCATAACCATTACCATAGTTATTCATAATAGCTTTTACAACCGAAAGACCAATTCCTGTTCCACCATTATTTCTATTTCTTGCCTCATCTATTTTATAAAATCTATTCCAAATTCTATTAATATTCTCTTCTGAAATATTATCTCCTGTGTTAAACACCTTTACTCTAACTTTATTCTTCTCTATGTTTACTTCATTTTCAATTCGAATTATTTTATTGCCCTCTACATCTTTTACATGTTTAATTGCATTTGTAATATAATTTGTAATTACTTGCTCAATATAAAAATCATCTGCTAATACATTTATCTCACTTTTCTCATCAAATTCAACATTCACTTGTTTTTCTTCAAGCATTACTTGCGATTTTCTTATAACTTCTTTTTCAACTTCTACTATATCAAATTTTGTATCATTAAATTCTCTTTTTCCGTACTCTAACTTCATTAATTCTAATAGTTGTTTTACTAATTTATCCATTTTATTCGTCTCATCTAAAATAACTTCTGCATAAAAGGTTCTGCTTTCTTCATCTGAATTTACATTTTCTAATAGACCTTCACTATATCCTTGTATTAAAGCAATTGGTGTTTTTAATTCATGTGATACATCTGATATAAAACTTTTTCTCATTTCATCTATTTTAGATTTCTCTTCAATGTCTTTTTCTAGCTCTATATTTGTACTTCTTAGTTGCTTAATGGTTTTCTCTAACGTATCAGACATAGCATTAATACTTTTTCCTAAATTATTAATTTCATCATCTGTATCCGTAATTCTATATTTATGACTAAAATCTAGATTTGCCATCCTTTTTGCAATATTATTTAACTCTAAAATTGGATCTGTAAATTTTCTAGTTACATAGGAAACAATTACAGCTGCAATTAAAATTGTAAATCCTGCCATTAAATATAGGAAATTATTTGATATTTTAACACTTTCTTGTATTGCTGTAATTGGTATTCTTATATATAATAAATATCCATTATCTAGTGTAGATGCTAGTAATACATATGTTACCCCATTTTTACTATCCTTAATTTTTTTTATAACAAATTTTTCGCTTTGTTCTATCATTTCTCCAATGCCTGTATTAAATCTACTTGTCATTTCACTCATTTGCCCGAAAGTAGAATAAAAATCTTTATTGGATGTATAAATATTTACGTTATTTTGATTATCTCTAATTAAGATATCAAAATTATTTTGTATTGCAATTTGCTCTAGTTGTATTTCTATATCTTCGTTTCGTTCATTATTATAATAATCGTTTACTGTTACATAAACTGATTTTAATGCTTGTTTTTTACTATATAAATAGAATTGTCCAAAAACAAAGTTATTTACTAAAATCAAAAATGAGATAATTAACAATATCACTAATGATAAAGTCATAAATAATTTCACTCTTACTGATTTAAATGGATTTTGTTTTTTCTTCATTTACTTGCCCTCTTTCCACTATTTAACTTCAAATTTGTATCCTACGCCTCTAATCGTTTTTATATATTTTCCTTTCTTTCCTAGTTTATGTCTAATTTTTTTTATGTGACTATCAATTGTTCTAGAATCCCCATAATAATCATAATTCCAAACATTGTTAAGAATTTTATCTCTTGATAATGCTATATTTTCATTATCCACTAGATAGGTTAGTAATTCATATTCTCTTAAACTTAGTTCCACTACTTTACCATCGACTTTTACAGTTCTTCCTTCTTTATCAATTTCAATTCCACCATAATCTTTTATTTCCTTTTGATTTTGGTTTGTTCTTTTTAATATCGCCTCTACTCTAGCAACTAAAATTTTAGGACTAAATGGTTTTGCTATATATTCATCCACTCCAAGTTCAAATCCGAATAATTCGTCTTGTTCTTCTCCCCTTGCTGTAAGCATTATGATAGGTACTTTTGAATCTTGTCTTATTTGTCTTAAGACCGACCATCCATCTAATTTAGGCATCATCACATCTAATAAGATTAAATTAATCTTATTTTTGTTTTCCTCAAAAACTTCTAAAGCCCTCTCTCCATCTTCAGCTTCTAAAATACTATATCCTTTTGCTACTAAAAAGTCCTTAATTAGTTTTCTCATTCTAGCTTCATCGTCTACAATTAAAATACAATTATCCATTTTTTCTTCCATTCCTTCCTCAAGGCACAAATCGGGTTGGAAAAGAATTAAATTTTGGCAAGGAAAATTTTATTTAAAAGGCAAGGGCGCATACCCTTTGTATGTAACCGCGTTTTAAATGAAATTTGACACAGCCAAAATTGTAATTATTTTTCAACCTTAACTCCTGTATTTTTTATATTATATATTATAACTAGTAATTATGTCTATATCGTGAACAAAAATAAGAAAAAGAGGGTACCCCCTCCTATTACTTATTTTCTATTATTCTTTCACATAAACTGTTTTTGTATCATAAGCAAGTTCTATATTTTCTTCTCTTAAAATCTTCATGATTTTACAATTGATATTTTCTCTCTCAGCTATATAACTTGGATAGTCAACTGAATTTGTGTAACTAGAGATCAATATATTTAGACCATTATCAGAAATTTCATTGAATTTCACAATAATAGAATCATCATAAATTGCTTCTCTTTCTTGTAGCATTTCTTTTATCCTTGTTTGGAATTTTTCTACTTTTTCTAATGATGTATCAATTTGAATACATAAATTAGTTTTATACCTTCTCTTCTCCATTTTACTCCAATTAATAATCGATGAATTTGAAATAACAGAGTTCGGAATATTAACAAGTGAATTTTCAAAGGTTCTTACTCTTGTACTTCTAAAAGTAATGTCTTCTACTGTTCCCTCAAAAGGTGACATTTCAATCCAATCTCCTACAACGAAGGGCTTGTCAAGGAAAATGACTAATCCTCCAAACAAATTCTTAGCAGTATCTTGTGCAGCAAGTGTTACAATAACACCACCTATTCCTAAGCCTGCTACTAATCCGTTTAAGTTAATTCCTAAAAGAGTAATTACAATGAATCCAGCTATAATGTAAATAAGTGCTCTTGTTATTTTTAGTATAAAATCCAACATGGAGTCTTCTATATTTTTTGTTGTTTTTTCCCTTATCCTTTTTACAAAAGATGATTTAGGTGTTAGACTTTCAGCCAATCCTTTGGCAAATATAATTACACTTATCATCTTAAATATTGTTGTAACAATCTTTACCACTTCATCTGAGATATTAAGTGGTTGTTTTAAAAATAGAATAGCAATATAAATTCCTAAAATCCCAAAAAATACTCTTAAAGGATTATAAAATGCACTTTCTTTTATTTTTTTTCTATTTCTAGTTTTTAGTTTAAACATTCTAATTATGATATATGCTAATCCAGAACTAAAAATTCTAAAAAGTATAATGATGCATATCGCGATTATGATATCTATAATTTGTATCGATGAAATACTACTTATATAATCCGTTATTTGTTGCATTTCTTCCTCCCTACGATTTACATATAATCTCTTAGTTTCTTACTTCTGCTTGGATGCCTCAATTTTCTTAATGCTTTTGCTTCAATTTGCCTAATTCTTTCACGTGTTACTTCAAACTCACGTCCCACTTCTTCCAATGTTCTTGCTTTTCCATCTTCTAAGCCAAATCTTAATTTTAATACTTTTGCTTCTCTTGGTGTTAAGGTCCCCATAACTTCTTCTAGTTGTTCTTTTAATAATGTGTAAGCTGCTGAATCATGTGGAGCTGGCGAATCATCGTCTTGAATAAAATCGCCTAAGTGGCTGTCATCTTCTTCTCCAATTGGAGTTTCTAAAGATACTGGATCTTGTGCTATTTTTTGAATTTCCATTACTTTTTCAACTGGTATTTCCATCTCCGTAGCAATCTCTTCTGGCGTTGGTTCTCTACCTAGTTGTTGTAATAGATGTCTTGACGTTCTAATTAATTTATTGATTGTTTCTACCATATGAACTGGAATTCTAATTGTCCTTGCTTGATCAGCAATCGCTCTTGTAATCGCTTGCCTAATCCACCATGTAGCATAAGTACTAAATTTAAATCCCTTTGTATAGTCAAATTTTTCTACTGCTTTTATTAATCCCATGTTTCCTTCTTGTATTAAATCTAAAAATAGCATTCCTCTTCCTACATATTTTTTAGCAATACTAACGACTAATCTTAAATTAGATTCTGCTAATTCTTTCTTAGCATCTTCATCACCATCTAAAATTCTCTTTGCTAAATCAAGTTCTTGCTCAAAAGTTAAAAGTGGAATTCTTCCAATCTCCCTCAGATACATTCTAACAGGATCATCAACATTAACTCCTTCATAACTTGTATCTGTTATCTCGTCTAACTTTAAGTATTCAACTTCTTTTAAGTCTTCTATATCTGGTTCTTCATCCTCCATGTCATCACTTAAAAGATTTACTCCTAATTCTTCAAAAGCATCAAATACCTTATCAATTTGGTCTGGATTTACATCATCTAATTCTTTAGCCAAATCACCATAAGTTATTTTTCCTTGTTCTTTTGCTTTTTTTAGGATTTTATTTACCTTTTCATTTTTTATTCTCTCGCCTTCTTCATCGCTTTGTGTATTATCTTCTTTGCTATCAACATCTTTTTTACTTTTTTCCTTTTCAGCTACTTTTTTCTTAGCGACCTTTCTTGCCTTTTCAATTTCTTCAATATTTTTTTCTTTTTTTGCTTTTTCATCTTCAACTTTTGAAGTATCTTCTTGAATTTCTTTTTCCTCTTTTAATTTTTGGCTTGTTTTCTTTTTTGTTACTTTTTCCTCTTTTTCTTCTAATTCATCCTTTTTTTTCGCCATCAAATTTTCACCTCTACTTTATTTTTGCTAACCTAATAATAATATTACTTAGCTCTTTTTCCAATTCTTTTTTCTTGTCGTCTTCTAAGTTAGTTTCTAACAATCCTATAATTTGAATTTTTCTTTCATTTAATTTATCTTTTTCGTAGCTTTGCATAATATCATCAATTGCCTTTTCAATATCATCTATTTCATAATCGTCTGCCAGAATTGCAGTTATATGATTTTGCTCTTCTTCGCTTAAGCTATCTAAAATCCCATTAATATTACTATTTCCTTTTTCAAATTCTTCATACAACTTTTTAGCAATTTGATAATTTAATCTATCTTTAAAATCGTCTATTGTTATATTTTGCTTTATAATTTGAAAAATATTTAAGTCCCCCATTAACAAAATAGCAAGTATTGTATTTTCTCTTCTTTTAACAGCTTCAGAAACTTCCGTTTCTTCTACTTTTTGACGTTTTATTACTGGTTTGGCTTTTTCCAAAACCTTTTCGCTTTTATTTCCTTGATAAGTTAACTTATTAACTTCTGCATAAATAGCTTCTTTTGAGATTTCATATTCCTTCGAAATTTTTTCAATGTATACTTCTCTTTCTATTGTATTATCTACTTTAGAAATTAATTTTGCTATTTCATTTAAAAATTTTATTTTATCATTTGTGCTATCTAAATTTAAATTTTGTTTTAGAACTTTTACCTTAAATTCAATGACAGAAAGCGCTCTATCTATTAAAGCTTGAAATCTTGCATTTCCATATTTTATGATAAATTCATCTGGATCTTTTGCACCTTCCATCTGTAAAACTCTAATGTCACACCCCATGTTCTGCAAAATATCTAATGCTCTTATTTTAGCCGTAAGTCCTGCCTCATCTGAATCAAAACTTAAAATAATTTGTTCTGAATTTTTTCTAAGTAGCCATCCTTGCTGCTGTGTTAAAGCTGTACCGAAGTGGTGCAACGACATTTGTTATTCCTCTTTGATGTAAAGAAATAACATCCATATATCCTTCCACAATTAAAAGCTTTTTCGTATCACCTTTTTTAGCTACATTTAACCCAAATAAATTTCTTCCTTTACTATAAACAATATTTTCTGGCGAATTAATATATTTCGGTTTTGAATCATCTAAAACTCTTCCGCCAAATGCAATAACTCGTCCTCTTGCATCGCAAATAGGAAACATCAATCTATTTCGATATCGGTCTATATACCTACCATTGTCATTTTTATTTACTAAACCAGATTCCAAAATTTCCGGATCTTGAAATCCTTCTTTTTTTAACGCTTGATATAATTCATCAAACTTCCCAGAAAATCCAAGTCTAAAAGATTTTAAAGTTTCATTACTTAGCTTTCTCTTTTTTATATAATCTTGTGCTATTTTCGATTCTGGTTTATATAAATTTTCATGATAATAAGCTGCTGTAAACTCATTTACTTTAAATACTTTTGCTTTTAATTCTTCTTTTGCAGCATCTACATTATTTTCAAGTGTTGGTAATTGTATGTTTGATCTTTCAGCTAATGTTTGAACAGCCTCTACAAAATTAATTCCTTCTATTTTGCTTAAGAATGTAAATACATTTCCTCCTACGCCACATCCAAAACAATGAAATATCTGTTTATCTGGTGAAACAGAAAAAGAAGGTGATTTTTCGTTATGAAATGGACATAGTCCAAAGAAATTTCTTCCGCTTCTTTTTAAATGCACATATTGTGATATGATATCTACAATATCATTTGTTTGTCTTACTTCCTCTATGATTTCATCACTATATCTCGGCATTTTTCCCTCACTTTCTTTCTATTTTTTCAAATAAACATGCATATTTATTTTA
>JBJFFC010000015.1:0-12872 GCA_051891395.1 Clostridia bacterium | reverse complement strand
TGTTAGAATTTCTTAACGTAAACGTAATATATAAATTCTTGACAAATTCTAGTATTTATGGTAAACTTATTATAGTTAGGGATGAGATAATTAGCTAAATTGGAGGTATGGTAGAAATGGTAGGTATTATACAGTATAATGAATTAGAGGAAAAATTAAATACTAAAACTGAAGAGCTGATTTTAAATGCTTTATATAAGCATTTAGAGGTTTCTGAATATGAATATTTAGAAAAGCAAATGTTATTTGCTTTTTCAGGTATTTTTAAAGAAGTAGAAGAATTCTTTAATTTTAAATATGAAATAGTAAAAATAGGAGTAATTAATGAAAAAACTAATATTGAACTACTAATTGATTTCTTGAATTCTTGTTTTAATACAAACTTTAAAGACATTGATGAATTTTTTACTGAGAGGTTTTTATTATTATCTTCAAAAGAAGAACGATTGAATATTATATGTTGTTTATTTATTTCTTTATATAATAATGAAGAATTAAATTATGAATTATTAGAGAATTTTGGTTTTAATGAAAAAATTTATAATTCAAGTGTTAATTATAAGCATTTTATAAATTTTAGCTACGAAATAGCTTGTAAAAATGAACAAGCATTATATACATATATTATATAATAAAAAGGAGAGAATAAAAAATGAAGAACTTATTTAATTTTATCAATGAATGCAAAAATTTTAATACAGAAGAATATGTTTATATTTATGGTGGTAAATTCACAAAAATTACACAAGAATTTATAAACTCAATGTCGAAGTTATATCCTGCTATATATACTCAAACATATATAAAGAAATGTAAAAATAATATAGGCAAAATTGGTGTTGATTGTTCTGGTTTGGTTTGTAAATTGGCAGGTTTGAATGAAATGAATTCTACAACAATGAAAAATACATTAGAGGGTTCTGATGAGCCATTTTTAGGTGCTATTGCGTGGAAACAAGGACATGTTGCTATTGTTGTTAATGTTAGTGGTTCAACTATTAAGGTTTTAGAAGCAAAAGGAATCGATTATGGTATTTTGTTTAGTAATTACGATAAAAGTCATTTTACTAAATATTTAAAAGCTCCAACAGTAAATTATGAACAAAAACAATATAGAATTGATTTTTCTGAAGAATTCTTAAGAAAATTTTGTGAAGCATTAGAAAAAGCTATTATAATAAGTGAAAAATAAAGATATGAAGGTGAAGGTTTATGTTTAATTTTAAGAAATTATTGAGTAGTTTAGTTGAAAAAGTAAAGTCATATTCTCATAAAAGTAAAAGCAAAAAAGAAAACGAAAAAATTATAGAACAGTTAGAAAAACAAAACGAATTATTACAAAAACAAATAGAAAAACAAAACAAAACATTAGAAGCTTTTGTAGAGCAACAAAGAAAACAGAGTAATTTATTTGAAGAATTACAAAAACAAAATATAGAATTAACTCAAGAAATAAAAGAAATAAAAGAAAATAAAAAATCAATAACTGAAAAAGAAAAAGAAAATAAAAAATCAATAACTGAAAAAGAAAAAGAAAAATACAAAGAAAAAACAGAATTATTAAGGTTTTCGCAACGAAAACAAAAGAAAATAGAGGAATCGCTAAAAGACTTTAGCATAAAAGAAATAAAACAGCTTATAGAAGAACAACTTGAAGATTTGATTATAAGTTGGGCTGGTAATGGTTCTAGTTATTTAGTATATTTAAATGACGCATTAGCAAAGTTCAACGAGTTAACAAAAGGAACAGAAGAAAATTATAATGATTTTATAATGCACGTTGCTAAATATTATGAATCGTTGGATGTCTCAAGTATAAATTCTGATTATGTTGATAGGCTGACGAGTGCTATATTTAATTATGGCTATATAGGAACTAATTCAGATTTTATACAAGACGAAACTGTTTCTACAGTTTATGAAATTATTAATAAATTATAAATAAAAAGAGGGTTATAGTATGAAAAGGTATGTAGCTGATTTTGAAACAACAACAGTAGATTTTACAGGCTTAAAGGAATTTATTGATATAAATAAAAATTTTAGTAATTGCCAAAACTCCTTAGATTGGTGGAAAAAAGAATTTATGTTAAGAACTAATAAAAGTGTAGAGGTTTGGTCAGCAGCTATATGTGAAGTTGGATGTTTAGAGCCTGAAAAAGTTGAAGTTTTAGGTAGTATAAAAGAATTTTATGAATACATTGTGTCATTTAAAGAAGACTCGATTGTATATTTTCATAATTTACAGTTTGATGGTTCCTTTATTGTTGACTTTTTATTAAAAAATGGATATAAAGAAGTTCAAGGTAAAGCAAAACCTAAACCAAAAACATTTAATATTCTTATTACAGGACAGGGTCGATGGTTTAACATTGTATTTATAACGAAATCAAACAATAAAATACAAATATGGAATTCTTTAAACCTTCTACCATTTTCTTTAAAATTAGTTGGAGAAGGTTTTAAAACAAAGTATCAAAAGACTAGTATGGATTTTGGCAATAAATACGTTGGGTATAAGCCAACAGAAGAAGAACTTGAATATATACGAAACGACGTTTTAGTTTTAAGTGAAGCATTAGATATCTTAATTAAACGAGGAAATGACAGGATGACCATTGGTTCATGTTGTTTAAACGATTTCAAGGACAGGCTATATAACAAATACACTAAAGAATGTCCAAAATTAAACAAAAGTGAAATATATCGTACATTCTTTCCAGATTTAACTAAAATTGAAATCGATGAAGAAATATATGGAGCTTTTGATGTTGATTGTTATATAAGGGATGCATATAAGGGTGGTTGGTGCTATGTAAACCCTAAATATCAAGGTTATTTAATTGAAAAAGAAGGCTGTGTTTTCGATTTTAATTCGATGCATCCTTCTATGATGAAAATGTATAGTTACCCAATTGGTAAGCCAAAATTTTGGAATGGTAATTATTTACCTGAAGTTTGTAAAACTGGAAATGTATTATATTTCATTAGAATTAAAACAAAATTTAATTTAAAACCAAATAAATTTCCTTGTATACAAATAAAAAATAATGTTAAATTTAAAAGCAATGAGTGGTTGAAAACTTCTAAAACTACTGTATTAGGTCATGAATTTGATGAACGTATTGAGTTAACATTAACACAAGTCGATTATGAAATGGTAATAGACAGTTATGAATTAAGTGAATTTGAAATATTGGATGGATGCTATTTTCAGTGTACTAAAGGTTTATTTGATGATTATATCGATTATTGGGCTGAAATAAAAGAAAATTCGAAGGGTGCAATGAGGCAATTAGCTAAATTATTTTTAAATAACTTCTATGGCAAATTTGGAACTAATAGAATTTCTGAATTCAAAATACCAAAATTAGAAGAAGAAAAAGTGGTGTATGAAACTATAACAAGTGAAAAGGACAAAATGACAGAATATGTAGCAGTAGCTGCATTCGTTACAGCTTATAGTCGTTATACAGTAATTAAAGCAGCAAACGATAACTATAATTATTTTGCTTATGCTGATACAGACTCGATTCATTGTATATGTAAACCTCAGCTTGTAAAGAATATCGAGTGTCATGAAACAAAATTATGTTATTGGAAAAAAGAGAGCGAATTTAAAAAAGCTAAGTATTTAAGGCAAAAAACCTATATAGAATTAGTTGTTGCTAATGGTATTGAAGCTTGGGAAGTAAAATGTGCTGGTATGAGTGAAAACTGCAAAAAATTATTACTTAATGAATATACTAAAGAAGAATGTGAAGCTTTAGGCTATGACTACAGTATACACGATATTGAAAAAGATTTTGATGTTGGCTTACAGTTGGATGGAAAACTGATGCCATATAGAATAGCGGGTGGTGTAGTTTTAGTTAATACAAAATTTACAATGAAAAAATAATAAAAAATAACTTGACAATTTAATATTAATATGTTATAATAAAAATGAGGAGGTTGAAGGGCTAAAAGCAATATAACAGGTTGGCTAGGAATAGCGTTATATTGTGTGCTTGACCAGCGATGCCTTTTAACTTCCTCCTATAACCCTTTTATGTAGGAGGTTAAAATATGAGTTATGAAAACATTAGCCCTAGTGGATATCAATATACAAAAGAACCAAAATCAAAACATCCTTTTTGGGAAGATGGAGGTGGAGAAGCAGAAAAATCACCATTAACATATACATCAAGTTCTATTGATGTATCTAGTTTTTCTGCATATAAAGTAGAACCAGGTAGATATGGGACATATAAATTTAATTTTGAGTTTCATATACAATATGAATATAACGAATTAACTTATAGTAAAAGTTTTAATAAACAAATAACATATACAATTACAACAGATAATATTGATTTTTCACAAGCACTAGATTTTATTGATAGTTTTGTTTTACCATTGGAATACGAAACTAATAAATATTTACCAGCTTTAATTAATGTATATATTCAATTTTATTATGCTTCAGATACATTTACTTTAAGTGGTGTTAATGTTTCTATTAACGATATTAAAAATATAAAATATTTAGTTATAGAGTTGTTAAATGTTTCTGTTGAGGTGATTTAAAGTGGGAAGAAAAGGGTGGTTTCAAACTAGATATCAAAATTCTGGAGGTGGTGGTATAATTAAGCCTTCAAATTTTGCAGTTTTACCAGCTAGTTATAAGGTAGAATATTATGGTGGAGCACATACGTCGATTTTACCAGCAAGCTATAGTTTAAGTTATGAAAAAGTTGGGACTTTATCAATTTTACCCTCAAATTATAAATTAAATGTAGAAATACCAGAAGAATATGATTATAGTGTTTTACCTTCAAATTATAAATTAAATTTAGAAATAACAGAAGAATATGATTATAGTGTTTTACCTTCAAATTATAAATTAAATGTAGAACATATAACTGATTATGATAATAGTGTACTTCCATCAAGTTATAAGGAGGAAAATGAATAATGGCAGTTAATACTTTTGTAAGACAACAAATTGGTTATGACCTTGTAAGTAAGGATTTTATTAATGTCGATATTGGCACAAGTTCATCACCTAATGTTATTAAAATACCAGTATTTAAAAATAATACACAATTTAAATTTATAAACGAAAGTCAAGGTATATACTCAAACGACAACCTTTATTATATGGATACTTATTCGCAACGATGGCAAAATGCACCTAATGTAATTACAATGTTTATACAAGATGCATGTGCGATTGGTGTAAATCCTGTTTTTTCAACTAATGGAACAACTTATGAACATTTTAGATTTTCAAATAGCAATGTTACTGCAATAATAAATGCTCTCTTTGATTATTTCTCAAGTAATACAAATAAGGTTGTTTATAATGGTAATAATTCACTAGGTGTTGACAATTCTTTTAATGTAGCTAGAAGTATTTCAGATATAAGTTCACGCTATTCTCTAACTCCTTCAATAAAATATATTGGCTTAGGAAATGAAAATTCAGGAACATTAAGTAATTTCTTTAAAAGACCAAGTGATGAGGAAATGAACCCAACAGGTATACAAAATTTAGCACAAGGAAATTACCCATATAATATTGAAAATATTATAACCAGTTATAATGTTAAAAGGTGGGTAGGAGAGTGGCAATTACACACTATGGGAAGTATTAATGGTTCGCCTACTACACAAGTTAGAGCACCAGGGTTTGACTATATTAATGGAGTTTATATTGATGCTGTAAATATCGATAACGAAAATTTTGGTAGTAGTTTTAGCTCTGAAACTAATGTATCAATACCTCGATTTTATGAGCCTATCGATTACTGCGTTATATATGTAGATTATGGTGTTGGTAATATATCTAATATATATGCACTATATAGGCGTGTATATTTTGGAGTTCAACCTTTTAATTTATAGGAGTTGGTTCTTATGTTTGAAAACTTAACAAATTTTTATTATAATTATATTCATATAAGTAAATGCGATTTTATGTTATACTTTACTGAATATATTATTAACATTATTATTATTTTTATTATTTTTATATTTTTATTTGCTATTATAGCTTTTCTACTTGACCATAGACCATTATTAAAAAAGAAAAGGCGCAATTAAGCGTCTTTTTCTTTGTCTTGTTCTTTTTCCATTTTATCTATTAACTTTTGTATAAGTAGTTTTAAATCATTTATACTATTAGTTAATTCTTTTATTATTGTAGTTTGGTTATACATAAAATAACAAATAGTCATAAACAATACACCATTTTCTACTGCAAATTCTAATATATCAATAAGCTCCATATTAAACTAAACCTCCTAAATCTATTTGTTGCCAAAAACAAACTTCTAATTTTTCTTTTAACCACTCAAAAGAACTAGTATTATAAATAACTTTTACTGTTTCATAAATGACATTAGCTGGAGATTTTCCATTACGTCCTGTTTCGATATCTTTTGTTTCTGTTGCTATGTTTCGATTATCGTTTATATTTTCAGTTCTATCTGAGTTATAAATTTTTGAATTATTACCTGTTGTTTTTTCATTTCCAGTATAAGACTTTGTCGTATTATCCTCTACCAATTCTGTTTCATTTCCTGATTGACTGATTGTTTTACTTCCTGAATTTTCAGTATTCAAGTTGTTCGTTTGTGTTGTTGTACCTGTATCAGTTGTAGTATTATTAGTGTTTGTAGTTGTTGAGTTTGAACCATTACTAGTTGAATCAGAAGAACTATAATCGTTTCCTTTTGATTCATTCATCACTGAAGCTGTTTTCCAATTAAAACTAGGAAAATTGCCTTCACTGTTACCTGTAAAAGAAATCGAGTTAGGAAGTGAAGAATTTAACGCTTTAGTATTACTATTTGAACTTGTTGTAGTATTTACTGTACTATTAGCTGTGCCACTGTCTTCTGTTGTTCCATTAAAGCTATTTGTCTTGTCTAATTGTGTCTCTATTGTGCCAGTGTCTGCCTTATTATCTGTATATTCCTCTGTTGTTTCTAAATTAGGTATTCTTGTTATTGTTCTACTACCTCCATTTGTTTCTGTTAAATTTGGTGTTCTTGTACTATTAAGTGTTTCTGTTTGTGTATCGTTTAATTTCAGGTTTCTACCACTTGCATTATTTTCTGTAGATTCAAAATTTATTAATTTTTCGTTGTAATTATACACGAACCAATCATATTTAGCTGTTTCAATTCTCAAAACCTCATTATACCTTCTTAAATTTAACTGGAGATTTCTTCTAAAAAACCTTGAAAAATTGTTGTCATCACAAACATAACGTAATCCAAACCATTCAGCAATAGCTAGTTTTGTTGATTCGTCTATATCAATATCATCATATAAGGCAGGATTTTCAACTAAATATTGACTAAATGTTTTTGTTGGTATCAGGCTCATATTCAAATACCTCCTCTTTATTATTAGGCATATAATTATAATCATAATATTCTGGTTCTTTTGCTTCATATCTAAATTTTACTGAAATATTTGTACCAAAAGCATTATTAACATCTTCACAAAATTTACGCCTCCATAAAAGTCCTCTATTAACATTTGAATCGATTAACTCATTATTGGCGTTTACTTCATCGACTGTATTTCTTTCTCGTTTATGTGATGGATTCGTATTAAAACCTGCGAGTTCTCCCTCCCAATCTTTAACACAATTTAAGTCCTCCCTTAATACCTTTATGAATTCAGGGTTTACATTCGTTTGTAATACTTCTGCTTTTGTTTCCTTTTGTAATGGATTATATTCTAATATAATAGGCTCATTATTTCTAACTTTTCTAAACTTCTCCAAAATTCCTTTTACTTGTTCCTCTGGAGCATTTATAATTATTGGTTGTTTCATAGCTTCAACTGCAACATCAATAGCACGTTCTCTATTGGCTATTTGTTTTGCTTTTGTTAATATTTCTAGTATATAAGGATACATTGATGCATTTTCATAACCAACTACGCAATCGTAATTTGTTGATACCTTCTTCATAATACCTTCGCTTAAAATTTCGTATTCTTTAATTCCTGGTTGGTAAACTGTAGCGTGTTCAAAAACTTCATTATTAGCACTATATACAGTACATTCTAAAAATTCACCATTAACATTATATTCAGGCCCTAATACACAAGGTAGCATTAAAAGCGTTCCTTCTTCTGTTTTATAACAGCTAACTTTACCATTAAATAATAGTATAGCTTCGAGGAATCTCTCACTACAGCTAGAAGGTAAACCTTCCCATTGAAAGGAATCGATACGTCTATTTATCATATTCATAACTGTATTAAGAAATTCATAAGAAGTTAAGAATTCATCAGTTTTTATGATATCTTTAAACCCACCTTTAAATAGAAAAGCTGGAAAAAAATAATTTAGATAGCCATTAAAATTAATCATATTTATGCCTCCTAGTTTCCTGTTTCATAATATCTAATATCAGGCTTTACATGCCAAATCCTTACACCTGAACTTAATTGATTTTCAGCACCTAAACGATATGACATTGAAACATTATTATTATTATTATAAGCTATTTGAGCACTACCTACAGAAATGTAATTAAAATAAGGTCTATTCGTTAATAAATCTTTTGTAAAAGGTAATGACACAGAATAACCAAACATTGTTAAAAATTTATCATATCTCTGTAAATCATTTTGAGATAGTTTATATCTATATATGTAAAAGTTATTTCCTAAATAATCGCGTAAATCTTCACTTCTTGGAAAATTAATTTCAGGAACTACTAGATTTTGTGAAGCTGTAAAATTAAATATTTCTCTGTTTTTGTTGATGCTATAATTAGCAGCATTTGTTTGTAAATTCATTATATTGACAGCAGCATCAGAAGCTAAACGAGCACCATTAGCTATATTAGAATAATTTAAGTTTTCAAAATCAACACCACTTAACATATTATAAGCAGCTGTCATTTGTTTATTTGTAAAATTAATGGCGTTCTGTTGAAACCTGCTATTGAAATTATATGCATCAAGTGTAGAACCTGATTTTGAGTAATAAATTAATGGGGCATTTTGCCATTCTAAACCCTCACAACTAAGCATCATTAAATTATTATAATTACCTTTATAATAATTGAAATAAGCCCAAGGTTTACCAGTTGGGCGCAAATCTGCGCAAGTTCTTACTTCAGGAACACTTCCACCCCTAATGTCCTCTGGATATACTGTAACTTTATTACCACTTACATTTGAACATAAAACATATTGATTATATTTACCTGAAAACACTTTTTTATTTTTTACATTTAAATTATATTCAAAAGGTAAAGCATCAACGCTAATTTTTTCATTTTTTGATACAAAAGTCACCAATCTAGAATATAACTTGTCATCATCGCCTAAAAATACAGAATTTTCCTTGTCAATATATGCTTCAGGTATAATATATTGATTCAATATGGCACTCTCAACACCAGCACTTCTTGTGACTGTCATACCATTATTTAAATCTGTTGTTTCTCTATTAGCACCTTTTGAAACAAAATATAATGTACCAGGTGTAAATGTTTTTAATACCTCGCCAACATCATTATTATAAGATGTAATACCTGTTTCTGTATAATCATCGCCAGCATAAGGTAATTTAGGTATAATAACTGTGTTAGAGTCAACATCTGTTGTTTCTCTATTAGCCTTAAACCACAAAGCCTCTAAACCTTCTGTCTTGCCATAATTTCTACCTAAATCTTCTAGCTGTATAGTAGACTGAAGTATAGTCCACTCATTAGAATTTTTTACTTCTTTTATAGGTATAATATAACTTAATTCGAGTGGGTCATTTGGACTAAAAGGCTCCTCTAAAACATAATTAAATAATGTATCATCTTCTTTTGCTATGTGTGTTCGATTAACCCAGCCTGATTCGACCTCCATAGCCTCAATACCACCATTTGAAGTTATATAATCAACCATAAGTGCTAATTGAACTGTGTTTGTATTTAGCATAGTATAGCTATTTATTATATAATACGTATTACCAATTTGACAATAGTCTGCACCCTTAATTAATTCGTATGTTGCATCAATTCTAATACTGTTTAATTCCCTATCCTGCAAAATATCTAATGTTGGAAAATCTTTATATTCATATTGTTCTAGTAATTTTGGAGAATCAGGAATATTAACACTATCAAAACCTGTATTATAAAATAACCTACATTTATACTCCATTTTAAAACTCCTTTATACTTTATATTTTATAAAATCTAAAAATGCTTCTTTAGCTTGTAAAGTTTGAAACCTAACTAAGCCATTATCGAATGCATCCCTCATTTGACCCTTAATAGTTAATGAATTAGATAACAGTGAGTTTTCGTTATGTTGTGAAATTGAAGTTGCTATTAATTGTGTATCATTTTTATTTCCATTTTCACTTATAAAGAAAAAGCCTTTACGATGTAAATATTCTAAACCATAATATTTATTATTATATGCTAATGTTAATATATGTTTAAAAGGTTCTGTCTGTTTGCCTATTACGAAATATTTATTATCACTAAAATTTATACCAGAAGAATATTTAGAATATGATGAATTTTTAAATGCTTTACCCCAACTACTTGTTATTGTATGCTCAGCCGCATCTTCGTTATAGTTAATTTCTAATACCCACCCATTCCCACGCATATAACGAGTATCAGGTTGTATTCTTTTGTCGATACCAAAAGCACAAAATAAAGGCGATAATACAGAAACAGCATTTGAAGCCATAAAGCATCGTCCTTTTCGCAATCTAAATACTGATTGTATTACACTCTGTAAAGCTGAAACTTCATTACTTAAATATATACCATTTTCTGCCTGAAATTCATCCATATAAGCATTATAGACATACCTAAAAGTCGATGAAAACTTTTTAACTTTATCTGAACCACTCAAAGAAACTACAAACCCACACACTCCTAAATCAATTTCACCTTTATAAGCGTGTAAACTTTTAAATAAGCCATCGCATATATTTTCAACTTTTACTGAATATTCAGTAAAAAATAAATCCTGTATTGAATCAAAATAATTTAAGGCACATCCTTTTAATTCATTCGAATAACGTGTTATTAATATAAACTGCCTATTGTTTTGTAAAAAATCGTCAAACAATAACTTATTATAATATGTTGTTTTTCCTGAGTTTCTATTACCTGTTGTTATATAGAAAAATGGTTCATCTCCATCCAAGTCTTTCATATTTAACAATTTTGAACCATCATAATATTTCACCTTTTCACCTACTTTTTTTTTTTTTTAATAGACCCACCACCACAATTAAGTAGTGATGAGTCCATTATTTTTTAACCATTATAGGTATTTTCAAAGACTACAAAAGCGTAGGAGGTATCAGCAAAGAATCTAGCACCAGCACCATACTGTGGATTACCATTAACCTTCATATAAAGATTACGATAATTACCCTCAACATTGTATATAGTGTATTCTGTTCTTACTTCGCCCCCATCATCAGCATAAACATAGTTTAGTCTATTTGTATCGATTGCTACAGCAAAAACATTTGACGCAGAATCGTCTACAAAAGCATCATCAAACTGAACAGTGACTTCAGATTGTCCCTCAGCTTGATTTAAGCCTATTACAGCACCATCCGCATTATAAACTGGATATAATTTTGTTGTCATATTATTATCAGTATAATATTCAGGAACGCCTAAATAAGGCACCTCAACTAACATATTAATTACGTTATTAATTACTTCTGGATTAAAAGTGTTTTTTAATGCTAACTGTAAAGCCGATTTAGTTCCAACTCTAACTAATAACTTTATATTAGATGGTTCTAATGAATAACTAAATCCATCCTCGTTAAAGGCTTCAGCATTTAAACGAGCTGTTGATTTAAAATCTAATATTTGTTTAGCAATTTTAGCAGCTTCAGCCTCTGTTATTTCTGACATATTAGCAACAGATACTCCAATTTTCTGTGTTGCCTTTAAATTAGGAGACTTAGTCTGTCTTCCAATCATATCCATTTCAAGCGCAAATCTATACCTATTGTAAGACATTAACATCGACTGTAAAATAGACGTGTTCCAATCAACAATTCCACCAGAATTACTAAATACTGTGGTATAAAACATGTCTCCAGGTATTGAAACTCTATTATTCCATGAAATATTAGAAATAGCAAACTTTTCAGTTGGTTTGATAACCCTCTTTTTAAACATATCAGAAGATGTTCCATCAATCCATTCCTTCTGAAAATCAGCATCAACAGCATTAATTTTAGGTATGTAAAATCTCTGAATCATACCATAAGACTGATTATACCTTCTAACAATTCCCTCGTTTTCAAGTGGATTATAAAAATCCTGTATTCTTATACTGTCTAAAATAAAAGTAGATAGTGTGTTTAAAAAATTTTTTGTTTCCAAATCGTCTTTTGTGAACATTTTACCAGGATTCTTTAACCAATCCTGTAATACTTGCTTAGAGGACTGCTCTGTCATATTTGGCATTGTATCAACAACAGTTTTTAGTAATTGTTCATTTGTTAAGCTCATTATTAATTACCTCCATATAATTTACTTTTAAATTCTTTTTTAAATGCTTCTCTTGGTGTTAAAATCTCCTCGTCCTTATTTTCTAAAGGTTTTAGTTCTTTTTTACCTTGTGTCGTTTTTAGAAAAAGGTCAGCATTCTGTTTTCTTAATTCCTTTATTTTTAAGTCCTTTTGTTCCAATTCTGTTATGTCTTTATTTATTGCTTCTTTTAATGTATTAAAATTAGACATATTATCAGGATTTTCTATGATGTTTGATATTAAATTTTCATATTCATTTACATTCATAAAATTATCACCTCACTATTTATTAATTTTATTATACAATATTATTAATAATTTGTCAAGTATTTATTAC
>JBJFFC010000014.1:0-3092 GCA_051891395.1 Clostridia bacterium | reverse complement strand
CATTCTTTCTATTGCTTTCTTTTCTTCTTCATTCATTGTTTAGTCCCTCCTAACTCTTTTTTTATATTCTTTTCTATATCTTTTAGAGTATTTATATAGTATATCGTGTACAATTTCGCAATTAGCTTGTGCTGTGCATAAAGGATTTACTATGTAATAATCCTCGCCAAGTAGATAATTACATAAAAAATCTATTGCAAATTGAGCATCTAAACAAGGTGGAAACATATTATCTTTTTCCCAATTTTCATCTAACCATTTTTGAAATTCCAACATTTCTCTTACCTCTTTTCTAATAATTCTTATAAAACTTTTCTTTGATTTTCTATAAGCATTAATCCATAACTAATATTTGCATCTGAATATTCTTCTCTTTCTTCTTCGGTTATGCTGTCTTGTAATTCTTTTTCTTCTTTGTTTAATTCTTCTATCTTTTCTTCTACTAAAGAAACTGGTATGCTATTGGCATTTCCTTGTACTAATGCTAAATTTACATTAAGCGTTTCATTTAATTTCTCTTCTAGCTCTTTATATGCTTTTATTAGATGTTCTAAAGCTATTCCTTGCTTTATTTTACTTCCATCAGCACATAATCCTAATTCTTTTCGCAATTCTTTCAAATCTTTTGTATCTTCTTCCATATTATTCATCTAAATTATCCTCCATAAAAATTAAAAATTCTAGCAGCTCTTTATCATTATCAAAATAAGCTAAACTTGTAACAATTTCAATTTTTCCATTTAAAGTATAATCATTCCAATTATAATGCTCACGAATTAACTCTCTTAATTTTTCTGTTTTTATTGTTACATGATGAGTTGTAATATCTTTCTCTTGTTTTCTTTCTTGTTTTCTTTCTTGTTTTCTTTCTTGTTTTCTTTCTTGTTTTCTTTCTTGTTTACAGCTATTGCATATTCCAAATTCATTATCAGCTAATGGCATTCCACATTCACTACAATGTGTAACTCCTCTACATGCTAATCCCATTTTTTCCCCTTTCTTTTAATGCTTCAACAAAATCTTTTTAATATTCACATTCTTCACACTTTTCATTACAAATTGTATATGTTTCTGGTGCAAGTGGACATATTATATATCCTTGTTCTTCAGCTAAAGCATCTCTTAACCATTGTTCCATATCTTATTTACTCCTTTACCACTAAATTTGCTTTGAATTTTTCTTCTAGTTGCTCTACACTATAATCTTTTCTAAATTGATTGTATGCTTTTTTATCCATTTCTTTTAATTCATACCATAATTCAGGATAATATTTATATAACATTTTATATTCTTCAATTCTTTTTAGAGGACAACACCAACAACTAACTCTATTAAAATGTTCATATAATCCATTCCAATTAAAACCTCTATCATAACAATACTGCAAACAATCTTTTTCTGTCATTTTCCAACCTACAAGTGGATATTTTTTTTCTTTTATTCTGTTTTGTTCATCATAAGCAATGCCAATGTATTCTATGTAGCCTTCTTCTTGATATTTTTTTAGATAATTATTAACAACAACATTTTTTAAAAGAGTAGTACACCATCTACATCTGCCACTAGCCCAACCATAGCCTTTTTTACCTTTATTTTTCCCTCTTGTTTTTTCGTGTTCAAACATATAATAATCAAAACTTCTTTCTGCCTTTAATGTTGTTATTTCCTTGTTATATTTTTCTTTTATGTACCTTTTAACTTTTTCTATATGTTTAATCATGTCTGGAAATTCTTTTCCAGTGTCACAGAATAGTATTTCATCTACTTGCATATTTTCTTCTAACATTCTTAGTAACATTGCTGTGCTATCTTTTCCACCACTAAAACTTACTATGTGTTTCATTTATTACCTCTTTCTAATAATTCTTGTAATGTTATGCCATTTTCTATGTACTAACGTTAAATTTCTTCTAATTCAACTATGACTTTGCTCTTATCTGCATATTCAAATTTATCTGTAAATCCTTTTACGTGTCTGCTATTGTCATTTTCGATTACCTCCGCTTTTTGTAGTGCGTCTAATATGAACTTTTTAGCGAAACATATATTATCTAGATCACGTTTCTTATTTTCTTCTACCCAAATAAATGTTATAAAAACAGGTTTATGTATTTTTACAGATTTCAATTGATTGAGAATATAAGCCCATATCTCTGTTTCAATATTCTTTTTCATTGTTGCTCCTGCATATTTATTTTTTCTATTTGCATTACTATATTCGTTATAGCTTGGTAATCTTCTATTTATCTCGAACTTGTATTTCATCTTTTGCCTCCGCACATTTTAATTTTTTTATAACTCTTGGATTATAAGTTCTTTCTTTATTGTTCTTTTCTAGTGTTCTTAAATTTTTTAATACTTGTATTATGTCTCCTACAATTAACTTGTTGTTATATTTGTCAGTAAATCCTTTTAGAGTCATAACTTTTGCTAGTTCATCTTTATATTGTCTGCGTTCTTTTAGTATATCTCTTAAGACTACTGCTACTTTTGTTAGCTCTACCGCATTGAGATTCCCTAGTTCTAATTCATGTAGCAAATCATTTCTTTCCAACTCTACTCTTTTTATCTCGTTTTCTAAGTCTATTTTTAAATTATCTATGTTTTCAAAGAAATTTTTCATTTTTATTAAAAATTCTTCTGTTGTCATTTCTTCACTTCCAATCTTTTGTTTCAAATTCAAAAATCACTGGTTCTACAAATCCTAATGCTTGGTCTTTTGTTATTTTAGGCTCTTTTCTTTTTTTAGCTTCTTTGTTATATTCATTCATATAATCTTTAGCTACTTGTACAGTTGTTAGACCACTCTTCCATCTTTTTATTATCGCTTCATTTGTCATGTTATTTCTCCTTAATATTTAAAATTTTCTTTATTTCATTTATCGGCTCATCTGCATACTCACATTCATCTGTTCCTAGAAAATTTGGATTTTCTAATCTTATACAGCCACCGACATTTTACACATTTTCCTCCGCAATTGTGGATAATTGTATTTCATAAGCTACTCCTAATCTATTCTTGTAATATGGCTCATATTTTGAGCTACCATATCCGTTAAATAATATTTTTTAAAACTTACATCTTCACCAT
>JBJFFC010000013.1:0-3180 GCA_051891395.1 Clostridia bacterium | reverse complement strand
ATCCTTTTGGTCCTAATACTTTACCTAATCTTCCTACTACTCCCATCATGTCTGGAGTTGCAACTACTACATCATAATCAAACCAATTTTCATTTTGAATTTTTGGAATTAATTCTTCTGCTCCAACAAAGTCTGCTCCTGCTTTTTCTGCCTCTTCAGCTTTTGGTCCTTTAGCAAATACTAAAACCTTTTGTGTTTTACCTGTACCATTTGGAAGTACAACTGTACCTCTAACTTGTTGGTCTGCATGTTTAGAATCAACACCTAATTTCACATGTAATTCAACAGTTTCATCAAATTTTGTTTTTGGCATTTTTTCAATAATTTCTAAAGCTTCTTTTGCTTCATACTCTTTAGTTTTATCAACTAATTTTGCACTTTCTGCGTATCTTTTTGATACCTTTCCCATTTTCTTTACCTCCTTTGGTTTTAACGAGCAAAGCTCTCCCATTTTTTATAATTTATTATCTAAAACAAATCAAAAGTAGTATACTGTGCTTTTCATTTGTTTTTAGTCAACTACTACAACACCCATAGATCTAGCAGTACCTTCTACCATGCTCATAGCTGTTTCTATTGATGCAGCATTTAAATCTGGCATTTTTTGTTCTGCAATTTCTCTTACTTGTGCTTTTGTTATTTTAGCAACTTTTTCCATATTTGGTTTTCCTGAACCTTTTTGAATTTTAATTGCTTTTTTAATTAATACTGCAACTGGTGGCACTTTTGTTATAAATTCAAAAGTTTTGTCTTTATAAACTGTTATAACTACTGGTATAATCATTCCAGGTTGGTTTGCAGTTCTATCATTGAATTCTTTTACAAATTGCATAATATTAACACCACTTGAACCTAAAGCTGGACCTACTGGTGGAGCTGGTGATGCTTTTCCTGCTTCTATTTGTAATTTAATAATATTTGAAATTTCTTTTTCTGCCATTTTAATGGCACCTCCCTTTTTTATTTAACTTTTTGTACTTGTGAAAATTCTAATTCTACTGGTGTTTCTCTTCCAAACATAGATACTAGAACTTTTACTTTATGTTTTTCTGTGTTTATTTCTTGAACTGTACCTACAAAACCTTCAAATGGTCCGTTCATAACTTGTACTTGTTCATTAACTTCATAATCTACATTTACCGGAACATCTTCAAATCCCATATTTCTAATTTCTTCTTCTGTTAATGGAATAGGATCTGTTCCTGATCCAACAAACCCTGTAACTCCTCTTGTATTTCGCACAATATACCAAGATTCTTCTGTTACTATCATTTTTATTAATACATAACCAGGAAAAACCTTTTTTAAGTTAGTTTTTCTCTTACCATCTTTGATTTCTATTTGTTCTTCCATCGGAACTATGATATCAAAGAAAAAATCTTCTAATTCACGATTTTTAATTGTTTTTTCTAGGTCTGTTTTTACTTTATTTTCATAACCAGAATAAGTATGCACAACATACCATCTAGCTACCATATCGTAATCTTTTTGAGACATTTTTTTAGCCTCCTCTTAAATATTTTATTCCACATTACTTTCTGTACTATTGTCTGCATCTACTGTAGTTTCTATTTCTTGATTATCTTCGCTTGAAGTTGTTTCTTCTGTTGTTGATTCATCATTCTGTGTTGTTTCACTTGATGTTGAATTTACTGATGTTACAACTTCTTTTACTTTGTTTACTCCATACTTATTTAAACTTTCAAATGCTAAGTCTAATACAAAAACAATTGCGGCTGTAATTAATACTATTGTTAATACTGCAACTGTATTATTAAGTAATTGCTTTGGTGTTGGCCAAATTACTTTTTTTAACTCTGCTTTAAAATTTTTTGCAAAACTTTTTTTATTTTTATTGTTTTCTTTCTTATTTGCTTTTGCTTCCTTTTTAGCCATTTTATATCCTCCTTAAAATAGCTCGTTTAACTATTTAGTTTCTTTATGCGTTGTACGTTTTTTACAGAATTTACAATACTTAACAATTTCTAATCTATCTGTATTATTTCTTTTGTTTTTTGAAGTCATGTAATTTCTTCTTTTACATTCTGTACATTCTAATGTTATATTTTCTCTTGGTCCTTTTGCTGCCATTTCAATACACCTCCGTATTTTTAACCTTTTACTTTTTTTGAAACGATGTGAGCATACGCTAAAATACATATGCTCACATATTTTACCATTTTTTTATTGTTATGTCAATGCATTTTAAAGAAAAACTTACTTATTTTTTTAACTTTTTCTTCTTTTTCTGTACTGAAAATCCGAATTTTCCAATTTTCTTTCCTAGTTGATAATAATGTCCGTTTGAATAAGAAATTAAATCACATTTTGATATATCAAATGCCCCTTTCTCATCAATATATTTTTCATCACTATTGATGGCTAAGACTTCTGCTATAAACATATGATGTGAACCTAGCTCTTTTATTTCCTTTACTTTACATTCCACTGATACAGGACTTTCTTTTATCATTGGACACTTTACAAAATTAGCTTTCTCCTTATGCAATTTCATTTCTTTAAATTTGTCTACTTTCGCTCCTGTTTTCACGCCACACCAATCTGTTGCTCTAGCTAAATTTTTATTAGTTAAATTAATAACAAATTCACCTTGTTCTTTTATTAAATGATAAGAATATCTTGATGGTCTTACAGATATATAAACCATAGGCGGATTTGTGTTCAAAATTCCAGTCCAAGCAACTGTTATAATATTTGATTTTTCCATTGTACCGCAACTAACCATTACTGCTGGCAATGGATATAAAAAAGTTCCTGGTTTCCAAGTTACCTTTCCCATATTTACTTACTCCTTCTTTTTGTCTTTGCCTAATTTTATCACATTTTTCCAAATAAAGCAAAATCACATAAAAACAGACTACAAATTAGTAAAACTAATCTCTAGTCTGCTTTTATTTTAAATAAAAAAAAACTAGCAACAACCTATCTTCCCAGCAGGGTAACCCACAAGTATTTTCGGCACATTTAGGCTTGACTTCTGTGTTCGGAATGGGAACAGGTATTACCCCAAATGTCATCGTCACTAGAAAATTATAGTGTTATAAGCACACTCAAAAATACATAGATGAATTTAGGTTCTGTTTTAGTTTATCGATTAACTTTCCTTTTATAAAATTGTGGTTAAGCCCTCGATTTATTAGTATTGGTCAGCTTAATACA
>JBJFFC010000012.1:0-15015 GCA_051891395.1 Clostridia bacterium | reverse complement strand
GGAGCACCAAAAACAGTTAAAGAAGGAGCTTCTAAAGAAGAAGCTGAAGACTTAAAAGCTAAATTTGCTGAAGTTGGAGCTGTTGTTGAATTAAAATAGTTTCTAATATATAAAATATTAAACTAATATAAAAATGAGGTTAAAACTTAACATGTTTTAACCTCATTTTTTATATGGTCAAAAAATCATAATTCTTCTTTATTATCAAGGGCATATTCAATGCATTTTAAAATTAATGTATTGATGCTAATATTACATTTTTGTGAATAATCTTCTAAATCATTCTGTAACTTTTCAGTTAGTCTTAAAGAAAATCTTACATTTGGAGCATCAGTATAGCTTGGGTTAAATTTCTTCTTATTATCTTCCATCAATATCCCTCCAATATTAAAATTATAAATAATATTTGGAATTAAATATAGCGTTATATTTGACGCTATTTAAAAATATAAGAAAATAGTAAAATAAAATAAACAGAATAATTAGGAGGAAAAGATATGGAAGAAACAAAACAAGGAAAAGCACCTGAAGTAGAAAAAAGAGATGAAATGATTAATGCATGTATTAGGAGGCAAGCAGTAATAAAGAGTAAATTTCCTGACATTCTAAAAGCACCTAAAAGTATTCAGGATGAATGGTCTGAAATACATGGAGTAAAAAATGCTTTACAAGTTTCACGTATGGGAGAAACTTGGGGAAGAACAATATCATCTGATGGTTGTGAAGTTGATAAGTTTATGTTGAAAAGATATGAAGAAGCATTAGCTAATTCTTCGGCACTAAAAAAAGAAAATGAAACATATATAACGCCTGAAGAAGAGGAGGCTTTTGAATTTCCTGAAGTGGATTTTGATGGTTTAAGAGAAGAATTAGATGCTGTGAAAACTTTTGATGAGCGAAGAGCATTTTATGATAAAGTAATGAAGATTAGACAAGAACCATTACCAGAAAATATACAAGAAAAACTTTATAACTTAGAAGTAGAAGTAGGGCAAAAAAAAGTATCATATTTTAAGGAAGAAGATAAAATACCTGCACCTGTAAAGCAATCTAAATTTGCACAAATATATCAAAAAGCTAAAGGAAAATTAAAAGGTGTTGTAGATAATTTAAAAAGTAGGTTTAATAACAAAGAAAAAAACATCGAAGAAAAAGATAATGAGCAAGGACAAGAATATAATAACGATGGAGAAGAGAGATAAAAAGTACGAAAGAAGGAATAGTAGTGGAAGATAAATATTCAAAGGCGTTAAAAGAAGTTTATGTTATTTTAGAAAATTCAGAAGAAAAAATAAAACGAAAAATCCCTGAAAACTTTAAATTATTTGTTAGTAAAAATATGGACAAAGAATATATTCCTAACATTAACTTTAATAATGAAGCATGGGAAGATACTATTATGGAAGAGACACAGCAAATTTTAGCAGTTATCTATAGAGATTATTTAGTAACAAAAGAAGAAAGAGAGGAATTGTTAAAAGAAGAATCAGAAGAAGAAAAGAGAATGGAACAAGAATTAAGAGAAAAGTATAATCCGGATAATATCTTTAAAGAGCATAAAGAAAAAAATAGGAGTAATGATACCAATACAAGTATGATCAAAATAGAAGAGATAAAGTGGTATAAAAAGTTTATTAATAAGATTTTGTCATTGTTTAAAAGATGAAAGTATTATATCAATAATCTTTTTACGGAACAAGCCGTTTAGGGCTTGTTTTTTTGGTAAAAAAAGTATATAATAGAAAACAAATTGATATTAGGAGATGATTACATGAAAGTGACAAGAGAAGAGATTTTACACATTGCAAATTTAGCAAGCTTAAATTTAGAAGATGATGAAGTAGATAAATATATAGAAAATCTACAAGACATATTAAATTTTGCTAATATTGTAAACAATGCACCAGTAGAGGGATTGGATGTAACAATAGGTGCCAATGAAGCAAAAAATGTATTTAGAAAAGATGAGATAAAGAGATTTGAGGATACAGAGAGTTTATTACAAAATGCAGAAACAAAAGAACAAAACATGTTCAAAATACCAAAGGTAATTAATTAGGGAGGAAGTATGAACATAGGAATTGATATTGATGATACCATATCAGATACATATGCTACTTTGCTTGAATATGCACAAAAATATACAATAGAAGAATTAAAGAGAAATCCGATTTTGGATAATACGAAAATGACAAATCATTCTTATATTGAATTAATGCATCATTGGACAAAAGAAGAAGCACTTAAGTTTTGGGACAGGTATTATGCAGAAATATTAAGAAAGGTGAATATAAAAACATTTGCTGCAGATAAGATAAAAAAGCTAAAAGAAAAAGGACATAAAATATACTTAATTACAGCAAGGTGGGATATAGAAAACGATAATGTAAAAGAAATTACATTGGAATGGTTAAGAAACAATGATGTCCAATATGATGAATTTTTTATGAATGCTGAGGAAAAACTTAAAATCGTAAAAGATAAAAATATAAATGTCTTTGTAGATGATAGTTTTGATAATTGCAAAAGTATTGCTTATGGAAGTAATATAAAAGTATTTTTAATGGATACAAAAGTAAATCAAAGTTTGCAAGATGAGAAAATAACAAGAGTGTATTCGTGGCCACATCTGTATCAAGAAATAATAAAACTAAAGGGGGAAAATTAATGGATATTACTGAATTAACAGTTCATGAGTTACAAGAAAAATTAGAAAACAAAGAATTGACAATAACTGAAATTACAAAAGCATATGTAGATAGAATCAAAGAAAAAGAAAAAGATGTACAAGCTTTTGTTACGGTATTGGCAGAGGAAGCTAACAAGCAAGCGGAAGAAATAGAAGAAAAAATAAAGAATGGTGAAATAAAGGGAAATTTAGCTGGAATTCCAATTGGTATTAAGGATAACATGTGTACCAAAGGAATAAAAACAACTTGTAGTTCTCGTATGTTAGAAAACTTTGTTGCACCTTATGATGCAACTGTAATAGAAAAAATAAATGAAGAAAATATGATAGACTTAGGAAAATTGAACATGGATGAATTTGCCATGGGAGGTTCAACAGAATATTCTTATTTCAAAAAAACAAGAAATCCATGGAATTTAAATAAAGTACCAGGGGGATCTTCAGGAGGATCAGCAGCAGCAGTTGCAGCAAATATGGTTCCTTGGGCATTAGGGTCAGATACAGGTGGGTCAATAAGGCAACCTTCAAGTTTTTGTGGAGTTGTTGGATTAAAACCAACTTATGGATTAGTTTCAAGATATGGATTAGTAGCATTTGCATCATCTTTAGATCAAATAGGACCAATAACGAAAGATGTATATGATAGTGCAATGTTATTAAATTTAATAGCTGGACATGATGAGAAAGATACTACTTCAAGTGATAGAGAAAAAATTGATTATACAAAGTGCCTAAAAAACGATGTAAAAGGTTTAAAAATAGGAGTGCCAAAAGAATTTTTTGGAGAAGGAATTAATGAAGAAGTAAAAGAATCTTTACAAAAAGCAATTCAAATTTATAAAGAATTAGGGGCAGAAATTATAGAAATTTCGTTAGATATTGCAGAGTATGCATTAGCAACTTATTATATTATAGCTTGCGCAGAAGCAAGTTCTAATTTAGGAAGATTTGATGGAATTCGTTATGGATATAGAACAAAGGAATTTAAAAATTTAAAAGAACTTTATAAAAAATCTAGAAGTGAAGGTTTTGGCCCAGAAGTAAAAAGAAGAATTATATTAGGAACCTATGTGTTATCATCAGGATATTATGATGCTTATTATAAAAAAGCACAACAAGTACGCACATTAGTTATGAATGAATTTAATAAAGGTTTTGAAAAATGTGATGTTATCTTAACACCAACATCACCAACAGTTGCTTTTGATATCGGTTCAAAATCAGATAATCCATTAGAAATGTATTTAGCTGATATTTGTACTGTTTCTGTAAATATTGCAGGACTTCCAGGAATATCAATTCCATGTGGTGTTGATAAAGAAGGAATGCCAATTGGAATGCAATTAATCGGAAATAAATTCTGTGAAGAAACTATATTAAATGCGGCTTACACTTTTGAACAAGCTATCCAATTTAGAGAAAAATACAAACCAGAATTTAAAAAATGAGACAGAGGGGACAGTCCCAAAGTGTCTCATAAAAAAATCGAATTAAGTCGAAAGCTATAAAATTACAAAAAACGACAAAAAATATGAGACACTTTGGGACTGTCCCTAGTGTTTCAAAAGGAGGAAAATAAATGTCAAGAGAAGATTATGAAGTTGTAATGGGATTAGAAGTACATGCAGAATTATCTACAAAAACAAAAATATTTTGTTCTTGCCCAACCAAGTTTGGAGCAGAACCTAATTCTCAAACTTGTCCAATTTGTATGGCTATGCCAGGAACATTACCAGTATTAAATGAAAAAGTTGTAGAGTATGCTGTGAAAGCAGGTCTAGCTACTAACTGCGAAATTTCTAGAAATAGTAAAAATGATAGGAAGAATTATTTTTATCCAGATCTTCCAAAGTCTTATCAAATTTCTCAATTTGATAGGCCACTTTGTGAACATGGTTATGTAGAAATTGAAATAAATGGTGAAAAAAAGAAGATTCGTTTAACAAGAATTCATATAGAAGAAGATGCTGGTAAATTAAATCATGACGAATTTGGAGGAGGAAGTCTAGTAGACTTAAATAGAGCTGGAGTTCCATTGATTGAAATTGTATCAGAGCCAGATTTAAGAAGTTCAGAAGAAGTGGAACAATATTTAAGAAAATTGAAATCAATCTTAGAATATATCGAAGTATCAGATTGTAAAATGCAAGAAGGTTCACTAAGAGCAGATGTTAATGTTTCTGTTAGGAAAAAAGGAGATACCAAGCTTGGAACTCGTACAGAAATGAAGAATATGAACTCTTTTAGAAGTATTGTAAGAGCCATTGAATATGAAGTGGATAGACAAATAGATGTGATTGAAGAAGGCGGAAAAATAGAGCAAGAGACTTTAAGATGGGATGATGTATCAGGAAAAACATTTCCTATGAGAGATAAAGAGGATGCACAAGATTATCGTTATTTCCCAGATCCAGATTTAGTTGCAATTAAACTTTCAGAAGAATATATCAAAAATATAAAGAATAGTTTACCAGAATTGCCAGAAAGCAGAAAAGAAAGGTATTTAGAAGAGTATCAATTATCAGAAAAAGATGCTAAATTAATTACTGCTTCAAAATATTTATCAGATTTATTTGAAAATGCTGTAAAAGTATGTAATAATCCAAAAGCAGTTAATAACTGGATTATTTCAGATATATCAAGAATATTAAATGAAACAGAGATGGAACCGATTCAAATACCATTTGATAGCAATCAATTAGGAAAATTAGTAATATTAATTGATAAAGGAACTATTAGTTCAAGTATTGGTAAAAAGGTATTAGTAGAATTATTTGAGAATCCAAGAGACCCAGAAGACATTATAAAAGAAAAGGGATGGATTCAGATTTCTGATGAAGGAGTAATTAAAGAAGTGGTATTAAAAGTCTTAGAAGCAAATCCTCAATCAATAGCAGATTACAAAGGAGGAAAAGATAAAGCTTTAGGATTTTTAGTAGGACAAGCAATGAAAGAGACAAAGGGAAAAGCAAACCCTCAAATGTTAAATGAAATGTTCTTAGATGAATTAAAGAAATAAAATATAAAAAAGGTATCACCAAGAGAAAAAAAGTGATACCTTCTTATTTATATTAATTGTTTTTTAATACCATCTGTTACAAATCCACATATAATAAATTCAATTCCAAAAATTAGACTCAGTCTAAATAAAGTAATTCCTATGTAATATATAAAAGGAGAAGCAATAAAAACTTCATATGTAAGTAAGATAGAAATTGAAATAATACATAGAGCAAAACAAAATTTTAAACCATTCTTCATAATTTTATAAGTTGATTTTTCTAAGTTTTTATAGATATTTATAATATTTCTAATCATAATCCACCTCTGTCTAAATAACATCTATAATTATCTTAGCATGATAATATGAGAAAAACAATGGGAATTGTTACCATCAATAAGTTGACCAATTTGCCTAGCTGAATTGTATTACAACAGTATAAAGATACAATAAAAAAATAGGATATTCTATAAATTGAATATCCTATTTTTTTATAAAAACTATGCATAATTTTTATTTAGTCTTAAGCCATAGCTGAATTTAATTTTTTTGATAAGTTAGATTTTTTTCTAGCAGCTGTATTTTTTACAATAACACCTTTGCTGCAAGCTTGATCTATCTTTTTAGTAGCTTGTGATAATAAAACTTTAGCTTCATCAATTTTTCCGTTATCTACAGCTTCTTCAAATTTTTTGATAGCTGATTTATATCCGGATTTAATCATATTATTTCTTAAAGTTTTTTTCTCAATTACTTTAACTCTTTTTTTAGCTGATTTAATATTTGGCATATTGCATTAGCACCTCCTCTTAGTCTATATTACACTATAACATATGATATTTTAACACATTTCATGGGAAATTGCAAGCAAAATTTTAAATAATTATTGTAATATGAATAAATTTATGATATATTGAAAAAAAAGGGAGGAATACATATGATAGCAATTGGTAGTGATCATGGAGGATATAAACTAAAGGAAGAAATAAAAAGATATTTAGATGAAAAAGGAATAGAATATAAAGACTTAGGATGTATGAATGAAGAAAGAGTAGAATATCCTGATATTGCAAAGGAAGTAGCAAAAGAAGTTCAAAGTAAAAAGTGTAATTCGGGAATATTAATCTGTCGCTCTGGTATTGGAATGTCTATATGTGCAAATAAGTTCAAAGGAATTAGATGTACACCTTGCCATAATGAATATACAGCTAAATATTCAAGATTGCATAACAACAGTAATATATTAGCAATGGGAGCAGATGATGTTTCTACTAGTGAAGCAATTTGCATATTAAGAATGTGGCTTGCAACTGAATTTGAAGGTGGAAGACATGAAGAAAGGTTGAAAATAATAGAGGAAATAGAAAACGAAAATATGAAATAGGAGGCTAGGATCTATGTGGGGAGATATAGCAATTGCATTCTTACTAGCATTCATAGTTACTTTTATGGCAACACCATATACCATAAAAATTGCACATAAGGTAGGAGCAGTCGATGTTCCAAAAGATGAAAGAAGAATGCACAAAAAAGCAATGCCTAAATTTGGGGGACCTGCAGTTATTTTAGGATTTTTAGTATCCGTTATTTACCTGCTTATCGTAATGAGTATGGAAAATACAATTAATTTGTTTGGATCAGAAAACTACGGAACAAAATTATTAGGAATGTTTTTGGGAATATTAGTAATAAGTATAACGTGTATTGTAGATGATATAATAACAATAAAACCAATCGTAAAACTGATAGGACAAGTAGTAGCAGCAATTATTGTAGTAGCATTTGGAGTTAGAATTGGAGATTTTAATATAGCATTTTTTAATACTTCTGAATTGGGAGAAATATTTTCTATTATATTAACCATTATATGGATAGTAGGGGTAACCAATGCAATTAATTTAATAGATGGATTAGACGGATTATCGGCAGGAATTTCTGTTATATCAGCTATATCATTATTAGTCATATTTGTTTTAAATGGTTCACCACTTATATCTATTGTTTTAATAACTGCATTAGCTGGAGCATTAGTAGGATTTTTACCATTTAATTTTGCACCAGCAAAAACATTTATAGGAGATACAGGATCAAATTTTTTAGGATTTTCTTTATCAATTATAGCAATATTAGGAGTTGCCAAAACTTATACAATAGCAGTTATTGTGCTACCGTTAATTGTATTGGGATTACCAATATTCGATACTTTATGGGCTATCATAAGGAGATTAATTAAGGGAAAATCAATAAAAGCAATTTTTAAAGCAGATAAAGGACATTTACATCATAGAATTGTAGCTAAAGGTTATAGTCAAAAACAAGCCGTTCTAATTTTATATGGTATTGGTGCAACATTTGGGATATTTGCGGTTATACTATTAGATAGCGGGATATGGAAAGCACTATCTTTTCTATTAATGGTAATAGTAGCAATTGGATTAGGATATAAAAACTTTCAAGGAGACAAGACTGAAATGAAAAAATACGAGTGTGTTGAATGTAAATATATTTATAATCCTAAATTTGGAAATGAAAAAGCAGGGATAAAACCAGGTACACCATTTGAAGATTTACCAGAGGATTGGGTCTGCCCAGTCTGTGGAGAGGGAAAAGATATGTTTGAAATACATCAATAGTGGTGGAAAAATGTCTAAGGAGGTGAAGAAAGATGTACGTATGTTTAGCATGTGGATATATATATGATCCAGAAAAAGGAGATCCAGATAGTGGAATTGCTCCAGGAACAGCTTTTGAAGATATACCAGACACATGGGTCTGCCCAATTTGTGGAGTAGGAAAAGATATGTTTCAAAAACAAGAGGATTAGTAGTAAATAGATAAGGATGAATGTAATATGAAGATTTTTTTAGTTCGCCATGGACAAACAGATTGGAATATTGAGAATAGACTGCAAGGTTGTGTCGATATACCATTAAATAGAAATGGAATAAAACAAGCACAAATATTGGCTGAAAATATAAAAGAATTAAAGGTAGATAGAATAATATCTTCGCCACTTAGTAGAGCACTAGATACTGCTAAAATAATAAACAAGAAAATGCAAGTTCCATTAGATACAAGTGAAGGATTACTAGAAAGGAGCTTTGGAATTCTAGAGGGAATAAAAGGAACAGATTATGACCAGAAATTGTATTGGAACTATGATAAGAACTATAGATATAAAGATGTTGAACCGATACAGGGATTTTTAAATAGAATTTATGAATATTTGGATAAACTAATAGAAGAAAATCCAGATTCAAATGTGTTAATAGTTACACACAATGGGGTAAATATTGCAACAAATTGTTATTTTTATGGACTTCCTCAGGATAAAAATCTTTTAGGGATACAATTAGACAATTGTTCTTATGCAGAATATGACTCAGATAAAATATTAAGTAAAAGACAAATACCTAATAAAAGTAAATAAGGAAGATAAGTTAATAAAAAAGAGCTAATAAATTATTATAATTTATTAGCTCTTTTTAACATTGCTTTCATTACATCGGTAGCCATTTTGTCTAAGGATTTCCAATCTTTTGATATATTTTTAATTTTTCCTAAATATGCTTCTTGAATTATAGCCTTATTTTTTGATATATCCAATAAAATTCCAATGTCAACTCCATAATCCTTTTCTAATTCCAATTTTTCAAATATTTCTTTTTTTCCTGCTATCATTCCGCTAAGTGGTTGTGAATATTTTTGCATATCTGGGAATAGTAATTTTAATAAAGGTTTTGCTACTAATTCTGTAATTCTTCCACCTTCTCTGTCAAAAGATGCTTTCACAAAGTCTACATCCTTTTCAATGATAGGAGATACTAACCTAAGAATAACATCATTAGGATAATCCGGTATATCAGCATCCAAAAAAACAATAATGTCATTTTGGGCGTTTTCAATACCTGTTTGCATAGCATATCCTTTGCCTTGGATATTACAGTCAACTACTCTAGCACCTTGTTCCTTTGCACGTAGTTTAGTATTATCAGTGCTTAAATTATTTATCACTAAAACTTCATCTACATATTTACAATTTTTTGAAAGTCTTATAATATTAGCTATATTTAATTCTTCATTAAATGCTGGTATAATTACGCTAACTTTTTGGTCCATAAAAAACTCCTTTTCAATAAAACTAATTCAATCAATTAATTTTATACTAAAATTCAAAAAAAGTCAATTATAAAATCAGGTAAAGGCTTGATAAACTTAAAATATAGACCTTAATATTTTAGATTTATTGATATACTTTTTTTAATAATTCAAAATATTCTTTTGCTATAATTATCTTATTAGCATTTCCACTATTCATACAATCCAATAAATCTTTTGTACCATATCTATCATGAAGAATTTTTATTCTAGCGTTTAAATATTTAATATATTCATCTGTATTTTTTAGAAAAAAATCCCAAGGCTTTTTAGATAATATAAAATGAAATACAGAAATATCGCTTAATTTATAATTAGAATGAACAATATAGTAATCTAGATAAGTAAAGAATACATTATATTTTAAATTTAGATGCAATTCGCTTTGATTTGCCCAATCGGTATAGTATTCTTGTAAGATATCTTGATCACCAATAGAATTTCGTTTATCCTCAATTGTTAATAATATTTCCAAAAAAGAATTTAATAGGTTTTTTTGCGGTTCAATTACTAATAGACCAGATACTAATTCTGACGGAAGTGTTATATTAGGGCCAAATTTTCTATTTACAGGAGCTGACATATGAGGTTTTTCAAATAATTCATCAATGTTTTTCCTAATATACATATCAGAGTCCAAATAGATAATTTTATCAAATTGTGTTAATTCAAAAATTGAAAGCTTATCAAATGTATTAGTCCAATGAGAAAAATCACCTTTATCATTTTTTTGTTTAATGATTTCGGGAATCTGTATTGATTTTTTTCTGATTGTATTAATATGTTTATTATTCAATAAATTTTCAACTTTATTTGAAATATTATCAGTAATAATAACATAAAAGGGAAATTTAGCATTTACTCTTTTTAAACATTCTGCTATACCTAAAATCCCAATTAAATATGATTCGGTTGTTAATACACTTATATATGCATAGTTCAAAATAATTACCCCCTTAATTAATATTTAAATTATAACACAATTAATGAAAAATGACAATTATGTTACAGTTTAGTGTTAATTAAAAAAGCTAAAAAAGGAAATTAAACTATAATGTTATTATGAGTTATATACTTGAAATAATTAGCGAAATATATTAAAATAAATAGGACTAAAAGGAGGGAGTTTATGAAAGATAAAATAATAAGATTTTTAGCATATGATGGGAAAATATCTATAGTATGTGCTAATACTAAGGAATTAGTAGAAAAGGCAAGAAAAATTCATGATTTAAGTCCATTGGCCACGGCAACATTTGGGAGATTACTTACAATAACTAGTATAATGGCACAAGAAATGAAGAATAGTACAGATAGATTAACAATACAAATAAAAGGAAATGGAAAGATTGGATCTATGCTAACAACAGCGAATAATTTTCCAAGGATAAAAGGTTATGTTGAAAATCCTCATGTTGATTTACCTCTAAATGAATTTGGAAAACTAGATGTAGGAGGAGCAGTAGGTCAAGAAGGATATATTAATGTAATAAAAGATCTTGGCTTAAAAGAACCATATATAGGAATATCACCATTAACATCAGGAGAACTTGCAGATGATTTTACAAATTATTTTGTTAATTCTGAACAAAGAAATTCTGCAGTTGCATTAGGGGTATTAGTAAACAAAGATGGCGTTAAAGCTGCAGGAGGATATTTAATTAGTCCAATGCCAGACGCAACAGAAGAGGAAATTTCAAAAATAGAGCAATCAATTTTTAAAGCAGGGGCAATTTCCAAAATGCTAGACGAAAACTTAAGTTTATTAGAAATAGCTAAAAAAGTAACTGGAGATGAAAAGATAAAAGTTGTGGAAGAAGAAATCATACCAATCTATGAATGTGACTGTTCAAAGGAACATATGGCTAATGGATTAAAAACGTTAGAGGATTCACAGATAAAGCAAATTATTGAAGAAGATGAAAAAGCAGAGCTTATATGTCACTTTTGCAATAAGAAATATAATTTTTCAAAAGAAGAATTAGAAGAAATATTAAAATCAAAATTACAAAAATAGCTAATTTGCTTGTCTTCAAGTAAAAAATGTTGTATATTAATATACATAAGAAATACAAAAAATTAGTGATTTCTTATATAAATAAAAAAAGGGTTATAAAAAGGAGTAAGGAAAATGGAAGAAAAAATATTGATTTTTGGACATAAAAATCCAGACACAGATTCAATTTGTTCAAGTATAGTAAAAGAAAGATTAAATAAGAAAAACGGACATGATAATAGCAAAGCAGTTAGATTAGGAAATATTAATAAAGAAACACAGTATGTATTAGATTATTTAAAAATAGAAGCACCAGAATTAATTGAAAAAGTAGAAGAAGGTCAAAAAGTTATTATGGTAGATCATAATGAATTTTGTCAAAGTGTAGCTGGAATAGAGAAAGCAAAAATTATTGGAGTTGTAGATCATCACAGAATAGCTAATTTTGAGACATCAGATCCTCTATATTATACAGCTAGACCATATGGATGTACAGCAACGATTTTATTCCAAGATTTTAAAGGAAAAGGATTCGAAATAGATAAAGAAGAAGCGGTACTTATGGCAAGTGCAATTATATCAGATACATTACTATTAAAATCACCAACTACAACAAAACATGATGAAAAAGCGTTAAAAGAATTAGGAGAAATAGCAGGAATTAATATAGAAGAATATGGATTAGAAATGTTAAAAGCAGGAACAGATTTAGAGGACTTTACAGCAGAACAATTAGTTAATTTAGATGCAAAAAGTCTAGATAAAAATGGAGTAAAATTTATGATTGCACAAGTAAATACTGTTGATATTCCATCTGTATTAAAAAGACAAGAAGAAATAGAAAATGCAATTCAAAATGAAATTAATAAAAATGGATTAGATTTGTTTGTTTTGGCTATCACAGATATATTAAATAGCAACTCTGAAATTATAGCCTTAGGAAATAAATCTAATGTCGTAGAAAAAGCTTTTGATAAAGAATTAGAAAATAATAGAATGTTTTTAGAAGGCGTTGTTTCGAGGAAAAAACAATTGTTACCTAATATTGATAAAAATATATAAAATTGAAATTTAGGGGACGGAGCAAAAGTTTCATCAAAAATTTAAGATGAAACTTTTGCTCCGTCCCTTAAATTTCAAAAAAGTATTGAATAATTTTGTAATTAAATCTATAATAAAGAAGTACAATTATATAAGAAGATAAAAGATATTAGGAGTGATTAGATGACAAAAGAAACGGCAGAAAATAAAGTACCAAAAAAAGAAACTTTTATGCAAGGTGTTATAACACTAATATTTTCACAAGTTTTGATTAAGTTATTAGGATTAATTTATACTTTATATTTAACAAATAGATCAGGATTTGGAGATAAGGGGAATGGAATTGTAGCAGCAGGTTATCAAATTTATGCAATGTTACTTACTATTTCTTCAATCGGAGTACCAAATGCAATATCAAAATTAGTATCAGAGAGAGTGGCACTGCGGAGATCATAAAGGAGCTCATAGAATATTTAAAATTGCTTTTGCTACATTTGCAGTTATAGGACTAATTGGAAGTCTTATGTTATTCTTTGGAGCTAAAGTTATTTCTATATACTGGTTACAAATACCAGAAGCGGAAATGACATTAGTTGCTCTATCACCTGCTATATTTTTTGTTGCTATATCTTCTGTTATGAGAGGATATTTTAATGGAAGACAAAATATAAAAGCAACCGCTAGGTCTCAAACAATAGAGCAAGTATTTAAAACAGCATTGACGATTATACTAGTTGAAATAGTTGCCATTATTTCAAATGTATCAACAGAATGGATGGCAGGAGGGGCAACACTAGCTACTACACTTGCAACTATGTCAGGGGTTGGATATTTATATTTATATTACAAAACAAGAAGCCAAGAGATAGCAACAGAAATAAAATCAACCGTAAATTATAAATATGAAAGAGTAAGGACAATCATAAAGAAAATCTTACTTGTTTCTATCCCAATTGCATTAACTGCAATCATGTCATCCTTGAATAAAAATATAGATTCTTTTACGGTTGTAAGAGGACTAAAACAATTTATGTCAGAAGATATGGCAATTGCACAATATGGAATATTAGGAGGAAAAGTAGATACTTTAACTAGTCTACCACTATCGATTAATGTCGCTTTTTCAACTGCCTTGGTACCAGCAATATCAGCTGCAAAAGCAAGAAAAGATAAAAAGGCAATTACAGAAAAAACATCCTTCTCCTTATTAACCTCAATGTTGATAGGACTTCCTTGTACCATAGGAATGTGTGTATTTGCAGGGCCAATTTTAAATTTATTATTTCCAAATGCAAGCGATGGAACAGTAATTTTACAGATTAGTTCTCTAACTATTTTGTTTACCATACTTGACCAAACTATTAATGGAGCACTGCAAGGATATGGAAAGTTAAAAATACCTACAATATCACTTGGTGTCGGAGTAATTGTAAAATTAATTTTAAACTTAATATTAGTACCAATTCCAGAAATAGGAGTTAATGGAGCTGCTTGGGCATCAGTCGCATGTCATGCTGTTGCTTTTACAATTGCGATTACATCACTTATGAGAAATATAAAATTGAATCTAACATTTTCAAAATTCGTAATAAAGCCAGCACTTGCAACAGCTATTATGGGAATTTGCTCATATTTTATTTATTCAAATCTTTTAGGAATAATAAGTAATAAATTGGCTACAATAGTAGCAATAGTACTTGCAGTAATAATATATATGATAGCAATTATAGCATTAAAAGTGTTTAATAAAGAAGAAATTTTAAAAATGCCAATGGGAAATAAAATTTGCAAGGCACTAGAAAAGCTAAAAATATATTAAAATTTATAAAAACTACGAAAAAAAAGAAGGATTTTAGGTGTTTTTGGCGAATTAAATTAATTAGTAGTACATTTATTGTTTCGTTCAGACAATAAAGTACATAAACATTATATCTTATAGGAGGTAATTTAAATGAACAAAGCTGAATTAATCGCAGCAATGGCTGCAAAAACAGGAGAAACAAAAAAAGCAGCTGAAGCATCACTTAACGCATTTGTAGAAGCTGTAACAGAAGCACTAGAAAAAGGAGATAAAGTTCAATTAGTTGGATTTGGATCTTTTGAAGTAAGAAAAAGAGCAGCTAGAAAAGG